>JBHGXW010000071.1:0-9546 GCA_041920465.1 Paenibacillaceae bacterium | reverse complement strand
TCCGATCGGAACTGACAAAGAGGGGAATGAAATTACCTTGATAGATGTTCTCGGCACGGAAGCGGATGAAGTGGTGGATGCTGTGCAATTGAAACTGGAATCCAATAAGATTTATCAGCATATTCACATCTTAGACGACCGAGAAAAAGAGGTAATTATCGGCCGTTTCGGACTTGATCAAGACAAAGAAAAACCCAGCGCGAAATCGCCCGCGAACTGGGTATCTCCCGTTCATATGTCTCCCGCATTGAGAAACGCGCCTTGATGAAGCTGTTCCATGAATTTTACCGCTCGAAGCAGGCGCAGGTGAAGGGGAATTGAGCAGGCCAAGACCCCCTCTACGTCAAATTTCCGCATTTTCCATCAGTCAAATTCACCTGTTCATTTCCCATGCGGAAGGTTCCGGTACAAGTGCAACTGGGGTAGCTTCACATGCAGAAGAAATAAACTTCAACCGGCGATTTTACAGCTTCCCATGTTATGGGAGAGAATGGGAGTGCGAATGAAGACCACTCGCGGTTTTGGTAAATGATGGAATTAAAGTGAAATTTCCGGAAACTCGGGTGTCGGCTGTTTTACTGGCATCGACTTAGCGGAGTAAAAAACCCCTTGGAATGCATCAATTGCAATTCAAGGGGTTTCTTGGATTTATTATAAAATGCGTGTCAGTTCACTATGGACGACTCGGTGGGTCGGGTTAAGATTACCCGTTCCCGTTTTGCCGAATACGCCGACCAGAACGTTGCAGTTGGTGCTTACTTTGATTTGAACTTCAAATTGTTGAACGTTGGTAGCAAGGTTCTTAACGACGAATCTGGAGGAGTTTGGCGGAACGGTGATTAATATGTTCTGAATAAGCGTTTTTGTTCCGTTCAGCCTGAAAACTTTTATCCTGGCCGTAATCGAGGTACTGCTATTGTTGTTCAACACTTTGGTAAATACGGTTCTGGATCGGTTTGGTGCCTGATTTTCCAGTGGACCGGTTGAATACGTTACTGTCATTTCAAATCATCCCTTTCTTTGGTCGATAGGAATTTATAAATTTTGTCCCATCGACATAAGAAACTACGGCTCTGCCGTCGCCAAAAGGCTCGGCAAGTACCGAGTTTTCTTATACTGATACAGTAAATGAAAGTAAGGATGATTTTGAAATGGACAAATGAATTGATAAGTTTACATCATTTTTGGCTGAAAGAATAGACAGAATGTTTAGTAAGCGACAGTGAATCTTGCGCGGATATGGCGAGGATTTTCCGCTTCATCCAGTAAGGCAACGGCGTAATCTTCTGCGGAGATGAAGCTTTCTCCTTTTTCGTCCGAGACAAGCTGGTCCGTTCCCGTACGGTATTGTCCCGTTCTTTCACCAGGCTGGATCATAGCCGCAGGACTTAGGGAGGTCCACTCAAGATCGGTTTCTTGACGATACACAGCCAAAGCGTCACGATGCGCCAGGGCAATCGGTTGGTAGGCAGCAGGGAATTCAGGCAGATCGACAAGCTGAACTCCCGGAGCAACTTCCAAACTTCCGGCTCCGCCAACGGCGAGAAGGCGGCGCACTCCCGATTGTTTTACGCCGTCAATCAAGGAGCGGGAGGCATCAATCAGGGTTTGTTCTTGACCAGGTTTTGGCCCGTAGGCACTGATAACCGCATCGTGGTTGGCAACTGCTTTCGCAATGCTTTGTGGATCAAATATATCCCCAGTGATTACGTTCAAGTTTTCATGTTGCTGGCTGATACGGGAGGAGTCTCGCACCACAGCCGTTACTTGATGTCCTCTTGATAACGCTTCTTGTAAAATGCGCTGTCCGATCATTCCGGTAGCTCCAATCAACGCAATCTTCATTTTTTCTTCTTCCTTTCTTTCTTTTTATCAGATTTGGTTGAGAGGGTGAACGCAATGTTTGGTTGTAACTATTTTGGTTACAACAAACTTAAAAAAATTAGGTTTTTGGCGAATCGATCTTTTTCGTGAGATCAGTAACCAACTGTTTGATGGTTACCTTTTCCAATACTTGTTCCATAGCGGATTGGGCATGCAGCAAAATCAATTGCAGAACGGACTGGATATTGGCGCCGACTGGACATTCGGGATTCGGTTCTTCATGGAAATGGAAAAGTTCGCCTTCTTCCACCACATCAACGGCCCGGTATACATCAAGCAAAGTGATCTCTTCCAAACTTTTTGCCAGGAATGTCCCTCCGGTACCAGGACGAACATTGACAAATCCCGCTTTTTTTAGTTGACCGATGACGCGGCGGATTATCACAGGATTGGTGTTCACGCTGCCCGCAATCCATTCTGATGTGAAATGTGAAGATGACTCAATACCCAACAAAGACAAAATATGAACCGCTACAGTAAAGCGGCTGCTAATCTTCATAAGACTTCACCCTCTTGTTGTAACTATTTTAGTTACAGCTAGATGATTTTGTCAATCCTTTGTTCTAGTTTGTCCTTGGCGGAATCCCCATTATGCTGCCTTCACAGAAGGAGCCATCTTTCTCGGTCACTTGGGTGGTTTCGAGCTGGAGCATGATCCAAAAGCACAGCAGTATTGATAAACAGGAAGTGCAAAACCATTTGATTGAAATGTTTAGCGGGTGCATCGATGGTGACTTCATTTTACACGAATCAATCATGGGCCATTTTTTATCTAGTCTTAGGTGTCGCACTTGATAGTACAATTTGTCTTAAACAAAAATGTATTTGATGTTGACAAATGTCACAAGGGGATGTATGATCCAATTATCATAATAATTCCTATCGAATTAATAGGTTTTGAACAAAAGAATCATACTCTTATCCAGAGCAGGCTGAGGGACTGGCCCGATGACGCCCGGCAACCTAACAAGAAGTGTCTTGTTAAGGTGCTAACTCCAGCAGGTACATGTACCTGAAAGATAAGAGGCGTAAGCTCGAAAGCAAGCCTCTTTCTTATCGGAAAGAGGCTTTATTTTCTATTCTTTACACATACAAAAGGGGGAAACCAAACCATGTCCACACAAGTCAAGAAACATATCCGTCTGATTCTGTCATTGCTAGTCACAGCTGCTTTGCTGTTAACCGGGTGCAGCGTAGGTTCAAAAGTGACAGAAGGTTCTGAAGGTGCTGACAAGGACAAAAAGAAACGCATCGCACTTATCATGCAATTTAATATTGGCACATTCTCTTCGCAGTACGTGGCTGGAGTAAAAGAAGAGGTGGAGAAGAATGGCGGAGAAGTGACTGTGTTTAACTCTGATGGGGATCTGGCCAAGATGTCTTCCAATTTGGACGCAGCCATTAACCAACACTTTGATGGTATCTTAATTGACCACGGCACGCCGGAAGCGCTGGAACAAGGCGTGAAAAAAGCGCTTGACCAAAAAATCAGCGTAGTTGCCTTTGACGCAGCTTTGAACGTTCCGGGCGTAACGGTCTTGCAGCAAGGCGATCAAAAAATGGCAGAACTGACGCTGGAAAAGCTGGCGAAAGATGCTGGTGGCAAAGGGAACATCGTGAAAATCTGGGTAGCCGGCTTTGCGCCAATGGAACGACGCCAGGAATCGTACAAAGCATTCCAGGCCAAATATCCGGAAATTAAAGAAATTGCCGCTTTCGGTTCCGCTACTTCCAATACGGCATTGGAAACACAAGCACAAATGGAAGCGATCTTGAAGAAATATCCGAACAAAGGTGACATTACCGCTGTTTGGGCCGCTTGGGATGAGTTCGCCAAAGGAGCAACCCGCGCGATCCAGCAAGCAGGCAGGACCGAGATCAAAGTGTATGGCATCGATTTAAGCGATGAAGACTTGCAGCTCATTCAAGATCCGAATTCTCCGTGGGTTGCATCTGCTGCGGTTGACCCGACCGACATTGGCCGCGTACAGGTACGCTATCTGTACAAGAAGCTGAAAGGCGAACAAACAGAGCAAAATGTCGTTCTTGATCCTGTTCTTGTTACCCGCGAGACACTTCCGAAGGAGCCTGTGAAAACAACAGATTTGGGCAAGTACGTGAAGGGTTGGGGAGGAAGCCAGTTAGGCAAGTAAACAAGTATACAATACCATGGTTCCCGAGCGGATTTCGATCCATCGGGAACTTCCTTTACCAGTCGAGTATTGATAAGTTTGGGGCCAAGTCCGGCTTGGAAAAGAGGGATCGGTTTTGTCAAACTTGCAAATGAAACGAATAAGCAAGCGGTTTTCAGGTGTGCCTGCTTTATCACAAGCCAATTTCGAATTGCGGCAAGGGGAAGTTCATGCATTGCTTGGAGCAAACGGAGCAGGCAAAAGCACGCTGATGAAAATTTTGACCGGGGCTTACCTTGCAGACGAAGGAGAGATTCATTTCGACAGCCGTGAGGTTAGCATCCAATCTCCAATTGATGCCAAAAGATTAGGGATTCAATGCGTATACCAAGAGGTGGATATGGCTTTAATCCCTTCTCTAAGTGTTGCCGAAAACATCCTGGTCGATCAATTTGTTCATTCCAATAAGAGCAGTCTCATTTCCTGGAGCAATCTGTATAAGGAAGCGGAAGCCATTGTAGAGCGTTTGGGGCTGCATTTGTCCGTCCGCAAGAAAGTGGAAGAATGCAGTTTATCGGAAAAGCAGCTGGTACTGATTGCCCGGGCAATTGCGCAAAAAGCCAGATTTGTTATTTTTGACGAACCGACTGCTCCGCTGTCCACATCCGAATCGGAACGGCTGTTCGAACTGATTGCCCAATTGAAGCGTGAACAAGTGGGGATTGTTTATATTTCTCACCGACTGCCCGAGGTGTTCCGGATCACGGATCGTATCACGGTCATGCGGGATGGCCGGAACGTCAGTACAAGATTAACCGCCGAAACCACGATGGAAGAAGTTGTGTCCGACATGCTGGGCCATTCCCTTCAAGAAGAGTTTCCGCCGCGTGTCAGCTCGATTGGCGGCCCCTTGTTGGAAGTGAGAGGGCTCAAGTTTGGACGGAAAGTGCGCGGAATCCAATTGGACGTGCGAGAAGGGGAAGTGGTGGCTGTCGTTGGTTTGGTCGGCGCGGGAAAAACGGAGCTGGCTCGCCTCCTGTTTGGTGCTGATCCGCTTGAAGAAGGAGAAATCTTGATCAAAGGAAAGAGAGTAGCGATCGATTCTCCCAGACAAGCAGTATCGCAGGGGATCGTCCTTGTGCCGGAAGAGCGGCGAAAAGAAGGACTGCTGGTGGAAGAGTCGGTCAAACATAACTTGTCTGTAGCTACCTTGAAGAAATGGACGTCGTTTGCGTTTATCAAGAGACGAACGGAATCCGAGATTGCCCGAGATTTGGTGGAAAAGCTGCAAATCAAGACATCGGGGCTGGATCAGTCCGTGCGGTCTTTGAGCGGAGGCAACCAGCAGAAGATTGTGATTGGCAAGTGGCTGCATACAGAAGCAGATATCTATTTGTTTGATGAACCGACCAAAGGAGTTGACATCGGGGCAAAACGGGAGATTTATTCCGTAATTGGAAGGTTGGCTGAACAGAAGAAGGGGGTCGTCTACTTCACCTGTGAATTTCAGGAGGCAATCGGAATTGCTGACCGGATTCTGGTGATGTATGACGGGCAAATCGTCAAGGAGATCAGCCAAAAGGAATGGAACCCTGAATCCATTTTGTATTACGCAAGCGGGGGTCAATAAAATGCAAAACCAAGCAAAAGAAAAAATCATTTCATTTGTTTATAAATATGGCACGATTGGTGTCATTTTCCTTGTTCTGCTCTTTTTTAGCCTGTTTAATGAATATTTCTTCACCTATTCCAATCTTACCGATATTTTACGTTCCATCTCGATTGTCACGCTTGTAGCGATTGGAGTGACGTTTTCCCTGATTGTCAACGGATTTGACCTGTCCGTGGGATCGATTGTTTCCCTGTCTACAGTCGTGTCCGCATCCCTGATGGTCTGGTATCAACAAAGCGTGCTGGTTACTCTTTTGGTTCCGATCATGCTTGGGCTCTTAATCGGTCTCTTAAATGCTTTTCTTATCGTAAAAATACGGATACCTGATCTGTTAACGACACTAGCGACGTTGTATATCGTGAGAGGAATTCACTTAACCTATACAAAGGGATACTCGGTCTATTCCAACATGCCCCTTCCGGATAACACGACTGCTCCGGGAAAATTGGAGAAGTGGTTTCTCTGGTTGGGTCAGGGTGAAGTGGCTTCCGTTCCCGTTCCGGTGATTCTCATGCTGGTTGCCGTAGCAGCTGTTCATCTGTTTTTGCATTACACACGGCACGGACGGCTCTTGTATATGACAGGCGGCAATATGGAAGCGGCCCGATTATCCGGAATTCCGGTTGATCGTTATCGGACGCTGGCATATGCGCTGTCCGGACTCTTCTCCGGAGTGGCGGGGATTTTGTTGGCCGCCCGGATCGGGACAGGACAGGTAAATGGCGGGGAGCCGCTCTTGATGGACGCGGTGGCAGCTTCATTCGTCGGCTACTCCGTTTTTGGGGCAGGCAAGCCTAATGTAATCGGCACTTTCCTTGGGGCGGTATTGATCGGCGTGCTGCTAAACGGGCTTACCATGCTGAATCTTCCTTATTACGCTTATGACATCATCAAAGGAACTGTTCTTGTTCTGGCGTTGGCTGTAACGTATTACCAACTGCGCAAAAAATCTGCATAGCAAATCGAAGACGGCATGTCCATTACAGACATGCCGTTTTTATATCTATTTATGGATATTTGTGCTTGTTTCGTTTTTTATTGACCTGCAACTGATAAATGTATATAATGTCTATAAAAAATATAGACGAAAAATGGTGATGTTTATGAATGTGTTGGCTGATGACTTTTGGAATGCCTCCCTTACGGAGATAAAACAGGGATTTGTATTGGATCGGGAATCACAGGTCTATATCTGTCTGGTTTGCGGGAAAAGTTTTGAACAGGGGCGCATCTATTCCATTGATTCCGAACTGTATGAAGCAGGCAAAGCTGTATCGCTCCATATCCGTGACGAGCACGGGTCCATGTTTCAAGTGTTGCTTGGATTTGATAAGGAATACACAGGCTTTACGGATCATCAAAAAAAATTGCTTATGTACTTTTTCCATGGATACAATGACAAGGAAATTACAGCAGAGCTGGGGGGAAGCGCGTCAACCATCCGCAATTACCGTTTTAATTTTCGCGAGAAGGAAAAACAAGCCAAAATATTGCTGGCCATCTTGGAATTGCTCAGGGAACAATCCGACAAGAAAGAGAAATTTATCAATTTTAACCGAACGGCAAGAATGGTAGACGAGCGCTACGCGGTAACGGAAGCAGAATACGAGAAGATTCTCCAGATGTACTTTCCCGAAGGATTGGATGGACCTCTCGAGCTATTTCCGAAAAAGGAGAAACGCAAACTGGTTATCTTGCAGCACCTCTCCAAACGATTTGAACTAAACCGGATCTATACGGAAAAAGAAGTAAACGAGATTTTGAAAGGAGCTTACGACGATTACGTCACGCTGCGCCGCTATTTGATCGAATACGGCTTTTTGGAGCGGAAAGAAGACGGCAGCGCCTATTGGGTGAAAAAATAAGGAGGATGTGATTATGACGTCATTGAATCAACAGAGAAAAAATGAGTTAAAGCGGGAATACAAAGAAAAACGCAAACAGATGGGCGTGTACCGGATTGCCAATCTGGCAAACGGCAAGGTGTTGGTGGGATGCAGCCGTAACCTCGACAGCCTGTTCAACCGCTTTCGTTTTGAATTAAAACGTGGATGCCACAGAAATCAAGAGCTGCAGTATGACTGGAATCACTTCGGGCCGGAATTATTCCGTTTTGAAATAGTCGAGCTGCTAAAAGATGACGGGCAGAATTTTTCTGATCTGCTGCAAAAGCTGAAGGAAATGGAAGCTCGTTGGTTGGAAGAATTGAAGCCTTATCATGAGAAAGGATACAATCCAATACCTGACAAATGAAGTAAGCGCCTCCGGTTCCATTCGTCGGAGTGCATGTTGTCCGAATGGCATTGTGTGAACAGCACATTTCATAGTCCCTTCACCTGGGGATTTTTGCTACAATACAGGTATTACGTTATGATGAAGGGGAAGAAAGCTTTACGTGTAAGGAGGACGGAAGAGATGTTGGATAAAATTTTAAAACATCTGTTTAAGTCTTTGAGCGGTTCACATCATAAATACAGACATTACAGCAGCAGCGATTATAAAAAGAGCATGTACGATCATCAAAACCACAATCACCATGGCCATTCACACTATGGACATCATCACTACAAGCACAAACATTCCAGCCGCAGCTTTTTTAGCAGCTAAAAATTTATTGGCAGCTAAAGGTTCATCAGTCTAGGCCACGAAGGAAAAATAGGAGAAATGTACATGAAACTCTTTTTGTTTTTGGGAAGTATCAACATGTTTTTAGCCGTTGCCCTCGGGGCTTTCGGCGCTCACGGCTTGAAATCGATCATTAGCCAAGAGCAACTCGCCGTTTATCAAACAGGGGTCCATTACCACATGATCCATGCTTTGGCATTGGTGTTGGTGGCAATCCTCGCCGGTAAAATTCCCGATACCGGTTTGATTCCAATGGCAGGTTGGGCGCTGTTTATCGGCATTCTTTTGTTCTCCGGAAGTCTGTATGCGTTAACCTTGACAGGCATCCGCACACTAGGGATCATTACGCCGTTCGGCGGGGTGTCCTTTTTGATCGGTTGGCTCCTGCTCGCCATCTCCGCATTCAAAGCACTTTAATTAGCAACCTGCCGTGTTCTGTACATACCTGCCCCTTGATCTGTACATAATGAGGAAGGATCACAGAAGAAGGGGGTGGGCAGCGTGGCAAAACCGGACGACCGTTCTGATAACGTGGAAAAACTTCAGAACATGATTGACAATACGATGGAAAATATTCGGGAGTCCCGTGATTATCTGAAAGCTCACGGGGACGAAATGGAGCCCCGGGAAAAATCAAATTTGGAAGCCAAAAATCAACGGAGAGAAGAAAGCATCGAGGGATTCCGCTCCGAGATTCAGGATGAAAGGAACCGGCTCAGCTAACTGTGAAAATGAACGTTAGAAATTCTTGGTGATAATACCAAGGATTTCTTTTTTGTCATATCGGGAAGTTTAACTGCTTTAAATTGTTAAAGTGGTTAAATTTTCTTTCCTTTTGTTCAGCAGAAGAAAAACTTCGTCCACTCACAGCTCCTTTTAAGCGAAACAAAGCGCAGGGAGCGAAAGAAGGAAAAGAGTCGGCATGCTTTACACCATTGAGAGGCCAAGTGGTTTTCTTGTCGACTCCCTTCTGAAGTGAGCGGAGCGGACGGTAGACGCTCCAAGCGAGCTTAAATAGAGCGAAGAGGGACGAAGTCTTTTCTTACAACGATAAGCTTTTCTACCCGTTCCAGCCATTCATCCAACAAGTTGTGCACGAGGCAACGCTGTTCAATCTGAATGAAATGGCCTGTTTGATCAAGGATGGTGAGTGCGGCATGGGGAAACTTGTCCAAAAGACGCAAATGATCCTGATATCCGCAAATCGCATCCTGACGTCCGAGTACGATTAAA
>JBHGXW010000070.1:0-3589 GCA_041920465.1 Paenibacillaceae bacterium | reverse complement strand
TCCGATCGGAACTGACAAAGAGGGGAATGAAATTACCTTGATAGATGTTCTCGGCACGGAAGCGGATGAAGTGGTGGATGCTGTGCAATTGAAACTGGAATCCAATAAGATTTATCAGCATATTCACATCTTAGACGACCGCGAAAAAGAAGTGATTATCGGCCGCTTCGGACTTGATCAAGACAAAGAGAAAACCCAACGAGAAATTGCCCGCGAACTGGGAATTTCCCGCTCCTATGTCTCCCGCATCGAGAAGCGTGCCCTGATGAAGCTGTTCCACGAGTTCTATCGTTCGAAGCAGCAGGCGCAGGCGAAAGGGAATTAAGGACTCTAAATAGCGGAAAAACTGGAGGTAAATAAGGTCGCCTCGTCGTAAAAGCTGGGGCGGCTTTTTTTAGTTACACACTGAGATATCATTACATTTTACAACAAGATCTAGAGTTTCTTACTGACAAAGTTACAATCATTGGCTAAAATAGTAAGAGTAAACAATTGGGTTCATCTTTCATTGCGATTAAATCTGACCGAAAGAGGGTAGCTAAAAATGAGGAAAAGTCATTTGAAAAAAGTATCATTTGCAATCATTGCAACCCTTTGCTGTTTGTCACCCGTTACCGTTATGGCGAATTCGGATTACACTTCAAGCGCGGCATCAACGATTCCGTTTGCGAAAACATTAAAGTCTCTGTCGGTAGACAAGCCTAAAGTGGAATTGGAAGCCGGAAAGTCGGACAGTGTTGTGGTTACGGCAACATTTAGCGATAAAAGCAAACAAAATGTAACCGATAAAGTGGTTTGGACCAATCCTGACAGTTCGATTGCGACGATTGAAAAGGGAGCAATAAAAGCAATAAAAGCAGGGCAGGTAAAACTGAAAGGCGTTTATACCAGCGGCAAAATTAAGAAAACGGTCTATGTTACGGTTACTGTAAAAGGCGAGGTACCGGCTGGTGGTGATATTCTCAGCAAATATTCTGCAACTCCACCTACGTTAGATGGGAAAATTGCGGACAACGAATGGGGAGAGCCATTAATTTCGACCACTTTGACTTATAAAAATAAAAAGACTGATATAGAAGAAAGCCATGCGATGAAAGCTTACTTTTTGAATGATGACACCTATCAATATATCGCCGTAAAAATTGAAGATGAAGATCTGCCTCAAGGGAAAGACTATGATAAGTTGCATGTTTGGTTTGACAACAATGCCAATCAGTTGATTGAAGTAAATGAAGATATCAAGACTTTTGAAAATTTTACATTCGAAAATTGGAAAGTTATGGAAGATGAAAGCTGGGGAGCAATAGGTTCCGATGATGGCAGTCAAGGAGCAGCCACTCATACAGATGGCGACTATATTTATGAATGTAAAATTCCACTTGGTATCTTTACTCAAGACCATGTTGGCATGAAAATCACTTATGCGGAGATGTATGATCAAGGGAACGGCAATTCTACCGGCAAGACAGTAAAATACCCTGACGGTGATCAGTTTGATGGAAAAACATATGCCAAACTCATTTTTGGCAAGAAGTAGAGGCAAGTCCGATTCCGGAGGGTTATAAGTGAAGAGATTGGGCAGATTATTGACAATCATTGTGGCAGTTTCCATGCTGTTTGTAAATACTGGCGTACATGCGGAAAGTGTCGGAAGTGACAGCCAAGCCGTTCCAACAGCTCCTGCAGACTATCCGTACACAGAAGGCCAGTTGAAGGCATTGGATCATCTGAATGCGATCAGGGCTAGAGCAGGTCTTAGCAGTGTAAAGTTAAATAGTATCTTGACGAAAGCGGCTGAGAATCACGCGAAATACAATGTAATCAACAATAATGTTCATACGGATTGGACAAGAGCACATTATGAGGAGGAAGGAAAGCCGGGATTTACCGGCCAAAACCCTTCTGACCGGTCAAGGGCGCTGGGGGGACCGCAAAGTGTTTGGGAAATTATCTTCGGAGGCCAATCCAGTTATATTGAAGCCATTGATGGTTGGATTGATACAGCCTATCACAGAAGTCCCCTTCTGAATCCTGATGCAAGTGAAATTGGGATTAGCATGGTAGATGGCGAAACAGTCGCTTTAATCTGGCAAAAGGATCCAGAGAAGAATGAGATTTCCGTTTACCCTTACGATGGAATGAAAGACGTTGAAACTGGCTTTTACGGTAATGAAAGTCCCAACCCTTTGGAAGAATTCAACATACCTAAATCAGGGTACATCATTTCGTTTGAACCGAATTTTCAGGTGGAGAGGGTTAAAGCAACGATTACCAACAGCAGGAATGAAAAGCTGCCTTTTTATCAGGACAGCATCCTTTACTATTTTCCCGCCTATGTACTGGATTACGATGAGACGTATACCGTTTCAATAGACTATTACGTTGAAGGGGTCAAACAGAACAAGACCTGGTCGTTTACCACAAAGAAACAACCGGCAAGTGAAAAACCGGGGCCCGGTAATCAATTGATCAACACAAATCTGAATGGAAAAATTATGCGGACGATTAATCAACAGCCGGTTGTTCGTGGAGATAGCCTGTATGTGCCGTATGATCATCCGATGTTTGAACGCCTTGGTGCAAAAGTAACCTGGGATATGGCGAATAGCAAAATCTCCATCGTCAAAGATAAGATGGTTATGCAATTAACGGCCGGAAGTACAAATGCGGTTATAAACGGGAAAAAGGTGACAATCCAGAAGGCTCCTCTTGCCGAAAATTATGGGTATCAAGTATACATACCTGCAAGATTTGTCCTGGAAAGTCTCGGTGCAAAAATCAACTGGGACAGCAAATCGAGAACCTTGAATATTGAGGCCAAACTGGGTGAACCAGAGGATTTGATGGCCAAATTATTTGCGGTTCCCAAATCGAAACTGGAGAAGAAAGTGGAGCGACTGCGGAAATCTGCTGAAAAATTCGGCTACACCTTGGAAGAAGTGGAGGTTGACCCGAATTACTCTTACGCTGCATACGTTGTAAAAGCGAAAAGCGGCGAAAAAATCGCTGATTTCACGCAATTTATTGATAGTCGTGAGAACTCTACAGAATTTGATGAGGGGACACTCTATTTGAAAGAACTGCTTGTACCGCAGACGGATGAATCAAAATATTTATTCATCCAAGAAGCCGTTGAAAGCCTGTCAGGCATGGAGTCGCCTGATTTCGCCAAAATCTTGATGGAATCTCTGAATTCACCTCCACAGCCTAGTGAACTCCAATTCAGAAAGCTTGAGGTTAACAGTGCTGCGAAGTGCACCATAGAGTACATCTATTCCCGCTTGTACAAAGACGATGATGGGAATACCGCCAGATCTTGGTCTGTGGCGATTGATATTAACTGAAAATGTCATATTTGTGAAAAATGAAGGAATAGTAGTTGAGTATTAATTACAGTGTAATTCTGGGATGTGGGTGCTTGACTATTTACCCTTCTGACATGAGAATCGAGATTCTCATGCATTTAAGAAGTCTGAAAAAGACACGCAAAGACGTTTCACTGCACGATCCGATCGGAACTGACAAAGAGGGGAATGAAATTACCTTGATAGATGTTCTCGGCACGGAAGCGGATGAAGTGGTGGATGCT
>JBHGXW010000068.1:0-33292 GCA_041920465.1 Paenibacillaceae bacterium | reverse complement strand
CATGCTCTTTTGGCCCAATACGGAACCGCCATTTCTAACTTGCAGAACCGAATGAACGTCATGGAATCAACTCTACCCGAGAACTTCACGCACAACCTGTTTACCGAGGATTTGACAAGCCTGAGTTCGATCAAACTGATCCGCGGTAGATACAACCAAGCGGAAAGTCGTCTGGAGGTGTGATTCCAGCATGAGGATACCTTCAAATAACGGCCATTAGTCGCTGGCTTTTCATCTTCCTAAATAATCTGTATCATTATTTAAGAATTACTAGGAAGAAGGGATATTGGTGAAAAATAAATCTTTTGTTCTAAATAGTAAAGATCAAAAACATAAGGAGAAGATGAGTAATTTTTTTAACTTCTTTAATATTGCTTACAAGGATTACATTGCTGCTCGAATCCTTTTTAACTCAAATCAGTTATATAGGGCTGTTATATTAGCTAACACGTGTATAGAAAAGTATTTTAAAGTTTTTTTAAGTATCAGTGGAAATAGTAGCCATACACACGATGTTAGTAAATTGTTTAAATCTATAAGAAACTTTGATCGCAATCTAGCTAATGATCTTAATGAAGAGTTTATCGAGTTACTCAGTCTGGCATACAATATGAGATATTTTGACAATCAAATTTTTTCATCGAGAGTAAAGGAATTTAATTTATGTGTTAGTAGAAATAAAACTCTCGCAGAGCTGGATAATACCGTAAACAAAATAGAAACTGCATGGGAAATACAAAAAAATGGGCAAGTACTTAAAACAAGATATAAATATGATGTGGAAAATAAAAATGTCCATCTTTATGAGAATAACTTTATCCTTAACAATATTAGTAAAAAGGATTTTATTGAAAGGAGGGACCATATATATGAAATTAGGAATTCAAAAAGTATGGGGATTATTGAAGTTGAATATGAAACTGAAGACTCTAAAGATGACGGAAAATTTCTGAACGAGGCACTAAGACCAGGAACGACATAAAATCCAAAAATTAAATCTCTTATTTTTCTTAGGACTGATCTATAGAGACAGTCCTTTTTTGATTAATCTATTCATTAATTAACGGCCATTTGCGATAGGAAAGGGGGAAACAAAGGAAATGACAACACTATTAGAACGTTCATCTCCGTCATCATCGTATCAAAGTGAAACAGCACAAAACAGAACATTTGGGCAGGAAATCACGTTAGATAAGCCTTTTTTAGTTACACATTTTGTCGTGCGTGGGGTTTCGTCACCGAATAACTGCAATATAGTTGCTAGGATCTATAAAAAGTCTGACGGAACTTTATTAGCTTCGAGTCCGACATTTGCTCAAACAGGCACTAGCGACGTATCTGTAGCATTATCGTCAGCAGTTACACTTCAAGCAAATACAGGATACGTATTAGCCATTACAAAAACGAGTGCTGCTGGCGTTAATTTTCAAGTGCCAACGAAATCTGGAGGAGGCATTTCGTCTGTTGATGGCGTAACAATGAATTACGTCGGCAGCTCGTTGTACTATGATAATGTAGGTATGCCTTATGTAACTTATCTTGCATCAACTATTTTAGTCTTTGGATTAACAGGGACAATCGCCAATCTAGCACCAACACTAACCATCACGAACCCTGCAAATAATCAAGTATTATCCGAAGGTAGTGGAAGCAATACTCTTTCGGTTAGCGGCAGCGCGACGGACGTAGACAGCGGCAACGTGGTCACGGTCAAGTATAAAATCAATAACGGCCCAACGAAGGCGCTGCAATCCGGGGTATCTAACGGAAGCACGCCTATTTCTTTTGCAAAGAATCTAACCTACCACGACAAGCGCCTGTGGGACGGGTCAACCGACGTAACCGGAGCGGATCTGGCAGAGAACACTCAACACACACTGACCGTTTGGGATGAAGATGACCAAGGCGGAGTATCCAATCTAGTAACCAGGACATTTACGGTCATTTGGAACCGGCCGCCAGTGATCAGCGGGTCCGACTCAAACCTGGGGACGATCAGTGCTATTCCGACAGTCAATTACTCTGTAACCGAGCTAGAGAGCGATTCATTCACCATTACAGAGTATCTGAACGGTCAGCAAACCAGATCATTTGCTGGCGCGGCAGGACAGAACTATTCTGCTACCATCGACCCGAATACTTGGTTGACTCTGGCGCTTGATGTGCCACATGAGATTCGGATTAGGGCAACGGACAGCAAAGGACTCTATTCGGAACGAGTATTCACCTTCATCCGGACAGAAACGGAGATTCAATTCGAACTGAACTTAGATGATCCAGATACTCGTGACTTCTTCACTTGCGACGCAAAGCCAACACGTATTCTGGTTACCTTGGACGCTGTGATACCAAGCGGAGCTTCCATCACCAAAGTGGAGGTCTGCAACAATGCCTTCGATGCTGTACCAACTTGGGAGGATGCTACCGGCCCAGCGAAAGCGGTAAGAGGATACCTCTTCACGAACAATGTCAAAACGGCAGCCAACTGGGGGATCAATATCCGGGTGACGATTGACAAAGGAACCGCCACTGAGCGGGTGATCTTGAACGGTTTCGGAGGTGCGTTCGATTGAAGACTCAAAACGTGAAACCAATATCAGAGATTCTTGTGATTCGTGAAAAAGAAGAACGACAAAAAAAGTGGGATGACCTGCTTAAACGCAAACAATCCGGTGAAGACGTTCAAGCGGAACTCGATGACTTCCTCCGAAACAAAGAGGAAGTCTATCTCTTTTACGCTGAATTGATGACCAATTCTGACCGACTTGCCGCAGTATTGGATGCTTTGGAAACGCAGACTGACCTTTTAACCGATCTGACATTGATCTTGGCTGACAGCGTAAATCCAGCGCTCACAGAGGCACAACAGCAGGCCGTACAGGCAATCAAAGATCAACTCGTTCCTCTTCGGGCAATTGCATTATCCGAAGCTCTGCAGAACTACCGTTTTAACAACCTGCTCGCACAGAAGGAACTGACGCGCAATTTGCAGGAGGAATATTTCGCATTGAAGGAGGCGAAGCCTGATGCTTGATCTCAGGCGATTCGACCTTCTTTTTGTTCTTGCGAAAACAGTTGTAGGCCGGGTGATCAGCGAAGTCACTGCCTCGCCATACAGCCATGTGGCAATTGTTCTGGATGAATGGCACGTTGCCGAAACCGATTGGCGGTATCCCTTGCAGCCGCGGCATATTTCGTACGCCCCGGGCGATTACCATGTTTATAGATGCCGTGAAGAACTAACAGACATTCAGAAGCGACATATGTCCCTGTTTCTGCATTATCACCTGAACACGCCATACGATCTGGTGCAATCCATTTCAAACGGTTTGCATCTGATAGTAGCCAAATTCGGAATCATCGACCGTCCGGATCGCTTCAACTGCTCAGAGGCAGCAGCCAGAATGTACCGGGCGGCTGGAATTGAGATTCCGACCACACTGACACCAGGGGAGCTTTCACAGCTCCCTATTTTTATTCGAGTTGCATAGGGAGGGCTTCGGCTCTCCTTTTACTTTTGCCCGGGAAGGGTGATGGAGGGATGAACCGTGGATATGGACGTACTCAAGTATTTTCTCACTCAAGGGCCGTTTGCTGCTCTGTTTGTTTGGCTTCTCCTCTACACGATGAAACGGAACGAAAAGCGAGAGAACCGCCTTCAAGACATTTTGGACAAATTCAGCGAAAAGTACGATGTTGTCATTTCAGAACTGCGTGAAATCAAGGATAAGGTGGGGAAATAAGATGATGAAACTACTTGATATTCTGAAACAGTACCGCGTGACAAGCCCGTTTGGAATGCGATTGGACCCGTTTGGATCGGGGAAAATGGTTCCTCATACCGGAATCGACTTGGTCGGTAAAGAGGTGAATGACCCAATCGAAGCGTTTGTGGAGGGTGAGGTCATCTATTCGGCCGACACGCATCCGGGCACCGGCCTTGGTGGATTCGGCTGGGTAGTCGGTATTAAAGATCGAAACGGGTATTTCCACATGTACGCACACTTGCAAGCAAACTCTCTCAAGGTGAAAGTGGGTGACCATGTCGTAGTCGGCCAGCAGTTAGGGATCATGGGCTCAACTGGAAAATCAACAGGCAAACACCTGCATTACGAAGTACGTACCTGCTGCTCGCCAAGTTACGGCTTCGGTCATCACACGAATCCGATGAAATACCTGGAACAATTGTGCAAGGATGCATGGACGTATTACAACAGCCAAGGCAGGAAGGATATGTGTGATGAGGCCCATGAAACAGCGGAATATATCCGGGAAATGATTGGTGAAAAAGCTTAGTTATACACAGGTTATGCACAATATATCCACAGGAAGGAATGAGAAACATGGAACAGATTACACAGCAATTGGTTACAGGAGTAGTGAGCCTTTTAGGAATTTTGCTTGCTTCTGCTCTTGCTGAACTTCGACAGCGGACGCTTGCTTGGATTGATGCTCGGAAGAACGTATCTGAGCGGGAGTTGCTTCACAAGCTTGCCGAAGAAGGATTTGCACTTATTGAGCAAACGATGCAAGGATTTCGGTCAGAAGACAAACTACAAGCGGCAAGCGACTACGTTTCTAGCAAGCTCAAGGAGAAGAAGATCAATTTGGAACCAGACGAGATCCGGGCGGCCATCGAAAAGTTTGTAACCAAGTACAATAAGAGCCGGAAATGATCAATGCCCTCCTGCGGAGAAATCCGGGAGGGCTTTTTTACATCTTATGGACAAGAATAATATGCGCTGGTAAAATAACGTAAAAAGAGCTGGAAAAGGGGAAGTAATCATCAATGGATACCAACGCGTCGAGGCATAAAAACGACGATATTTTTGAGGACACTTATCCCTCTGATAAACCAACAATTTTTGCAAACCTATGGGCTAGATTTGCATATACATGTATAGCGTGGTTAATACTGGGTATAGGCATCAATGCTGGTTTTTTTACCTCACTAATGTTGTTCTATTTCCCATTATTGATGGATTACGCAAAATTCAGGCCTGATACAAAACTTCGTAAAAACATTAGAAGTATTGGCCTCTGGACATCTGCTATAGGTGCGCTTGAAGGTCTGGTTGCTACTTGCGGATTGATGAGTGTTATTACCATTCATGGGCAGGTAGTGGCTATGGTTTCAAAAAATTTTGTTATATTTGCAGGAGAAACTTTCCCAATAAAATACATATGGTTAGCAGTAGGCGTAAATGTTTTGTTGACCGGTATTGATCCATTTGTTTATGAAAGCAAAGCAGAAAAAATAGCGTTAGCGAAGGTTACTCGAGGAATGGAGGGATAAAAAATGTTTGCCACTATGAAGGAGTTTTTTCCGGTGGTCTTGGCTGTTGCTTATGCGTCATTGTCCCTCGGCGTGATGATCAAACTTATCATTTGTGGCGTTCGTGGACCACATCTTATCTTGTCATTTTTGACACCTTTGGGCTTTTTCATCATGGTGACAGCAGCCGTAGTTAACCACGGAAAAGACCTTCGCTTCGTGCCCAGGATGCGGTTCTATTATGAATGCCTAATAGGTTTACCATGGCTTTTTCCGACAACGGTTGCTCTCCTAGCTCGAGATCTAACATCGAATAAGTTTCTTATATCTATCCCAGAGCTTTTTGACGAGATTTTTAATAATCATTTTTTAAACTCAAAAGGGATGAAACTTTCTTAAAGCCATCCATAATCGGATGGCTTTTGTTGTATTTTTTCGTTATATCACACACAATACAAACGAATGTTCCTATCCGGTGATCCCATGAACCCTCAAGAAATCGTCCTGTCCTGGATCATCTGACATTAGGCGGTAATATAAATACAGCACATAACCCTCGTGAAGCACGCTCCCACCCCATAAACACCCCCGGACTTCACTCGTGGAATAAGCGAAGCCCTCTCTCGGACATTCGGGGGAGGGCTTTTTTCTTAATCGTTTTTCAACCGTTCTTGAAGGCAGCTTTCGCAAATACCGTCATCAACAAGAAACTCAACAAATTGACCGCAATCTGAGCACTGACACTTGTCTTTCCCCAATATTTAGCACCTCCTTTTCTACAATGTAATTCTACAACATTATCAATCCTATAAGGAATCTTTTGTAAATTAATATTTTGCATCCGTAAGATTACTTTCGATGTAAACAGATAACATTACTAATTTTGTTGAGTGATAACGTTACTTCACAAATCACAAAAGTAATGTTAAAATAATATTACAAAAGTAACGTTTGGAGGTCGAAGGTTATGCTGACCACAGATCAGGCACTCGAAAGGCTGAAAGCAGAAGGTATCACGGAAAATATTCAGATGGTGCGTCGCTGGATCAGGAACGGCGAATTAGTTGCCAAGGCTCCTGCAAAACGCAAAGACGGGTATCTGATCAGTGAAGCAGACCTTTTCGCCTTCATAGAAAAGAAACGGAAGAAACCAAAGAAGACGGCCAAAGAGTACGAAGCGGAGATCCAGGAGTTGCGTGAAGAGTTGAAACGGGTTCAAAACGAAAATGCTGCCCTAGCCTCAAAAGTGGAATACCTGGAGGAAGTAGAGCGTGGTCTAAATGTAGATCGGAACCAATTGATCGAACAGTTGGACCAAATGGAGAAGAAGAGAAACGAAGCATCTGGAGTGAACTGGAAGCGAAAGTACGACCAACTGCTCGAAAAGTCTCGTGAAACCCTTGATAGAGCGATTCGTGCGGAGCAAGAGATAGAGTTTCTACGAAAGAACTTGGCAGAGTTGAAAAATGAAAAGGCTGTTCAACCTGCTGGAGATTGTCCGAGAAAAACACGGGGTTAGCGTGGAGATGGCTCTGCAGTCATGGAAGCAACTTGTTCCGAACAACATCTGACCTTGCATGCCACCATCATGTTCGCGTATAATAAGAACAAATGTTCTTATTCGAGAAGGTGGAAACGGTGGGCAAAATCGAAGACCCGTTTGTGATGAAGTGGATATTGCCGGAACATGCATCAGCACTGTTCGAGTTGGCCGAAGAAAAGAAACTGGTTCCACAGCCGATCTTGGAAGAAGATGAGCTGCAGGCTATCAACTTCCGCATCATCGATTCGATCCAGTACGACTATGCTGTGGTGATCAAATGGTGGCGTAGCACGAAAGGGGCCCTTGGTGTATATGATCAGGCATGGGGCTGGGTGAAGACGATTGATCACGTGGCAAAGCGGATCAAGTTGGTGAGTGATGAGGATTACTGGTGGATACCCATGGAAAAAATTGTGGAAGTCAGGAAATCATAATATCAATTCTGTGCCCTCCTATTCGAAAAGCTACCCGGACACGAAGTCTAGGTAGCCTTTTTGTTCGCAAACAGTTCAGAAACGTTTCTGCTCTGCATCACAGGAAATGGCAATCCATCCGGAACAGGTACCCTCGTTTCAGACAATATCCACACGAACGGGAACACCTTTCTGTCTGCTGGTTGCCAGATCTCTTTTCGCCAAGTTCCTGAGCGGAAGAAGTCAAGGTATCGCGTGAATTTTTCAGCCCAAACCTTTGACGAAAATATATTCCTTTGCACTTCTATCCAAAACGCACGACCAGCCCACAGAGCGAAAATGTCCGGCTCAATCATTCCCTTGCTGCCATATCGCGGCTCCACAACAAAGATGCTAGGTGGGCTCACCCTCAACATCTGCCGGTACACGTCTACGATTGCAAGATAGTGTGGAATCTTCTGCGAGTCTTTCCGAAGCGGTGAGGGCTTACGGGCGTAGACAAACGGGGATGCAGCGGATATAACTTCCACTTCGCCACGATCCCGCAAGCGGCGCATGACCTCATTGCAGCCTTTCACAGAAGCTTTGTTCCGACTGAAATGTATTGCCGCTATGTCATCCCTCGATAGGCACCTGAAACGTTCCAGATTGGCTAGAATCGCTTTGTCTCTTGATCGCATGTAACAGCAACCTCCCCAAAGACAATATCCTCAAACGGGCTTCCAGCGCTTTCAAGAGCGTCCAAATCCTCTTCCGGTTCCTCCAACCTATACCTCTCGATGATCTGTTCAGCCTCTTCCTCAGAAAGCCATGGAGTTTGAACCTCGGTGATCCGGTTCGGCTCCTTTACGATGGCCCTGCCCGGGACGGTAAGATGTGCCGCGGAATCGTTGTCCAGGAACATGCGGCTATTGAGTGCATCACTCATTCGATAAGCCACACGAACGGTCAGGTTGTTTTTCAGTTTGCCGTCCATAACCTCACTGTCTACACGCTGCTGGCTCAGTACGAGGAACACGCCGAGCGCCCGGCCAATGGCGCCGATCTCCTCAAGATATTCGTGGGCTTTTTTCTCGCTCGCCAGCAATGCCACCTCATCTATGCACACAACCACATATGGCAGTGATATTCCTGTCTTCTTTCGGTACTGATCGATGTTTGACGCTCTAACTTTGCCCAAGAGAGCCGAACGCTGATCCAGTAGGATAACAACCTGCCCCAGCATACTTGTAACCTCAGAGCGGCTTACAGCTACTTTCTTGACGTGTTGAACGCCGCGGTACTGCTGAAATTCCGTCCTTTTGAGATCACCAAGATATAGTTGGAGCTGCTCGGGACCAAAAAACTGCAGCCAGGAACAAAGCAGCACGCGCAGAAACGACGACTTTCCGTAACCAGTCACGCCCACAACGCCCAAATGCGGTTTTTGGCGCATATCGTAGCAAACCGGCTCGCCGCCCTGATTGATGCCGGCGAACACCGGAAGGCCGCCCTGCAGGTTAAATGATTTTTGCACAAGAGAGAAGGAGTAGGGTACAGATGCCGGCAATGGGCTGGACACTACGAGTTGATGAATGGAGCTGCCTACAATCAGTTTTGCGTGTTGGCCAAAGAGCTGCTGGAAGACAAAGGCACGCTCTTCCAACACCTTCGGGTTAAATCCAGGTGGCAATTGAAACGAAACGGAGATTGATCCATTATTTCGGCTAATTCGTTCAATTCGCGGATACTCCAGAAAGTCTTTGATCTGTCCATCTCCGAGATCGCGGCGTTTGTGGACATTGTAGATTTTTGCTGCCCGAAAAGCTTTCATCATGAGTACTCGCATATGAGAATTCCTGCTGACCAGCTGCGGCGCTTGCATGCACGACCAAAAAGCGTACCCTCCAGCCAGATATTTGCCCAAGGTCACAACACTAGGAGCCATTTTGAACACCGGCAAGCCAACGAACTTGTTGCCGAACAATGAAAGCAATACTTCAACGATCATTTTTTTCACCCTTCCCCCGCGCCCCCAACCCCTCTCAACTCGCTTCGCTCGTTTCGAACAGCGGAGCAGATTCACGCTGATACTGGTCGGAAAGCTTGATTACACGTGTAGGTTTATCCGTGTAGAAACCCGTGTTGAAAATCTGGCAATACCCGTGTAGCTGCACGTGTAGAGAGTAGATGCAGCACTGATTGTCCAATATTCCGATGTTGTCGGAAATTTGTGTATGAAATTGTGAATACTTGTCCAGAATGCTGGATGAGGTGATAAATGTGTTCGGTTTAGGAAAAAAGAGATCCAAATTAGGAAAGTGGCTAGATAAGCGTGGAATAACGCAGCAATGGCTTTGCAAAGAGGCGGGCATAAATAAAGACACAGCGACAAGAGCTGCGTCCAGTGATGAATATTCTCCAAACTTGAAAACGGCAAATAAGATTATTAAAGCATTAAAGAAAATTGATCCAAACGTAAAGCAAGACGACTTCTGGAGTGTATAGGAGGTAAAAAATGATGGTCATTCTAATTTCACTGGCATTGGCATGTTTTTAGACTACCTATGAGTAATTGAAACAAAAAGTGATTTGAAAGACTACGGTTGACACCGTTTAGTTTTTAGACTACCTATGAGGAATTGAAACGTAAACATACATGAAACCTGTACTTTATTCGAATTGAAAATTAGCTCCCAAATCCCAACCCTTAACCGCATCAACTCGCTTGTCATAACCATTCTCAACCACGCAAACACAGTGGTCTATATGAAGCCTTTTAGATAACCTGTTGAGAAATGAAGTAACTTCCTTTAGCGTATATTCAATACTTCTATCTCTTAAAGAACCCTCAAGGGAAATTAAGACTTTAGTTTGCCATTCTCTTGTGCCATAATAGTTTACTTGGCTACAATTATAACCATTCAACAAGTTTACATAAATTTGCATGTCTCTCTCACTTCCTGTGATCTTGGGAAGGCTTTCTATTACTGAATATACTTTAGACATAGCCATCTCACTTGAACTTTCAAATGAGTCAACCTCAATTACTCCATGAACATATGTCCACATACTCATTCTAAAATTACACCTCCATAAATCTTTGACTTTATCGAGGCAATTTTCACCTCGAAGTTTCAAGATAATAAGTATACATCTATATCACACGTTGCTGTATTTATCACCCAGAAAGTTCAATACCCGAAAAATAGACAACCTTCCACCTGTATTCTATCCTAAAGAAAATACTTCCTTGGAGGAGAGCATGATGAAAACACCGAGCATCGACCAATTTCCGCAAGATGTTCAGGACTTCGTTCATGAACTTTGCGCAAAAGCAATTTCACGAGCAATCAAAAATGGTACATACAAGCCGAAGAAGACAAGCGAAAAGTTGGGTTCAGGCGAAACGAATAAAAGTGCAGGCCCTGCAGAAACTGGAGAACCATTGCTCGGACCAGGAGAAGGGAACTCTCCGATACAACACTAATAGACAAAAAGAAAGCTACCGAAATTCGATATGACGGTAGCTTTTGAATCGCAATATCGTCAACCACAAATCTGTATTAGCATTACAATTTTTTGTTGGTAAAATATAACCCTATGGAGATTGTCGGGGAAACCACCTCACGGATTCAAAATCGCCTGAAGGAGTTTGAGGAAGAAAAGGTAGAGCGGTCCATCCCGCTTGGTTTGGCGTTGGGGAACAGCTTTCTAGCGCAGATGGGGCCGGATTTGCCAGTGACTTTCGTGCCGCTTGGATCGGTGAAGACAAGACTGGAGACGAAGCTGGAGGAAGCGGGCATCAATATGGTGCTGGCGACGGTATACATATCGGTTGAAGTGGATTTGCGAATAGTCATTCCGTTTGCGACCGACCAAAAAACGGTCATGACGCAGATCCCGATCACGCACTCGCTGATTATCGGAGAGGTGCCGCAATATCTGTACAACAATCCCGATGGCAAACCGGATGTGCCAAGGCTCGGGGACGAGAAGACAAAATGATAAGTTGCGCTGACCCCCAGTATCTAATGCTGGGTTTTTTTTTTATACTGTGGAAGTACATGAAATTTCTTTTATGCCCTGGTGACAGAGGAGGAACAGATGATCATGAAGTATCCTGACCCGCCCAATCTAAGCAAAACCGCATTTCGGGATGGTGCCAGTGCTACAGATATAGATAGACTGGAAAAGATGATCAAGGCTGCCAGATTATATTATCAAATGGATTACAGTCAGCAGGAAATTGCGAAAAAAATGGGCGTTTCCCGTCCGACTATTTCCAGGCTCCTTCAACAAGCGAAGGCAGAGGGATATGTAAGGATTGAGATTATGGATCCGTTTGAAGATAGGGAGAAGCTGGCCAATCAGTTGGAGCAGAAGTTTCAATTGAAAAAGGTGATGATAACGTCTGCCTCGCCTCAGGAAGACAATCTGGTCAAGCAGCAGATCGGGAAACTGGCAGCAGAATATTTGCACACGATTACAAAAGATGGGGATACCATTGGAGTTACTTGGGGGACAACCATGTACCACATCGCGCTGGAGCTGAAGAGCAAAAGCATGAGAGATGTAACGGTTGTGCAATTAAAGGGGGGAGTGAGCCAGTCTGATGTCAATACCTTTGCTTCCGAGATCCTTACCCTTTTTGGCAAAGCATATGATACAACTCCGCTTTACTTGCCGCTTCCGGCTATCGTTGACCAGGTTCAGGTAAAGCAAGCCTTGGCCAATGACCGGCAGATCAGCAAGGTTTTGGAGATGGGCAAGAACGCCAATATTGCCGTATTCACAGTAGGTGGAGTGTTTTCTGACGCTTTGCTGTTTCGTTTGGGCTATTTTAGCGAGGAAGACCTTGAGATTATTCAATCGAAAGCCGCAGGAGATATTTGTTCCCGATTTTACGATAAGGATGGGAAAATTTGCAGCCCGAGTCTAAACGACCGGACGATAGGCATAGAACTTGAGGATTTAAAGACCAAAGAACATTCCATTCTGGTGGCAGGCGGGCTTAAAAAAGCGGCCGCCATTTCCGGGGCGCTGAAAGGCGGATATGCCAATGTCCTGATTACGGATCACTTGGCGGCACGGGCACTGTTGGAGAAGTAGCATAGTCGTTTTTTATGAATTTATTTTTACAGATGTTCAAGATTACATTTACATTTGTTCAATGCTTTGCTATATTTTTTACGGCTGTCATTTAGCGGGAAAGGGTTTTTCTCATAACTTGCAACTTGACGAAAGGTCCGGGCCACTAAGGAAAGGCTTAACCGGAAAGGGGAAATGAAAAATGAAAATCGCATCCATGATCGACCACACATTATTAAAAGCAGATGCAACACGAGAAGAGATTGTAAAGCTGGCACAGGAGGCTAAAGAATACGGGTTTGCGTCAGTCTGCGTAAATCCGGCTTGGGTGGCAACAGCCTATGACGTATTAAAAGATACACCGCAAGTGAAAGTATGTACGGTAATCGGCTTTCCGTTAGGGGCGTCCACACCGGAAGTAAAAGCGTACGAGACCCAAAATGCGATTGCAAACGGGGCATCCGAAGTCGATATGGTCATGAATATCGGTGCGCTAAAAAGCCAAAACGATGAGCTGGTGGAAAAAGATATCCGCATGGTTGTGGAAGCCGCAAAAGGAAAGGCATTGGTCAAAGTCATCATTGAGACATGCTTGTTGACGGAAGAGGAAAAAATTCGCGCATGCCAGTTGGCTGTCCGGGCAGGAGCAGACTTTGTCAAAACATCTACCGGCTTTTCCACGGGCGGAGCAACAGTAGAAGACATTGCGTTAATGCGCAAAACAGTCGGATCCGATGTGGGAGTTAAAGCATCGGGCGGAGTGCGGACCATGGAGCTTGTCCGCGCCATGATTGAAGCCGGAGCCAATCGGATTGGCACCAGTTCGGGCGTAGCCATTGCAAAGGGCGAGGAGTCAACCTCCAGCTATTAAAAGCAAGAGAGGCAATGACACGTACTTGGCGTAACCAAATGTTAAAAAGGATGAAAATGCGTCGAAGTGACAAATGACTAGAGCGTCTTCCCTTGTTTTGGCATATCGTGTAGTAAACCTGTTTGCAAAGGAGGCACATAGATGAGCTCACTCTTTAACGGTTGCTTCGAAGACGATTTCATTTTGATTCTCGTACTTTTCATCTTGCTGGTGATTGTTGGCGCTTCAAACTAATTTCGCCGGGACAAAAACCAAAAGAGGGGAACCATAAGTTCTCCTCTTTTGTTTTTCCCGGTACATGATGATGAAAGCAAAGGAAAATTAAGATCGGCGCAATAAACCCAGATACGACTTGGCGAAGGCCAGCCAGTTTCGGGTTTTGCCGTAATAGCTGTAAACTAAATCGTACAGGAGACGGTACTTGCCTTTATATGGATACCAATGTACTTCGCTTTTTTTCGTGCCGCGGTCGACAATAACCGCTTTTTCATGGCAGAAGATGCGCAAGCCCATCTCCCCGTGATACCTTCCGATGCCGCTGTGTTTGGTGCCGCCAAACGGCAGGTGGTGGTTGGCTGCCGTGACAATGACGTCATTGATGGCCACCGCACCGCTGATCAGTTTGGAGGCGACACGCTTGGCTTTGGCAAGATCCTGGCTCCAGACGCTGGCGTTCAGCCCGTAGACGGAATCGTTGGCAAGCTGAATCGCCTCTTCTTCCGTGTCAAACGGAAGTACCGGCAAAAGCGGCCCGAAAGCTTCTTCTTGCACCACTTTCATCGATTGCTTGACATTGGTGATCACGGTAGGAGGAATAAACAAGCCTTTATCTGTTTTCCACTGGTCGGGAGAGGTGCCTGTTTTCAGTTCTGCGCCGCCGGCCAACGCTTCTTCCAGCTGCTCTTTGATGATGGCCAGCTGTCCATGAAACGTCATGGAGCCGACATCATCGTCTAATTCAAATCCTTGGCTAAGCTGATTCACTTCCTCTATCAGCATACTGACAAATAGGTCGTAAATCTTGCGCTCCACGTACAGCCGTTCCACCGACATGCAGACTTGGCCGGAGTTGGTAAAAGCGCCCCATAAAGCACCTTTCACGGCGCGTTCCAGATTGGCGTCGGAAAAAACGATCATCGGATCTTTGCCGCCCAACTCCAGCGTAGTGGGAATGAAATCTTTGGCTGCTTGAGCCTGAATAATCTGCCCTGTTCGAACTGATCCGGTGAAAAAGATGTAATCGGGCTTGCCCTGTGTGAGCCTCGCGCCCAGCTCTTTGCCGCCGTGCGCGACCTGAACAACACCGGGGGGAAAGCCAGCTTGGGCGAACAGGTTTTCGATCAGCTTCCCGACCAACGGAGTGATTTCCGACGGTTTCAAAATCACCGTGTTGCCGCTGACCAGAGCGCTGATTACCGGCATCATGGCAAGGTGGAAAGGATAGTTCCAGGGAGAGATCACCAATACCACACCTCTTGGCATGTACTCAACATAGGAGCTTTTGCCGATAAGCAGGATGGGCGTAGGTTGTTTTTGTCTCTTCAGCACGGTTGGCGCGTGTTTTTCGATGTGCAGAATCGCATCGAGAATCGGCAAAATATCGGCAACCAGCGATTCTACCTTCACTTTGCCGGAGTCCTTGGAGATAGTCTCCGCAACCTCTTCCATATGCTCAGTCAGATAAATTCTTAGATGACGCAGATACGAAATGCGCTCGGCAAGCGTTAGGGAAGACCATTTGGCAAACGCCTGACGAGCTTGTTCATACAGCTTGGGTACGTCTTCAAGCGGTGTTTCATCTATTTCGGCGATGACTTGCAGGGTGGCAGGGCAGGTAACTTGCCATTTGCTAATGTTGTTCGTTTGTTGCTGTTGCATCACGACACCTCCTGTACACAGATAGATTGGGGCCCCCGCCTGACAGCGATAGGCTGCGTCGGTCGTTTATCGAATGATCAGATGTTTGCTCTTGTCGTGCTTGTTTGCTTGGTAGAAGGCAACCATAGAGGCGACTGTGTCCCGGAAATCAGGGCAGACAATTCCTGAACCTTGCAAATCTCGCTTTGCCTGTGAACTGTCGTAAACGGACATGCAAGTAAAGTATTCCATTGCTTCTTTTTCTACACCCAACCATTTACGTACTCGCGGTATGGCAAGGGCAGCTTTGGCCCATGAGAGCGGGATTCTCCCTTTTGGTTTTCGACCTGTTACGGCTTCGCACAGCATCGCGTATACTTCATGTATTTGGTATGGCTTTGGATCAGTCAAGTGATAGGTTTTGCCTATTCCAGCCTCTGCATGGCCAAGATAGGTGGTTGCCTGGATGATGTAATCAACCGGAACGAAATTGCCCTCTGCCAATCCTTTTCCCAAGTAGGGCAGGAGAGGAAGAAACTTCAGGCGGTCAAAGAAATTCAAAATAAAATACGGACCGTCAAACTTGATCGTCTCTCCCGTCTTGGAATCTCCTTTGACGATGCCTGGGCGAATAATCGTAGTGGGAATCCGGTCGCGAATTTGCTGTACCAGTATTTCCGCTTCATACTTGGTACGCTCATAATGGTTTTTGAAGGATTGGTTCATCTCCAGTTCGGTTTCCAGGATGCGCCCCTCACGTCTTCCGGAAACATAAGCCGTGCTGAAATAAATATAGCGCTTTAATCGGGGAAGCGTAAGAAGCCAGTCGTTCACATGCCTGGTTCCGTTGACGTTGACAGCATAAGCGATGTCCGCGGGAACGGCAAGGTCGTAGATGGCCGCCAGATGAAATACGTGGGTAATGTTATTTTTAAGCAACGCCTGTACATCATCGGATAAAGCCAAACCAGGTTTGGTGATGTCGCCGGCCACGATGGTGAATGGATGCTCCCCGATGCTTTCTTCCTCAACGATCCGGTTAACTTCCTGCCCGGCCTTTTTTATCAGCTCGGGAAGAACCAGCAGATAACAATGGTCAATCTCGTAGCCGTCACGAATGATTTGCCTGATTAAAGCACTGGCGATAAATCCTGGAAATCCGGTGAAAAAATACACATTCCCCATCTAGTGAAAGTCCCCCCCAATTTTTTCTTTATTCTGGAAACAGCCCTGCCAGTGCTTCAATTGCAACTTGTAACTCAATTGATTACAATATACCCAAAAGCCCCAAAAAGAAAGTTATACCATTTATGATACCATCCAAAGCCAAGGAGTCAATCATGAGTCTGACAGAAAGACGCAAGCAGTTCCTCGAACAAATCGTTCATCTATACGAAGAAACGCAGTTGCCTGTCCATTATTCCACCATCGCCGAAGCCATCGGCGTAAGCAAGTGGACAGCCTATGATGTGCTGAAGGAATTGGAGAATCACGGCTATCTTACGCGTGACTATGCGGTCAACTCGAACGAAACAGGACGTTCAGTCGTCGTATTTATTCCAACCGAGAAATCGGAACAGCTGTTTAAACATTCCCGGGCAGCAATTACGACGTCAGCGGAGCTGCTCCATCAGAAGCGGAAGGTAACCTCCCTTCTTCAAGAACTGCAGGCATATCCGCTTAAGCAAGCGGTTGACCGTCTCTTGCAGGAGATCTCACTCGTGGAATACCGGGTGGAGTTTTGCGCTTATTTCTTAGGCATTTTGCTCATATTCTTGAACTCTTTAGGCAAAACCGTTCGTGATTTGAGCATCAACGTCATCCATACTTCAGCCAAACCTGTCTTGCAGTTAACCATGTTCGTCGGTACGGTTGTCGGGATGATGATTCAGTCGGTCGGCGAGGAATTAAGTCCGCAAATGGCTGAGCTAGTCGGGAGATTTTTAGGGTACATGGAAGAATTGGAGCAGCAGGAACTGGATACGTTGACTGAGATTTTGCAAGAATACCCGAAAACGCAATGAACAGGAGGGGAGAATCCCATGCTGAAGGTGGAAAAGCTGGAGGACATTATCCATGTGAAAACCTTTGTGTCGCGACTTGGACAGCGGTTAAGCGTCCATCTTTATACCGTAGACGGGTTGCTGATTGATACAGGGCCGAGCCGGGCACAAAAAGCACTCATTCCTTTTTTTAAGGAGGTTTCGATGGAGCAAGTGGCCTTAACCCATCACCATGAAGACCATACCGGTAATGCCCCGTGGATTCAACAACACTGCCGGATTCCCGTCTATATTCACCCACTCGGCCAATCAATTTGCCACAGCAGGACGCACTTGCCCTTGTATCGGCGGCTGTTTTGGGGCAATCGGGAAGCTTTTCAACCGCAAATTTTTCCTGAGCTGATTGAGACGAACCGATTCCAATTTCAGATCGTACATACGCCTGGACATGCAGAAGATCATATCGTTCTGATTGATGAAGCGAACGGTCGGCTGTTTAGCGGGGACCTTTACTTGACCAGCCGCCCCAAAACCATGCTTCGTTACGAATCGGTGCCGGATCATATCGAATCTTTGCGCAAGGTACTTTCCTTTGATTTTGATACCGTCTTTTGCGGTCACGCCGGAGTCGTCAAACAAGGTAAGAGAATGATCGAGGCAAAGCTGGCGCATCTTGAAGAACTTCAGGATGAAGTGCTCCGGTTGTACCGGAAAGGAATGAGCGTGAAGCAAATCTGCAAAAAGCTTTACCCGCATAAAGATCCAATCACATACTTTTCGGCGAATGAGATGTCGTCTGCCAATATCGTGAAATCAGTGATCAGACATCAGCAATAAACCTGCCCGACAAAAGCTGCATCGGGCAGGCACATACGGAATAATTAACGTTTTTTCCTGTAGCTTTTCCGTTCCCATTGCTTCAAATAGGGATAGGGATCAAACGCCCAGTCGTCAAAACCGGTGTCGTAATACATGCCATAATGCAAATGGGGCGGGAACTTGCCGGAGGTACCCGGTTTGCCGTATCCGGAACTGCCGACATACCCGATGACTTGACCAGGTTCGACGATGTCGCCTGTTCGCAATCCTTTGCGATAAGACGACAAATGAGCAAAATAATGATAGATATTCTCCATGTCGCGAATGCCGATACGCCAACCGCCATAGCGATTCCAACCAATTACTTCGACAATCCCGTAGCTGGTGCTGAGAATCGGGGTTCCATAATCGGCAAATATATCCGTTCCTTCATGGATTCGTCTGCCGCCCCAACCGCGGGCATCTCCCCAGGTGTTGTTGTAGCTGTATCTGTACTGTCTGGAAATAGGAAAAGCATGCTCGTTCAGACCAATTTTCTGGTATTTGTCATAAATTTTGACGAATTGCTGAATCGTTTGAACGGCTCGGTCTCTTTTATAATAATTCCAGATCCCGATTCGAAAATCTTCCAGAGAAAATCCATACTCGCTATAGAAATGAATGATTGTATACAATACATCTAGATCGTTGTTTTGATCTGCTTTCCCGTCACCCGAGCCATCTTTTCCGATTCCTCCGAAAAAGTTGATGGAAGCTTCGTCTTGGTCGTCTTCTTCAGGATTGAAAGGACCTGACCAGATGGTTGAAGGAATGGTGATTGCTGTTATGCGATCCGTTGTTTGTTTGCTGCCTTTTTTTTTCGAGCTTCGTTTTTTAAACGATCTTTCGTATTGATCAATGGCCGCCAGATAGTGCCAGGGGATTCCGTATAGAGATTCCATTTGTTGGAACAAATCGAGCCGGGCTGACAGTAAGGGATCCGTTTGATTGGATTGTTTTGCTTGTTTGACAATCGGTTGAGAAATGGGATGTTCCGCCGCCTCTGCAAGAGTTCCGCTCAAGAAGAGCTGGATAGCAAGGATGGCGAGTAGCATAGTGCGTCGCAAAAAGCATCTCCTCCATGCATAGGTCTGCCTTTACCGTATTTTTACCGAAGGCTTTTTGCTTTACACTGGATATTTTTTGCCAGTTTTCTTACTACAGGAGGTGTCTGATGAATTATTTCATTCAGGTGGAACAAGCCTGTACCCTTCAACATGTGCTTGCTGCCTTCCGTTTGGTTGTTCCTAAGTCGGTGCCGATGAAGAGCATGTTCGACCAACTGCTGTTTGACGAAATTGTCCGTGCTGGAGAGAGGTATCAAAACGATGCACAGCCTGAATGGTGGGATGCGGAGAAGCAGGCGCTCTCCCAATTGCTGCAGCTAATCGATCGATCCGACACGGTTTATGTGTCTCCGCTGGTATTGCCTGCCCGGCTCCCGACAAAGTATTTTTCCTTGCTAACAGGGTTTGCCGTGAAGGAACTGAAATCAGACTCAGGGCCTTTTTCGGCCTTGCTGCTTCTTTGGCTGAAGGCGATACAGGCAAAATGCGGCAATCCGTTTCCCGCCATGGTGGAAGCGGTCGGGTTGGGCGAGGGAGCGGCCGTTTTACGTTTGGCTGAGGAGCAAGAGCGCAAGTCTGCGAAGGCGGGTGCGACGTATCATGTCCAGACAGGAGAGACGAATCATGCGCGGGAGCACGTCGATGAGTCCATGGTTTTGGTTCAAGCCAACATTGATGATGCCAGTCCAGAATGGCTCAGCTTTGCGATGGAGCGATTGTTTCAGGCTGGCGCCAACGATGTAAATCTCATTCCGATCACGATGAAAAAAAGCAGACAAGCTACCATGATCCAAGTGCTCTGCTATCAAAGTTCGCTGGATATGATCAAGCAGATCTTGTTTACCGAGACAACAACATTCGGGCTTCGCTACTTTCCGGTAACTTGTCACCGTTTAGCAAGAAGATTTCATAAGGTACACACGCCCTGGGGAGAAATAACCGTCAAAATTGGTTACCTTGCCAATGAGCGGGTGCACGTATCGCCCGAATACGAAGAATGCGCCGAGCTTGCCCGAAAACACGGCATACCGGTTCGGGTGGTATATCAAGAAGCAATCGAGTTGGCCAAGTCGGAGGTGCCAATTCGATTGTAAAAAAGCCACTTTTCCGTAAAAGGAGAAAGTGGCTTACGTTTAACTGCGTGTTGTCCCAATGAGAATCCGCAGTACGTTGGGTTGATCAGCCAGATCACGTTTGCCGGCTCCATAACCGATTGCCTCAACGGTTATATCCGGAAGTGGGCCGAATTGGGAGGCAAGAGCTTTGGCAATGCCTGCCCCGGTTGGAGTGGTCAATTCGCGCTGAATGGTTGTCGATCTGAGCGGAATCCCCTTGAGAATCTCCATGGTTGCGGGAGCGGGAACCGGATACAATCCATGGTCGCAGCGGACAAAACCGTTTCCAGTGGGAATGGGGCCGCAATACAGAAAGTCAATCCCGAGATTTTCCAATGCGAGGGCTACGCCGACGATATCCACGATAGAATCGACTGCTCCCACTTCATGAAAATGGACGGATTCAACCGGAATGCCGTGAATTTTGGCTTCCGCTGCTGCGATTTCCTGAAAGATCGCCAGTGCCCGTCCCGTTGCTCGCACTGGCAGATTGGCTTCCGTAATCATCTCTACGATTTCTTGATAACGCCGATGCGTATGAGCGTGATCCTGGTGATGATGATGATCGTGATGATGATCATGATGATCATGGTGATTGTGGTGATGATGACGATGATCGTGATGATGATCCTGGTGATTGTGGTCATGATCATGATGGCTGTGATCATGTTTTTGCTCCAGATCATGTACTTCCAGCCGAAGCGCACTTACCCCTTTTTTCACAACCTTTTTCCACTCAAGCAGGAAGGCAACGGGCAGCTTCCGCAGTTCTTCTTCAATCCATGTTGGATCTGCTCCGGCATCAATAAGAGCGGCCAACGTCATATCGCCGCTAATCCCCGAAAAACAATCCAGATAAGCAATCCGCATATGTGCCACTTCCTTTCGTGAAAGCTGCCAATTTATAAGCTTGGAGCCCCACCCGCGCAGCGTTAGCTTAAGCCTGGTGGGTTATCAAGGATCATACTGGATACTTTCCTGTACATTTAGTATCATGGGAAGGGAAAGTATGTTCGCTTTGGCGAGCTTCTTTTCCTGTTTACGAGTGTATCATTGGAGTAGCGTTCTGTCAGCGTTAGGAGTGTATTCACAGATGTTATCCTTTATCCATACGGCCGATGTTCATTTAGATGCTCCACTAGCATCTTTGGCCTCGTTATATGAAGTAAGACAGCATGATTTTCGGCAAACGATGAAGACGATTCGTAATTTGGTGGCATCCAATCAAGCTGATTTTTGGCTGATCGCGGGCGATCTGATGGAATATCACGGCGGCACAAGAGCAACCGCTCTGTTTCTGGCCGAACTGTTTGCCAGTCTTGATCCGGTTCCGGTTCTGATCGCTCCGGGGAATCACGACCCTTGGATGGAGGGATCGTTTTATCAGACTTTGGAGTGGCCGTCCAACGTTTTTTTCTTTACATCGGAGTGGGGCGCTTACGAATTCCCCGAAAAAGAATGTGTGGTGTATGGATGGGGCTTCCCGCACGCTCACGTGGCGGAATCACCTTTGGAGCAATTCCCTGGCAAGCTTGACGAATACAAACATCACCTTATGGTTATCCACGGAACAGTGCTGGCACAGGAGGAGTGGGGACACCAGCCGTACGCTCCCCTGCCGTTAGCCAAACTGGAGGAGTTGGGGATGGATTATGTTGCCCTCGGACATATCCATAAGCCGCATCAATTTCTTCACCCGCAAACGGCTTTTCCATTCGCCGCTTATCCCGGTTCTCCCGAAGGACTGACGATCAAAGAGACAGGTGAAAGGCATGTGATATACGGTCAAATTGATGCAAACGGCAGAGTGCAGCTTTCTCATCTTCCCGTATCCACCAGACAAATCCGGCGCTTATCCGTAACACTGGAAGGAGTGGAAACGGCAGAAGCCATGCTGAAGCGGGTGGAAGCTGTTCTTGCTCACGAACCTGTTGACAATCTTTTGTATGTTACATTGGAAGGCCAGCGGGCCAGCCATCTTACTCCATCATTAGATTTGCTGCATGCTCATTTCCGCAGCCATTTTCATCTTCAGTTCAGCGACCTGACGTACCCGGACATTGATGTGGAGCGTTTTATCCGGGAAAATGGGCTGATCGGCAGATGGCTTGCCAAGCTGCAAGAAGCAGTCAGGGGAGCGGCAAACGAAGCCGAACAAGAAGTTGCCCAACTTGCCTGGGAAGAAGCAGTAAGAAGAATAGGGGGGAGCATCCGGTGATTGTGAAAGAGCTGCATCTGGCAGGCTTCGGCAAATGGCGGAACAGGACATTCTCCTTTACGCCCGGGTTGAATATCTGCACCGCCCCCAATGAATCGGGGAAGACTACATTAATTCACGCGCTGATTGCGTCCTTGTACGGAATGAAGCGTGATTATGTACGGGTGACCCGTTATTTGGACGAGCATGAGCAATATGTGCCGTGGGATCAAGGGTCTTACGAAACGATTGTGCGATATAGATTGGGGAATCAAGACTTTCGTTTGCACCGCAATTTGAGCAAAGATAAAGAATTCGCCAAACTTTACATGGAACCGGAATTAACCGAAGCAAATGCGCTTTATCAGGAAGATCGGCGAAAAGAATGTAATTTTATCGAGAAGCATCTTGGGCTTACCCGCACCGTTTTTGTAGATTTGACATGGATCCGGTCTCAACCAATGGCAGCCTCAGAGCGGTTGATGCCCGCACTCTCCGACAATCGGGCAGAAGATCCGTTTATGCGTCAGATGATGAATGGGTTGGAAGCAGATTTAACGGCAATCGGAAAAAAAGAAACAGCGGAGAACACGCTGCTTGGCAAAGCCCATAAACAACTGGTACTGGCTGGCCAAACGTTAAAAGAAGCGGAATCAGCATGGCAATCCGTCCAGCATTTGACCCTGTCCGTTGCCCAGTGGGAAGCGGAACTTGCTGAAGTACTCAAACAAAAAGAGAGATTCCAATTGCTGCTGCAAAAGTGTGACCAGGCCAAACAAGCTGCGTTAGAGCGGTGGCAGCTCAGTTATGAAACCAAACAGCCAGATGATTTCATCCAATGGATCGAACAGGCAGGAGACGAGCAAGAACGTTCTTATCATCTTGACGTGATGGAGCAGTTGCAAAAAATTCAGGATGTTGAGAATCAGTATCTGGCGTTAAAGAGCCATCAGCCTTCTGACATGCTTGATGAAAGCGCAGGCACCCCGCTGTTTCTTCGCTTTGCCGAAATCGCTGAGGAAGAGTGGCAATCTTGGCTGAAAGGTTGGTATGCCATCAGTGCTTATGAAGAGAGCAGGGATGAGCGGGAAGAGAACAATTCCCCGGAAAAGATCAACCTGGATCAATTGCAGGCGGATTATCGGCGCGGATTGGAATTGCATCAGCAGCTGGATAAGAAAAGACAGGAGCAGGCAAGCCTGTTGAAACAGCTTGGACGAAATCCCTCTGTTGAGCATCCGGTAACAGAAGGATGGAGCAGAAGTGCCCGGCATCAGGGAAGAGCCGGGAAGCATCAGCGGAGCAAGCGGATGGTTTGGGGGATCGGCACTTTATTGATGGCTGCTGTGGCGCTCTTTGTTTATAGTTTGCAAACTACAGTCACCCTGATCCCGGCTTCATCCGAAACGCTTATGCTGATTAGCGGTTTATTCCTCATACTGGCTGGCGGTCTAGCGTTACAACAAGCGCGTTTCACCCGAAAACAACCCGGCCAATCTGTCAAGCAGACAACGGGTTTATCTAAACCGGATCCAGATGCTCGAATCCGGCTTGAAGCTTGTGAATCCCAAATCAAGGAATGGGAAGCCGATTTGCTGGAAATTGCCCGGGTTTGGCAGACAAACAGTTGGGAAGAGTTTTTGCTGAAACGGGAAGAGTATCTGTTTTCAATCCATCAAAAGCAGTTAAACAGGCAAGCACAAGAAGAAAAGGCCAGAATTCAACTAAAACTGGAGCGAATGATGCTGGAATGGGGAGTGCCACAGCATTTGCCGTTTGAAGAAGCGGCAAGATTGGTACTCAAAGAACATCAGGAATGGGAACGGCGCAGCCGGGAGGATCAGGAACGGTTAGAGAGGGAACTGGCACAGGAGCGCCGCCGAGTGCAGCTTGCTTCGCAGTATGAACACTCCATCGAAATCCGGAAATCCTTACTGGCACAATGGGAGGAATTTGTCCGCAGCAGCTTGATGAAGCAGCAGCGGCAAATTGAAGCCGAACGAAGTGACCTTTTAGCCAAATTGCAGCACTATGACGACATGAGCGGCCAACTCCGGGAGCAAATCGCCCGGGCAACGGGGGAAATCGGGCAGCGTGACCAGATCTCATGGGCAAAAGCGAAAAGCGATTTCGATGAAGCGATGCAGCAGGTCATCCAATTGCAAAAGCGCCGCGATGCTTTGATATTGGCGCAGGAAACCCTCCAAACTGCTTGGAAAGAATGGCAAAAAGAACTTTCTCCTGATTTGAATGAAGCTGCTTCCGAAATCATTCAGCAAGTAACGGGAGGGCGATATGACGATGTGCGCTTGGATCCGCTGCATCACTATGCAATCCGGGTAATCGAACCGGACACACGGGAAGTGGTTAAGCAGAATCAGCTCTCAACCGGCACACAAGACCAGTTGTATTTTGCTCAAAGAATCGCACTCCTGCGCCATATAAGCAAAGAACGCGAGTCACTCCCCATTTTGTTGGATGACCACTTCATACATTATGATCAGGATCGACTGGTCGAAACGCTTCGCTATGTTGTGGAACTCTCGGAAGAGCACCAAATTTTCCTGTTTTCCTGCCAGCCGCGCGAACAGCATATTTTGGAACAGCTTGTCCAGTTTGACGGGAGACATCAGATTCTAAGCTTTTCTTGATCTTACAATTCCTTTTCCAGCATGGTAAGAAACAACCCGACATCGGTAACGACTCCAACCGTTTGGGCTGATCCGCGATCCATCAGCTTGGTTACGACTGCAGGGTTGATGTCGACACATACCGTTTTGATCCAGCTTGGCATCATATTGCCTGTCCCAATGGCATGCAGCATGGTGGAAAGCATTACGACCATGTCAGCATCGGCAACCTGCTCAGCATATTGAGCCTGTGCTTCGATCAAATCCATCAGGGTATCGGGGAGCGGACCGTCATCGCGAATGGAGCCGGCGAGGACGAATGGGACATTATGCTTGACGCACTCGTACATGATGCCGCTTTTCAACGTCCCGTCGGCTACAGCTTCCGCGATCGAGCCGGAACGATTAATCGCATTAATGGCCCGCATATGGTTTTTGTGGCCGCCGCGGACAACCGAACCGGTATCGAGGTTAACCCCCAAAGACGTGCCGAATAAAGCACGCTCAATATCGTGCACGGCCAATGCGTTACCAGACAGGATGGCGTTGACATACCCTTTGCGGATGAGATTCATGAACGCTTCTTGTCCGCCCGTATGAATTACCACAGGGCCGGCTACAAAGACGATTTTGCCGTTGCGTTCGCGAATCTCTTTCATTTCCTGCGCCAGTTTTTTGACGATTACCTCAACCCGGCGTTCGGAGCTTACCTCGTTATTCATGAAGGCGAATTCGGATTTTTCTTTCTCCAGCTCGGGATACTGCAGGCGCACTCCGTTGCTGCCGCAAATCACCTGATCTCCTTTCTTGATGTCGCGCAGCTTGACGCAGTGAACCTCATCGCCTTTTACTACCAGACAGGCATCCATCCGTTGATGCTTGGCCCGCACCCATTTGCCGTTAAGGTAAACTTCGGTGGCGTGGTTGGTTGTGGAGTAAAAGTCGTCGGGAACTGTTTTGTCTTTTTCGGCCAGTTTAATCGTAGGCGTGTTTTCCGAGCGGGGAATGGTACACCCCAGATTGATCAGCTCGTTTAACACCAATTCCAATTTGTCTTCCGGTAAATCAAGCGCCACCTTGGCGACGGAATCATCATCTACTTGATCCCCTACCTCCAGCGAAAGCACACGATAACGCCCGTTGTACTGAACAACGGAAGCGTCAATTTGCTTGAGAATGTTGTCACGGATGATGTGGCCTCTGATTTCAATCACCTGTTCCATATCCGTACCCCCTTTGGATTGTTCGTATGTATGATGGCAAAACTAATCTTATGGCCAAGCGTTTAACCTTACTACCATAGTATATAGATTGTTTATTATGCTTCCAAGAGATTGCGAAACATTTGGAAATACACACATCTATTGCTCATCCCAAAAGCATTCCACTATAATGAAGGAATCATGAAAAAATAGGAGTGAGCCCCACATGATCCAACGAAAACCGGAGTGGCTCAAAATTAACCTCGTCACAGGCGAAGAGTTGGCCAATTTTAAAGAAATTAAACAAACAATGCGTGGCAAAACGTTACATACAGTTTGTGAAGAAGCAAGATGCCCTAATATTCATGAATGCTGGGCCAATAAGACGGCTACATTTATGATTTTAGGCGATATTTGCACACGTGCCTGCCGCTTTTGTGCGGTGAAAACCGGGCTGCCGACCGAACTTGATCTGGCAGAACCGGAACGCGTAGCTGAGGCAGCGGAAAAAATGGGTTTAAAACACGTGGTAGTAACCTCTGTTGCCCGGGATGATCTGGCTGATGGCGGAGCTTCCGTATTTGCTGCGACCATTCAAGCGATCAGACGCCGCTTGCCATTTGCAACCATTGAAGTGTTAATCCCTGATTTTCAGGGAAATTGGGAGGCGCTTCAGGTGGTGATGGATGCGAAGCCGGATGTGCTAAATCATAACATTGAGGCGGTAAAACGCTTGTCTGACAGGGTTCGTGCCCGTGCCAAATATGACCGTACCCTGGAACTGCTGCGCCGCGCCAAAGAAATGCAGCCCAATATTCCGACCAAATCCAGCTTGATGATTGGTGTAGGGGAAACCATCGAAGAGATCCTTGAGACGATGGATGATCTGCGGGCCGTTGATGTGAATATCATGACCATCGGACAATATTTACAGCCGACCAAAAAGCATTATTCAGTGGAAAAATATTATCATCCGGATGAATTTAAGCAGTTAAAAGAAGAAGGAATGAAGCGCGGCTTTAGCCACGTGGAAGCAGGTCCGCTGGTTCGCAGTTCCTATCACGCCCATGAGCAGGCCAATGCGGCAAAAGAGACGCTGGCCAGCAAATAAATCCGTGCTGAAACTTTCATTCGCGTAAAAGAAATCCCCTACGTGTACCTCACATAGGGGAATTTATCCGTTAACGGCTGGTTGGGGAAGTGCTGGTGTCATGAACGCCGGCGGTATTGGTTCCGGTCATGCTGCGGGCAGGATTTGCTTTGCTTCTCATTTGCTCGGAGTCAGTTGAACCCCCGAAGCTTCTGATCAGGTGGTCAATTTGGCGGTCATCATGTGGAGAAGCTACGTTTATATTGGATGATCGGGCGTAAATTCTCGTCATCTCATCAATCATTTGCTGGTTGTCGGTTACATACACCTTGAACCAGCGTGGCGATACTGACATCGCATTCATTCGGACTTTTGGCTTCGCCGAGCTTGCTTGTTTTCCTTCCGTTCGAATGCCGACGAAAATCTCTTCATCTGTTACCAGTACGGTCGATTGGGACACACCTGGCACGCTGCAGGTAACGTTACCTACGACTTGGGCAAGTGCATCACGGTCTACGTAAAAACGGCCCAAAGCATCGCTGTTGGTCCGGATGTAGTTCACATCCATTTTCGCGTAACCCATCCGGTTCATGATATGGCCGCCTGCACCGGTTGCATGAACGCCGCCGTCTTTGTAAATGGATTCGCTCATGCGGTAATTGGCGATGTCACCGGCTCGAATACCGTATGTTCCGGTGTAACCGGCGGTACCGTACATGGGGTAGCCAGTCCCGTAAGTAGTTGGGTATCCGGTTCCTCTGAATGCGGTATTATTGCTGGCTGCCCCGTAATATCCGGTTGTCCGGTCTACACCAAAAGCGGTGTTATTGGCACCGGTGCCATAGGTTCCATAAGTTCCGTAAGTTCCATAGTTTGTCCGAGCCCCGCCAAGAGCAGCATTGTTGGTCAACGTTCCGGAATAACCGCCCACCATGGCATTGTTCCGGGTTAAGTAATCACCGTACGATGTGCCATAATAGGAAGTAGTTCCATATCGGTTGGTTTTGTCAGGCGCGGCGTTGTATCCACAAGCGGTTGCAAGTAACGCGATGCCGGCAACGGTTGAGTAAAGCCAATGCTTTTTCATTGGATGCACCTCCTGCTCAGTATTTTGCCCGCCTGAAGCAGTGAGTTTGTGTGGGAATTTTATGTCCGAAAACAGAAAATGTGGTAAGATGGTGGCAGATGTTCTCGTAAAGGAGGAAACATGTTGATTCGGACACAAGCTGGAGTATATGAACTTGTGGAAGAAGGCCGTGACGGCTGGAACCCTGAAGCGTTTAAAGAACGTTATAGCGATATTTTGGATAAATACGATTACATTGTGGGGGATTGGGGATACAGTCAGCTGCGGCTGCGTGGCTTCTACGAGAACACGAACAAAAAGGTTCCATTCGAACAAAAAATTGCAACACTGGATGAGTACCTGCAAGAATTTTGTAATTTTGGCTGTGCCTATTTCGTGTTGAAGCGCGTCAGATCGTTTGGTCACGAGCAAACACCTCATGATGAAACGGAAGAGGATCAGGTACAGGAAGTTCGCGAAGAATCGTCTGCTGATCCATTCGCACAATTTAACAGGAGACAAAATCCCCGTCTTGATAAATCAGGCAAAAACAATCGTCCGTCCCGGCAAGAACGGCAGGATCGACCTGCCAAAGAACAAAGCAACCATTCAATAGAGCGTTCCGACAGACTGCAGCGGCCTCATCGTAACGAATCAAAAGAGCGGCCAGACAAAGCTCAACGAATTGACAGGCCTCACAAGGAACGGCGCAATGCCCAATTTGCCAATCGCTCGAACCGGGAAAAAGTATCCAGTGAGGTAGTACTGCAAACGTCTCAACGAGCAGAAGAAAAAAAGTAGAAAAACACAAAAAGCAAAAAAAGCACCTGACTTTTTCTATGAAGTGCACCCCTTAAAGTAGACATTGGAAAAACCCCTTGGGTTATCCAATTAATACTTTTTGAGGGTGCATTTTTTATGGCTGACAAAGTGTCTGGGCTGATCGTTCATAGGGGACCAGGGTTGCCAGTACACGTCCCATGCTTACACTGACTTGCTGCTGAAGGCTAGTGACCGAATCAGCATGTCCCGGCGAGGCAATTGTCTCGACAACGCCTTAAGCTGACCCCGGTCGAGTACCGGAGCCAGCTTGCAGACTCAGAAGTTATTATTCACACCGCTTCGCCATGCTCGCCTTCCGGGCCGTTATACTCTGCGTTTACAGGCTGAGCGGATTGATTTTGCTGGTTAGCGGCATAGGCATATGGATCAGGTTGGTAGTACGGATCAGGTTGATTGTACGGATCAGGCTGGTAGTATGGATAAGACTGGTAGTACGGATCAGGCTGATTGTACGGATAAGGTTGATAGAACGGATAAGGTTGATAGAACGGATAAGGCGGATATGGCGAGGCAGGGTATGGTGGATACGGACGAGAGTAGTAAGGGTACGGATATGGATAATAGTACGGGTAGCTTGGGTATACGAAGGGCAACAAAAATCTGTCACCGTTAGCAGAGCTGTCTTTTTTTCTTCGGCGGTGCAGCACGGGAACAGCAGCATAAGGATACTTTTCTGTGGGGACAAAATTCGTAAAGCTGAGTTGATTAGGCTGTTGCATAGGTACTCATCGACGCTCCTCACTCTTTTTCTTATATTTCTTGTCGATGGTATTATACGGAAGGCGTAGTCGATAGGCGCAAGTCCAGTGAAAAATGGGCAAAGAAAAAAACACCCGACAGGTGCCAAAGCTGCGTCACAATGAAACTTCGCTTTTGCTGTCCGCCGGGTGGGTCTTCACAAGTCTACATTTTTAAAATAATGCTTTTTCCAAAAAAGCGGTCAATTCTTCCGCTTCTTCCGGTGAAAGCTGAAAGGCATACTCGATATAGCCTTCTTCCCGCAGATCATCATCGCCGATTATCGCACTTCTGCCATTTTGTATATTGATGACCAGTTTTTTGCCGTAGAAACGGTGGGTTGTTGTAATCGCCAAATCAAAGCGATTGGTCTGCCCGATAAAACTGACAAAGCGGGTTTTGGTCTCTTCTGTGTCGTCATACAGGAAATGCAGATCGTCAGACATGTATTATCACACCTACTTCCACACCAGATTCGGTTTATGTTCCAGGTTATGCAGCGCTCGAATAAAACGAAGCGTCTTGGTTTTGGCCCTCATGACGATAGAATGAGTTTCAGCGATATCGTCTCCAAGGAAACGAACGCCTTGCAGAAGCTCACCGTCAGAAACCCCGGTCGCAGCAAAGATAGCGTCATCCCCGCGTACCATATCGGATAATTGCAAGACTTGTTCCGGATTTTCCAATCCCATTTTGATGCAGCGCTGACGCTCTTCTTCGTTTTGCGGCTTCAGTTGGGCCTGCATATCGCCGCCCAGGCATTTGATTGCCGCTGCGCTGATTACCCCTTCAGGAGCGCCGCCGATTCCGATGAATAAATCAATTCCCGTTCCCGGCATGCAGGCGGCGATAGCGGCTCCCACATCTCCGTCTCCAAACAGCTTGACCCGTGCTCCTTTTTCTCGTACAGCCTCAATTACATCTTGATGTCTGTCGCGCTCCTGAATGATCACGGTGACGTCTTGAATCCGTTTGTTGTTTGCCTCTGCCAAGACTTCAATCATTTTTTCAATAGGATCGTGCAAGTGTATGCGTCCCGCCGCACGTGGGCCTACTGCCATTTTCAGCATGTACATATCCGGGGCATGCAAGAGCGTTCCCTTGTCGCCAATGGCAAGTACCGACATGGCATTGCTGTGACCCTTTGCCACGATGGTTGTGCCTTCCAGCGGATCGACTGCCACATCTACTTCCGGTCCGTCAGCATCTAGACTTCCCAATTTTTCTCCTATATAAAGCATGGGAGCCTCGTCCAGTTCTCCTTCGCCAATCACGACGGTGCCCCGCATGTTAATCGTATCGAACATCGCGCGCATGGCACTCGTCGCAGCTCCATCAGCCTCATTTTTTTTGCCTCGTCCAAGCCATTGGGCGGAAGCAAGTGCTGCTACCTCCGTCACGCGAACGACTTCCAAAGCCAATTCCCTGTCCATGAATGTCCTCCCTTAGTTCCAACCATTCTACAAATTCTCCTATATTGTAACACAGTTTATAAGGAGGCGAAGATTCGTGTTGAATCTTCCTATTTTTTCTTCTAATATTATGGTAGTGAGAGGTATAACGCTGCAACTAGAGTGGACCGGTAGGGAGGAACAATCATGTACCAGAGGACAAGCAAGGGTTGGGATAAGCTTAAATTATGGTTACAATTGTTTTGCCCCACCTTTGCGCTGAAGTTCTTTCCTCCACATTTTATTATGAGAGATGTCGTACAAAGTCAAATTGAGAAATGGAGCCGGAATGGAAAAAGGTGCATCATTTTTTTCTTTGACGTAAAGAAATACGGGGAGATCAAGTCCCTCTACCCGCGGCATGCGATGCTGCATATTGAAGATTCCATGATCGAGGCATTCTGCTCTATTGTTAAAAAACGTATTCCGGAGAAGGATTTGTTGGCGGTTCAGCAATTTTATGATGATGATTTCATTATCATTTTAAAAGAAGGCGAGGAAGTCTATTCCGCCGAGGAGTTGCTTAAGCAGACGGAGTCGTTGAAACAGGAACTGGAACAAGAGATTGCCTCGCGAATTGCCTCCTTTACAGACAGTCCGATTGAATTTCATGCATCTTTTGTCTGCATCGACGCAGGACAGGAAGATGTGCACGAAGCCATCCAAAAAGCAATTCAAGATGCACGGGCGATGGCCAAGCAGCAGCTTCACTCCAGTATGGGGAACTTTCGTGCAGAAATTCGAAAAATTATTGAGGAAGAGAACATTCGGGTAGTAGCTCAACCCATCATTTCTCTAGTGACTGGCGAAGTGGAGGGGTGGGAAATATTAACCCGAGGTCCGGAAGGCACACCTTATGCGCTGCCGATGAATTTGTTTCAATTTGCTTTTCAGGCGGAGATGTTGATCGGACTGGAATTGCTTGTGGTCAAAAAAGCGCTGGCCGAGATTCAGAAGAAAAAGACAACCTGCCCGATTTTTATCAACGTGACGGTGCCTACCTTGCGAAATCCGCATTTTTATCAACAGGTCTCCAATCTGATGAAGCAGTTCCCGCATGTGAAGCCGGAACAAATCATTTTTGAGATTACCGAGCGGCACTCTATTGAAGATTACCAAGTGTTTAATCAATCGATGGCAGCATTCCGCCAAGCCGGTTTCAAGTTTGCCGTAGATGATACCGGGGCAGGATACGCCAGTTTGAATATGATTGCCGAAATTTTGCCTGATTTTATCAAGATTGACCGTTCTATTATCCAAAACATTGACAAGCATGATGTCAAAAATTCCGTTCTGCAATCGCTAGTCTTACTTGCTAAAAAAATCGGCTGCGAAGTGGTGGCGGAGGGGATTGAAACAGAAGCGGAGGCAAATGTGCTGTTAGAACACAACGTCGACTTTGCCCAAGGGTATTTTTTCTCACGTCCCCAAGAGCCTTTTCCCCAACTGGAGAGGAACTGGGTTCATAAGCAAAAGCCTTCGATCCAATAAATGTATAAATCGATTCATAAAATAACTGACGGAGGGGACAAGCACCCTCCTTTTTTATCATATCGGGAAGTTTAACCGCTTTACATTATGAAAGTGGTTAAACTTTCTTTCCTTTTGTTCAGCAGAAGAAAAACTTCGTCCACTCACAGCTCCTTTTAAGCGAAACAAAGTGCAGGGAGCGAAAGAAGGAAAAGAGTCGGCATTCTTTACACCATTGAGAGGCCAAGTGGTTTTCTTGTCGACTCCCTTCTGAAGTGAGCGGAGCGGACGGTAGACGCAACAAGCGAGCTTAAATAGAGCGAAGAGGGACGATGTCTTTTCTTACAACGATAAGCTTTTCTACCCGTTCCAGCCATTCACCCAACAAATTTTGCACGAGGCAACGCTGTTCAATCTGAATGAAATGGCCTGTTTGATCAAGGATGGTGAGTGCGGCATGGGGAAACTTGTCCAAAAGACGCAAATGATCCTGATATCCGCAAATCGCATCCTGACGTCCGAGTACGATTAAA
>JBHGXW010000067.1:0-65071 GCA_041920465.1 Paenibacillaceae bacterium | reverse complement strand
GTCCGCCGCTAGGGTCCGAAGACCCTCGCTCGACTTGCATGTATTAGGCACGCCGCCAGCGTTCGTCCTGAGCCAGGATCAAACTCTCCAAAGAAATTAAAGAAAGAAATTGATCGTTGGTTCATTCTTGCTTGGCTAGTGATTCTCTCACCAAAACGCTTTATTGTTCAGTTTTCAAAGAGCATCACAGGTTCATAATTATATCACTTATCAACTTGATAGTCAACAGTTTTTCATTTCCCTCAAGCGACTTTTTAAGAATAACATATGCCATTTATATAAGTCAACAGTTTTTTAAAATAAAAATTTAACTAAAGTAAAAAAGATCGATATACTCGATCTTTTCGCTAAATAGATCAATTTATTTCGATGTATGATGGCCAATTACTTTTTTAATGGAGAGTGTTCGATTTTCAGCTAGATTAATTATTTTTCCGTTAGTCTCAACCAAAGGTCTAGTCGGATTGTTACGATCAGCAAAGATAATCTTTCCGATTGAGCCATTGCTTAACTCTACAACAGTACCTACAGCAAGCTGGGTAATTCCATTCACGAATGTATGTACAATTACCGGATCAAGTTTACCAAAACTCTCTTGCAAGAGCTGTTCAACCACTTCATAGGGCGAAGCCGCCTGTTTGTATACCCGATCTGAGCACATTGCATGGTATACGTCAGCTACAGCTACAATCTTACTGTACATATGAAGTTGGTTTCCTTTTAAACCGAGCGGATAACCAGATCCGTCTTCTCGCTCATGGTGTTGTAAAGCTGCAAGAGCCACACCTTCATTAAGCCCTGGAGAAGCCTTGATTAACTGATAGCCATACAAGGTATGCTTTTTCATTTCTTCAAACTCATCGGGTGTAAGCTTACTGGGTTTCCATAGGATTTTTGGATCTATTTTGGTCTTTCCAATATCCAGCAACGTTCCTGCCAAGGCGATTTGCATCCATTCCTTCTCAGGAAGCTTTAACCATTTGGCAATGACAAAAGAAAGTAATCCCACAGCAACGGAATGTTCATACGTATATGTGTCTACATTGGCGACCTTACTCAAGGCAAGCATGATGTTCGACTGATCCTGTACATTTTGGATTAAAGGAGAGATCGCTTCCCTCACTTCCATTACCGGGATATTTTGACCACCCTGAACCCGATGCAATAGATTCTTTAAAGAGTGGACAGCTTTTTCATATTTTTGCTCAAAATTCGTTTTCTCTACTATTTTTTTTACAGGTTTTTTCGCATCCGGCTTCTCTTCTTTTACTTCCTCTTTTTTCTCTGATTTGCTTCCCTCTGTTACTTCTATCTCCACATCGGTGATTAGAAAGGCTTCAAGATACTCCAATTCTTTCTCCTGAATAACCGAACCTTTCGGGAAAAGTAGCCCACCTAGCGATGTATGCACGTCTTCAGCCAAAACCGCCCCTAACGAAAGGTGTTTAACATTTACGATGGGCATTGTATTCCTCCCTACTCATGCTTGTTCTTATTTTTTATACTACTCTTTTCCTATAAAAGAGAAAAGCCCTAACTAATATCATTTCAACCTGTTAAACAAACAATTAAGATAAAATAAAGAGATGGCTATCTGTTGGCCATCTCTTCACATGTTTATTCAAGATTTGATTTATCATCAGTCAAATCTTCAGCCAAATCATCAGCTGCATCTTCATCCGGACTTAGATATTCAGAAGAAGTATCGGCATTCTCAGAATTCTCTTCATTCATTTCCACAATAGCAATGGAGCCAACCTCTTCATTCTCGGCAAGCCGGATTAATTTGACCCCTTGGGTATAGCGGCCCATCAAGGAAATCCCTTTGATTTCCAGGCGGATAATAATACCGGTACCTGTAACGATCATCAGATCCTCGTTAGGTTCTACCATCTTCAGACCTACTACGTGACCGCTTCGCTCTGTTACATTATGGGTTTTAATCCCTTTACCTCCGCGGGATTGGACACGATATTCATTAATAGGCGTACGTTTTCCGTATCCTTTGGCGGTAACGATAAGCACATCCGCTCCGGCTTTGACGACATCCATGTCAATAACATCGTCTCCCTCATCAAGAGTGATCCCTTTTACCCCGGTCGCATTACGGCCCATTGTACGAACATCACTCTCCGGGAATCGTACCGACATACCCTGCTTGGTACCCATCATGATTTCCTGATTGCCATCCGTTAAGCGAACAGCAATCAATTCGTCGTCTTCCCGCAGATTAACCGCGAATAATCCGCCTTTTCGAATATTATCAAACGCCGACAATTCGGTTTTCTTCACAATCCCTTTCTTCGTGGCAAAGAACAGGTAACGTTCTCCTTCGAATTCTTTTACCGGAATGACCGCACTTACTCTTTCCCCTTTTTCAATTTGAATCAGGTTAATGATTGGTGTTCCCTTGGCAGTTCGGCTCAAATCCGGGATCTCGTACCCTTTTAACCGATAAACTTTGCCCTTGCTTGTAAAGAACAAGATGGTGTCGTGCGAATTGGTAATATGCAGGTGTTCGACAAAGTCATCATCCTTGGTGCCTGCACCTTGTACACCACGGCCACCACGTTTCTGACTGCGGTAGGTAGTAGCAGGCAAACGCTTGATGTATCCACCGTGAGTCAGGGTAATTACCACGTCTTCTTGTGGAATCAAGTCAGCGTCTTCGATGCTATCCTCATCAATCGTGATGACGGTTCTGCGGCCATCGGAGAATTTCTCCTTAATTTCCAACAATTCTTCCCGAATAATGGCATAAATTCTGCTCTCATCCGCAAGAATGCCCCGGTATTCGGCAATTTTGGCAAGCAATTCTTGATACTCGCTTTCGATCTTTTCTCGCTCCAGACCGGTCAGACGTTGGAGTCGCATGTCAAGAATAGCTTGAGCCTGTTCATAGCTTAACTCATATCGGGTCATTAACCCTTCGCGTGCTTCATCCGTTGTTTGCGATGAGCGAATCAGGCTAATAATCTCGTCAATATGATCAAGAGCAATGCGCAAACCCTCCAGAATATGGGCGCGGGCTTCAGCCTGTCTTAAATCGTACTCTGTCCGTCTGCGGATAATAACACGTTGATGCTCCAGGTAGTAATACAGGAGGTCGCGCAGATTGAGTACACGAGGACGGCTGTCTACAAGTGCCAGCATATTCACCCCGAAAGTGCTTTGCATCTGTGTCTGCTTGAAAAGGTTGTTAAGCACCACTTTTGGCACTACATCCCGGCGCAGCTCAATCACAATGCGCATGCCTTTGCGGTCGGATTCGTCGCGTAAATCGGTAATGCCGTCAATTTTTTTCTCGCGAACCAGCTCAGCGATTTTTTCAACTAATCTTGCTTTGTTCACCTGGAAAGGGATTTCCGTCACAATAATGCGCGGCTTGCCTTTATGTTCTTCAATCAGTGTTTTGGCTCGCATTACAATAGAACCGCGTCCCGTTTCGTAAGCACGACGAATTCCGCTGTAGCCAATAATCTCACCGGCCGTGGGGAAATCAGGACCTTTGATGATCTTCATCAATTCCTGAACGGTAATGTTGGGGTTATCAATCATCGCAACTACCCCATCTATTACTTCTCCCAAATTATGCGGCGGAATATTGGTAGCCATCCCTACAGCGATACCGGCCGCTCCGTTTACGAGCAGGTTAGGAAAGCGGGAAGGCAAAACAACCGGTTCCTCTTTGCGACCATCGTAGTTTGGAGTAAAATCGACTGTTTCCTTGTCAATGTCGCGCAGTAAATCCAGAGCAATCTTGGACAATCTGGACTCTGTATAACGCATGGCCGCTGCCGGGTCACCGTCAACGGAACCAAAGTTTCCTTGTCCTTCAATTAACATGTAGCGCATATTGAAATCTTGCGCCATCCGTACCATCGATTCATAAATAGCAGAGTCACCATGCGGGTGATAATTCGCCATAACTTCCCCGACCACGTTGGCCGATTTACGGAAAGCCTTGTCAGGAGTAAGACCCATATCGTGCATCGCATAAAGAATACGGCGATGTACGGGTTTCAAACCATCACGAACATCAGGCAAAGCACGACTGACTATGACACTCATTGCATAGTCAATAAAAGAGTCGCGCATCTCCTGACTGATATCAATTTTTGTTAACCGTGTACTGTCTACCATAAAGGATAACCCTCCAACTGGTTTTCGCAATACTTTATTATATCACATTGCGAGTATCTCGTCCAAAGAGAGGAGTTATAGCAATAGGAGGGTTATAAACTATTTGATTGTTTGTCTCGCCGCTTCTTCGATTCCCAGTTTTCTGGCCACATAAGCTGTCGTACTTGCTTGCAGCAAGATGGTAACCAGGATCGCCAGGAATGTAACGGAAGCAATCACATCAGAGTAAGGCACACCCATCCCGGTCACCATGCCGGATAATGCTGCCGGAATCACGCCTGTTTCTCTAACCCAGCACATGAAAAGCCGCTCTTCTCTCGTCCAATGGGCAAACCGGTCAGGAAGAGTGCACAAAAACACGGTAAGCGGCCGGGCAATAAACATGAAGATTACGATTACCAACAGCCCGCTCCACAAGTACTTGGCGATGGCACCCAGATCTACCTGGCTGCCTAATAAAATAAAAATCAACATCCGCATTTTCAGCGTTAAATTGTCGATGAAGTGATTCATTTCGTCTTGTTTTTCCTCCATATGGAAGCCGAACAAGTATGTATTCCCCCAAACAAGCCCGGCAACGAAGGTGGCCATGAAGCCGCTCACATGCAGGATATCGCCGATCAAATAAGGAGCTAAAGCAGCAACAATCATAAAAATAGTGGTGTATTCTTTAAAAAAGCCAATTTTGGAGTGAGCCACCAAATAAGAGATTCCTCCCCCAATCAGTAGGCCGATCATAATTCCCCCCAGTGATACCTTCAGAAAATCGACAACAGCTTGGCCAAGCGAAAAACTTTCCGTCCCCATCGCAATGGCTAAAACGGAGAATGTCAAAATGGAGCCCGTCGCATCGTTGAATGCAGACTCGCTTTCTACCGTTTCCTTTACCTTGTGCCGAATATGAACCTGCTTGAATACGGGAATAAGGGTAGCAGGGTCTGTTGAAGCGATGATACTGGCCAACAGGAGTGCAATTACCCAGGGAATGTGGAACAGCCAGACAGCAGCGGCAGCAACCACACCGGCGGTAATAAAAACTCCTGGTACACTTAACAGAACGACTGACAACCACACCTTTTTTAGTGTTTCAAATCGAATCAATCGTCCCCCGTCAAACAGAATAAGCGTTGCACCAAGAGTTAAGATAAATTGGTTGGTAAACGACCTGCTTGTTTCCGAGATCAAATGAAATCCTTGTCCGAGTATCATTCCCGCCACAAGAAACAGAACAACATCCGGCAGTTTTAGTTTGCTTGATAATTTTCCTGCCAATATTCCAAAGGTAAAGATGAGAACTAGCAGAAATAAAGCGTGATGGACTAGTTGGGTAATTTCCTCCAAATGCTACTCCCTCCAGTTAAACCGAAAGTAAGATTTTCCATCACTATCTTAACAGAAATTCATTTTTTCTCCAAAAGTGTCGCGTAAAAACAGAGGCACAGCCACCATTTGACAGCTGTACCTCTTTTCACTCTTTAGCTTACTCCTTTTAATAAACCAATACAGATCAACATGATCGGCGGAAGCCAGGATAAGTTTTGGAACCAACTAATCTTCTCAAATCGCTTTCCCAACATGATGCCGGCAAACAGCAAGAAGGCGCTTGTTACCGCTACAAATATTGAGGTCAACAAGGGAGGGTAACCCAACAAGGCAAAGCTGATTCCTGCCCCAAAAGCATCCAGGGAAAGCGCCATTCCAAGCATGACCGCCTCCCACCCTGATATGTGACCGGAGCGATCTGAATCGGCGTATGATGGATCTCTGAGAATTTGAATAATCAAACCGAAAATACGAATTTGAGAAATGGGCTGTTCAACTTCTGAATCATTTTTACCCGGCAAATCTCCTTTCGCCTTGGAAATCTGCATGCGCCATAATGTAACAAAACCAATAAAGATGAGAATACTGGCTCCTAATTTTTGACTCATGGCAGGTGTAATCCAGCTAAGAAAGGAACGTCCGATGGTCATTACCGAAAAGACAACCACCAACGAGCAAAATCCTATTACACAAAGAGATTGAAACGGGATATTCATTCTTCGCAGCCCGTACGTAATTCCAACACTTAACCCGTCTAAACCGATCGCAACGGAGAGTATTAAGAGTGACATCCATCCGCTCATCACACATCACCTCTGCTTCAGTCCTTCTTAGCATATGTCGTTGCGAATAGATGTGTTATTGGACAGCTTTAGGTTTCTTTGCTCCACACCCCCATGCGGAAAGTGCGGAAAGAAGATACCCTTCCTACATATATGTGTCCTCTGTTTCGAAAATGCAAAAAGGGAAAGTGATGGTTCCCCCACTTTCCCTTAAATCGGCTGCTTATTACGTTGCAGCCAGATTAGATTTTCACGTCTGCCGGTTCTACAGCATCGTACAGATGCATTTCCAGTTCTTTGGAGAATTGATCAGTCATTTCTTCACTCCAGCCGAACCATTTGGCCATAAAGGCGATAACCGGCTGCTTCCATCTTCGTACAAACTCGATATCAAAGAACAATGCGCCTGTCCGTCTGATAAAAAAGTCGATTGGCTTCACAACCATTTCGTTTTCCAATCCATAAACAAGAGAAGCATAGAGATCGATTGGCAAATCGAATGTTTTCGTTTCTTCTTTTCTCGCTTCAACGATGCGGAATATTTGGTCGATGTTTGAACCGAACAAACGAACCAATTTTTCCGCTTGCTCACGGGTTAAACCGATTTCCATCCCCTGTTGAGCCTTCTTCTCGATAAACATCGGGTAATTTTTGCTTCCGCCCACATCACCGCCGGAGATCGGCAGATTTTTGGTGATGCAGGGTTTGTACGAGCCTTTGCCTTCTTTCCATAAGAGATCAGCCACCAGATCAACCACTGTCTCGGCCATTTTCCGATAACCGGTTAATTTACCACCCGCAATGGTTATCAATCCCGATTCTGATTGCCAAATCTCGTCTTTACGCGAAATTTCCGAAGCCGATTTGCCTTCTTCGTAGATAAGCGGACGAACACCAGCCCAGGAAGATTCAATGTCTTTTTCCGTTATCTTAACATCAGGGAACATATAATTGATTGCATTAATCACATATTGACGGTCATCTGAGGTCATTTTGGGATGCGCAATGTCTCCGTTGTAGAAAGTGTCAGTTGTCCCAACATACGTTTTGCCGTCTCTCGGAATGGCAAAAACCATTCGTCCATCCGGTGTATCAAAATAGATTGCCTGCTTCAACGGGAATCGCTTGCGGTCAATAACTAAGTGAACCCCTTTGGATAATTGAAGCTTCTTGCCTTTTTTGGAATTATCCTTTTCCCGTAAGGTATCAACCCAAGGACCTGCCGCGTTCACAACTTTTTTCCCGTAAATATGCAGAGTTTCTCCATCCAGTTGATCTACTGCCTTGATGCCGGTGACCCGGCCATTTTCATACAGAAAATCTTCTGCCTTGACGTAATTTACTGCTTGTGCTCCGTAAGCTACAGCCGCTTTTACCACTTCAATGGTAAGTCTGGCATCGTCTGTCCGATATTCCACATAATATCCGCCGCCAAGCAAACCTTCTTTTTTGAGAAGCGGCTCTTTTTGCAGCGTTTGCCCTGCGTTCAGCATTTTGCGGCGCTCGCTGCCTTTGACATCAGCCAAATAATCATACACTTTTAGGCCAAATGATGTACTTAAAAGACCAAACGTTCCTCCTTTATGAATGGGCAGCAGCATCCATTCCGGAGTTGTAACGTGAGGCCCGTTTTCATAAACAATCGCCCGTTCCTTCCCAACCTCCGCTACCATTTTTACCTCGAACTGTTTCAGATAGCGCAGTCCTCCATGAACAAGCTTCGTAGAGCGGCTGGAAGTTCCCGCCGCAAAATCTTGCATTTCGACGAGCGCGGTCTTCATTCCTCTGGTTGCCGCATCTAAGGCAATACCTGCTCCGGTAATTCCTCCACCAATAATCAACACATCATACGTGACATCTTTCATCGATCGCAATACTTCTTTTCTGCATAAACCTGAAAATGAATCGCTCATCACGAATCCCTCCTGTTCATCATCCGTAAGCCGCAAAAAAAAGAGACCACAACGGACACTATAGCCATAGCTATAATGCATTGTGGTCTCTCCAGTTCTCCAGACGGTTTATTAACTTACCTACATTATATCACAATCATAGCTAATTTGAATATCACAATTGTATTCTATTTGAAAGCCATTGCTGCACGAACCGCTTTTTGCCAGCCGTTGTACAATTCGTGGCGCTGCTCATCTGCCATGGTAGGTTCAAAACGGCGATCAATGTTCCACTGCTTGGCGATTTCCTCTTTATCTTTCCAATAGCCAACGGCCAAACCTGCCAAATAGGCAGCGCCCAATGCTGTCGTTTCATTAATCACCGGGCGTTCAACCGGCACTCCCAAAATGTTGCTTTGGAATTCCATTAAGAAATTGTTTTTGACAGCGCCTCCATCCACCCGAAGAGCTTTCAAGGAGATGCTTGAATCCGCTTCCATTGCAGCCAATACGTCTTTTGTTTGATAAGTTAAAGATTCCAAGGTTGCACGAATAAAGTGTTCCTTTGTTGTGCCGCGTGTCAAGCCGAATACCGCACCTCTTACGTCGCTGTCCCAATAAGGAGTTCCCAAACCGACAAAGGCTGGGACCACATACACGCCATCGGTAGATTCCACGCGAGTAGCGTATGCTTCGCTGTCCTTGGCATCTTTTAACATGCGCAGGCCGTCGCGGAGCCATTGGATAGCGGAACCTGCAATGAAAATGCTGCCCTCTAACGCATACTCTACTTTGCCGTCAAGTCCCCAAGCAATTGTGGTCAACAAACCGTGTTTGGATGCAACAAGTTTTTCACCAGTATTCATCAGCATGAAACAACCGGTTCCGTAAGTATTTTTGGCCATGCCTGCCTCAAAGCACGCTTGCCCGAATAATGCAGCCTGTTGGTCTCCGGCTGCTCCGGCAATCGGCACTTCATGTCCGAAGAAATGTTCTCCATCCGTATAGCCGTAAACTTCTGAAGACGGTCTAACTTCCGGAAGCATGGACTTCGGAATGGTCAGTATCTCCAACAGTTCTTCATCCCACTTCAAATCGTGTATATTAAACATCAGGGTACGAGATGCGTTGGAATAGTCGGTTACATGGTTACGGCCACCGGAGAGATTCCAAATCAACCATGTATCAATCGTACCAAACAGAAGCTCTCCTTTTTCCGCTTTCTCTCTGGCTCCTTCTACATTGTCGAGAATCCATTTTACTTTTGTTCCGGAAAAATATGCGTCAATCAACAGACCGGTTTTATTGCGGAACAGTTCATCCAGACCTTTTTCCTTCAAATCATTGCAGATATCCGATGTTTGACGGGATTGCCAGACAATCGCATGATAAATTGGTTTCCCTGTTTCTTTGTCCCATACAACGGTCGTCTCCCGTTGATTTGTAATTCCGATTGCCGCAACCTGTTCTGGTTTGACTTGGGATTCTGTCAAGCAGGTTGCAATAACAGCCATAATGGAACCCCAGATTTCCAGTGCATTATGCTCAACCCAACCTGGTTTTGGGAAGTATTGGGGAAACTCCTGTTGGGCAGTATGTACAATCTCCCCTTTGCTGTTGAACAAGATGGCGCGCGAACTGGTTGTTCCCTGATCAAGAGACAAAATGTATTTTTCCATGCGAATCCTCTCCTTTTTTCTTTAAGCAGCCAGTTTCTTCTTGGAATCTTTTTCTTCCTGCTTGCTTCCAAACATGTAAGAAAGCAACAAAACAACTAAGGTTACGGCAAGCACAACCCAGAAGCTCGTTGTTACTTTCCCCTGGAACACAGCTTGATAGAACAAACCGCCAAATGAACCGCCAAGAATTGGGCCTACTACCGGAATCCAAGCATATCCCCAGTTCGACGATCCTTTACCGTGGATCGGCAGTACGAAGTGGGCAATACGAGGTCCCAAATCGCGCGCAGGATTAATGGCGTAACCGGTTGTACCGCCAAGAGAAAGACCGATGCTGACGATCAAAAAGCCGACAATGAATGGATTTAATCCTTCGGTGAACTTATTTGCCCCTATCGCCATAATTGCTACTACAAGGAAAAATGTACCGATAATTTCACTTAAAAGGTTAGCAAACGTATTAGGAATCGCTGGTCCGGTTGAAAAAACCCCTAATTTTGTGCCAGAATCTTCAGTTTCTTTCCAGTGCGGCAAATAATGCAAATAAACGATTACAGAACCGAGGAAAGCACCAATCATTTGAGCCAAAATGTACGATGGAACATCTGCCCATGGAAAGTCACCCTTAAAGGCTAGCCCCAAGGTAACTGCAGGATTGAGGTGAGCACCGCTGATACTGCCAACCGCATATACTGCCATGGCAACTGCCAGCCCCCATCCCATCGTGATGACGATCCACCCGGAGTTTTGGGCATACGATTTCTTCAAAGATACTCCTGCACACACACCTCCCCCCAAAAGAATCAGAATTGCCGTACCTACCACTTCTCCCCAAAAAGCGGTCATACACATCTTGCCTCCCTTTTCTTGATTGTATGGTGAGCATAGAAAAAGAGATCCACGCAAAAGCACCTCTCTAACGAGGAATCTTTTGGTGAATCTCCATCTCTCCGTCACCAGTATTAACTTATCCCTAATGATATTTGATCATGAAAGCGTTGTCAATAAGCGTTTTCATTTTTTTGATAATGGTTCCACAGGTCTTGATTGGAGGTTGTAATGGCAGTCGCCCCTGCTTTGATAGCCTGCTCTACATCAGTTACCGTACGTATAAGTCCCCCAGCCAGAATCGGAATTTTGGTACGTTCATACACCTCTGCGATAATCTTGGGCATAGCTCCCGGAAGCACTTCAATAAAATCGGGCTGAGTCTTCTCCAGCAGCGCATAGCTTTTCTCAAGGGCATTCGTATCCAGGAGAAAAATCCGCTGAATGGCCAGAACCCCTTTTTGCTTGGCTTTCAAGATGACGCTTGTCCTTGTAGATATCAGCCCGAATGGCTTAATCTCCTGACACAAATATTCGGTAGCATATTCGTCATTCTTCAAACCCTGGATCAAATCAGCGTGCAGGAACATCTTTTTCTTGTGTTTGTTGGCCGTAGAATAGATGCTTTTTAACTGCCCTATGTGCGTGTCCAGGAAAACTCCGTATTCATAGGAACTCTCTAATATTTTCTCAAAATCCTTCATATGTCTGACCGCAGGTAAAATTACTTGCCCATGAAAGCTCACAAACTTCCCTCCCATTCCAAAACAAAAAACAAGCTAGCAATGTTGACAATAACAATATTTATGATCCCCATCAACCAATAAATACAATTTTTATCAGCAAATATTTAGTTGCAAAATGCAAATTGTTTTTGTATAACTGTATTAGGAGGGAAAATAATGGATAACATCCGCGAGATATTCCAGGTAATGACCAGACGCTTCGGACTATTAAACAAGAATTGCTGCTCAATCGGTGGTACGGATATTTCTCTTGTGCAGAGTCACATCTTATATGAGATCCAACGCCAAAAAGCTCCTTCCATGCAACAAATAGCTGACACTCTTAGTATGGACATCACTACCTTCAGCAGACAAATACAAAACCTGATCAAGATGGATTTAGTCAAAAAAACTCCCCTTCCGGAAGACAGACGTGTTTACATCTTGTCACTTACCGTGCAAGGAAAGTTTTTGGCTGCGGCAATTGATGAAGAAATGAATCGTTATCTGCAAGAAGTTTTTTCGCATATGAGTGACTTCGAAAAAGAGATGGTCATTAAATCTATCAAACTGCTAAATGAGTGCATGGCCAAATCTGCCGTTTGCTGCAAACCTTTAACCTGAGCAAGAACGCCCACTTGCTCTTTCAACCTACTTAAATATTTGCATATTACAAATAATAGAGGTGATGACCATGTGGTTGGAAGTGCTGGATAGTTTTCTCTCCATTGCTTTAGAGTTGACTTTATTGTTTATTGGTATTTCTTTCCTGATTAACCTTCTTCAAGGTCTGATTTCCTATGAAAAAATGGAACGACTAATGGAGCAGAGTCATCCGTTGGTAAGTGCCGCAGTTGCTCTCGCCTTTGCCTTTATTACACCGTTTTGCTCTTGTTCCACCATTCCCGTTGTCGTGAATCTGCTGGGCAAACAGGTTCGCTTCGGAGTGGTGATGATTTTCTTATTTGCATCACCCGTCTTGGACCCGACCATCATTACCCTGATGACAGCAATTCTAGGCATGAAAGTAGCAGTAGCTTACACGATCATTACATCCGTTCTCTCCGTAATGATCGGATTTGCGCTTGAAAAATTCGGGTTTGAACAACAGGTCAAAAAGGTAATCATGACCGGCTACCAAACACCAGACAAACGATTTGACCTAAAAGCAGCATTCCTTGAAACTATGCAGCTGATGAAGACCGTTTATCCATTTCTCTTGATAGGTGCCGGTTTCGGCGCTGTCATTCACGGCGCTGTCCCAACCGATTGGATTACAACTTATATGGGAGGTGATAAGTGGTGGCTGGTGCCGATTGCCGCTATCATCGGAATTCCGCTATATATTCGGCTTTCGACCATGATTCCGATCTCGCAGATCATGATCGCAAAGGGAATGGCACTTGGTCCGGTGATGGCTCTCATGATCAGCTCAGCAGGTGCTAGTTTACCCGAACTGACTTTGCTTAACAGTATCTTTAAGAAAAAGCTTGTATTTGCCTTTGTTGGTTCCGTATTCACAATGTCCACGATTTCCGGTTTCTTGTTCTATATTATTTGAGGAGGTAATCATGATGGGTATCCTGAAAAATCTGTTTAAAAAACAAGAAAGCTCCTGCTGCAATGTAAAAATTGAGGAAGCAAATGATAAAAAAGTGGAAAACCAATCCAAAGCAGAACCAAAAACAGACTCTTGCTGCAGCAAGTAAACAAGATTAAGCATACGAAAAATAGCAGATTTAAAAATTCTTAACCTTGTACAAAAGGACTGCAATCATATAGATTGCAGTCCTTTTGTATTTATTATGGTTTTGAATCTTGGTTTTATTGAACGAGTTCCATGTTAAATTGAGTCTTTATCTGCATTAAATATCCAGATTTCGCACATTTCTCGCGTATTCTTCAATGAATTCGCGGCGCGGCTCCACTTCGTCGCCCATCAAGGTTTCAAACACCATATCAGCATCCATCGCATCTTCCAGGCTCACTTGCAGAAGAGTGCGTGCTGCCGGGTCCATAGTAGTCTCCCACAGCTGTTCCGCATTCATTTCACCCAAACCTTTGTAACGCTGAATCGCCGGTTTCGGAACCTGTTTCAAATTGGCAAGAATCTCGTCTTTTTGCCGGTCATTGTAGGCGTAATAGATTTGCTTGCCTTGTTTGATGCTGAACAGCGGAGGCTGCGCGATATATACATATCCCGCTTCAATCAACGGACGCATATAGCGATAAAGGAACGTAAGGAGCAAAGTACGGATGTGTGAGCCGTCAACGTCGGCATCTGTCATGATGACAATCTTGTGGTAACGTGCCTTGGAGATATCGAAGTCCTCCCCTATACCGGTTCCCAATGCCGTGATAATCGCACGTATCTCGTTGTTTGCCAAGATTTTGTCTAAGCGCGATTTTTCTACGTTTAATACTTTACCTCTTAGCGGCAGAATGGCCTGAAAATGACGGTCACGGCCAAGCTTCGCGGACCCGCCTGCGGAATCACCCTCTACCACAAACAATTCGCTCTCGGACGCATCCTTGGACGAACAGTCGGCAAGTTTACCCGGCAATGCGCTTACTTCCAGCGCGTTTTTCCGGCGGGTTAACTCACGGGCTTTACGCGCCGCTTCTCTGGCGCGGGCAGCCATCAACGCTTTCTCCACAATTTTCTTCGCCACGGCTGGATTTTCTTCCATGAAGCTTTGGAACTTTTCGCCGAAGACCGCTTCAGTCACACTTCTCGCTTCCGAGTTGCCCAGTTTGGTTTTGGTTTGTCCTTCAAATTGCGGCTCCTGAATCTTTACAGAGATAATAGCCGTAATGCCTTCCCGGACATCATCGCCGGAAAGGTTCGGATCTTTTTCCTTGAGGAAATTAAATTTGCGGCTGTAGTCGTTAATAACACGAGTAAGCGCAGTCTTAAAGCCGGATTCGTGGGTTCCGCCTTCATGTGTGTTGATATTATTGGCGAATGAGTAAATATTACTTACATAGCTATCGTTATATTGAATAGCAACCTCTACTTGCAAACCGTCTTTTTCCCCTTCACAATATATGACTTCATCGTGAAGTTTCACCCGGTTTTTGTTCAGGTACTCTACGAAGGAGATAATCCCGCCTTCGTAATAGAACTCTTCTGTTTTTTCCTGCCCTTCCCGCTCGTCATGCAGAGTAATTCTCAATCCTTTGTTGAGAAAGGCCAGCTCACGAATGCGTTTTTGCAAAACTTCGTAATCAAAAATGGTCGTCTCGGTAAAAATAGTCGGGTCCGGCTTAAACGTTACAGTCGTGCCGGTTTGATCGGTTTCCCCGATTACCGCAAGATCAGCCTCCGGATTTCCATGATCAAAACGCATGAAATATACCTTGTTGTTTTGGCGAACCTCTACTTCCAGCCACTCGGACAAGGCGTTAACTACGGAGCTGCCTACACCGTGAAGACCACCAGAAACCTTGTATCCGCCGCCTCCGAATTTTCCCCCTGCATGGAGAACCGTTAAGACCGTTTCAACGGTAGATTTCCCGGTCTTTTCATGAATACCGGTAGGAATCCCCCTACCGTTATCAATTACACGGATAGAATTATCCGGTCGAATATATACATGAATATCATCACAATAACCGGCTAATGCTTCATCTATCGAGTTATCTACAATTTCCCAGACAAGATGATGCAGTCCGCGGCTGCTGGTTGAACCAATGTACATGCCAGGCCGTTTTCTGACTGCTTCCAAACCTTCTAAGACTTGTATCTGACTAGCATCATAATTGGTTTCCTTGGTTGATACTTGTTCCACTACTCTGTCAACTCCTTCAAATCAGTTTGCACAGAAGGAAATTGGTCCAAGCTGTTTACAAACTGTGCTCGTCGCTTAAGAGTTAGCGAAGAAATTGGCGAACAATATATGGTGTCTTTGGTGATGACGTAGGATTTCGTTTCCTCCATATCTTCTTCTACCAAAACCTTATTCTTTCGCTCATCCTGTATGAATTTCCTTGTGATTTTGGATGTTTTCGCCGATTGATGATCAATGATGGTAATGACTTCCTTGGTGCTCACAACAGTATCCCCACCTATATGGATAAACATGCCATACCACCTTAACTTTCTGCCGTAATTTGGCCCTCTTTTACCGTAAAACGGGCTGCTTGCTGTAATACCTGATGTTTTAATCCTTCCACACCAGTCGTACTTACAAACGTCTGCACTTTTTCTTGGATGGTTTCCAACAGCAGGGTTTGTCTGTGTTCATCAAGTTCGGACAAAACATCATCAAGCAGCAGGATTGGATATTCACCGATTTCCTCCTTGATTAACTCAATCTCCGCCAACTTTAACGAAAGAGCTGTCGTTCTTTGTTGTCCCTGCGAACCGTACGTTTGCACATCGACACCGTTTACTTTTAGTGAGAAATCGTCACGATGAGGACCAATCAGTGTGCTTCCTCTTTGCTTTTCTTTTTCAAAAAGCTGTTCTAATGATTCTACCATGATCTGATTGGCAAAAGAACTGTCCATTTCTTCGCGTACGGGCGAAGTGTTTTCATAATGGATCGTCAGGATCTCTTTGCCGTTGGTAATACCGGAGTGGATGGATTGAGCCCATTCCTCCAGCTTACGCAGAAACTCAAAACGCTTCTTTAACAATTTTACCGTTAAATCAGCCAATTGGATATTCCAGATTGAGAGCATTTCGGTTGAATATTCTTTTTTTGCCAAAAGGTCTTTCAGCAGCTGATTTCGCTGGGCCAAGACTTTGTTGTAATTGCTAAGATAATATAAATAAGTGGGCGAAACCTGGCCAATTTCCATATCAAGAAAGCGCCGTCTTTGGGCAGGCGCTCCTTTTACAATAGCCAAATCTTCGGGAGCAAACATGACCACGTTTAAAGCTCCAATATATTCACTCAGTTTTCGCTGTTCCAGTCCGTTGACCTTTGCTTTTTTCCCCTTGTTCGTCAATTGTATCTCTAAACGAACAGATCCGTAGCGCCGTTCTATCTCGCTACGGATTGTCGCATAATCAGAACCCCAACCAACCAGTTCTTTATCTCGTGCTGTACGATGAGATTTGGCCAAAGCCAATACATAGATGGATTCAAGGAGATTGGTTTTTCCCTGAGCATTGTTACCCACAAACAAATTGATACTCTTATCGAATGAGAGAGACAAGGAAGAATAGTTCCGATAGTTCTTGACTTGTAAGTTACGTAAAAGCAAGACACCGATCCCCTCTCACTTACCGGTCACTTCATACATTCCATAGCCTTCTACTTCTACTTTGTCCCCCGGATATAACTTACGTCCACGGCGGTTGTCCAATTCTCCGTTTACTTTAATCGGAACCTCCGCCAGAAACGCTTTCGCCATCCCACCCGTATCAATAATCCCGGCCAATTTTAAAAACTGACCGAGGGGTATATATTCGGTGTAAATGGATACGAGCTGGTTCATTCGGATAATCCTCCTACAAGATCAAGTTCTAGTAAGTACGGACAGGCAGGATCAAATGCAGAATCCAATCATTATCGGTGGGGCGTATGATAAATGGACTCATCGCACCTGTGAAACTGGCGCGAATCTCGCTGCTGTCAACGGAGCGCAACGCATCAATCATATATTTTGCATTAAAGGAAATTTTTAATTCTTCCCCATTTAATGATACCGGATAGACGATTTCCATTACTTTACCAATTTCCGGTGCATTGGAGGAGATTTCAACATTGCCGTCAGTAAGCGTAGCCAGGCGCACGACATTGGACTTTCCTTCACGGCTTAACAAAGAAGCACGCTCGATCGAATGCAGAAACTCCTTGGTGTTTACCACCATCTCCGTCTTGCTTCCCTGCGGAATAATCCGGGAAGTATCCGGATAAGTTCCTTCCAGTAAGCGGGAATAGAACAAAATATGGTTAGACCTCACCAAAATTTGATTTTCCCCTACAACAATATCGACAGGCGTCTGGTCATCGTCCAAAATCTTGACCAACTCGTTACAGCTTTTGCCAGGCACGACAACATTGTGAAAACGAAGGTCTTGAGAACATTCTACCACAGCTACACGGCTAGCTAAACGATGACTATCGGTAGAGACAAACTTCAATTGGCCGTTCTCTAACGACCACATCACTCCGGTAAGGATCGGACGCATCTCGGAGGTTGACACAGCAAAGACAGTCTGGCGAATCATGGTTTTTAACAAATCACTGGGAATGCTGAATACTTTTTCTTCCTCCAACTGTAGAAGCTGCGGAAATTCGTTGGCATTCATCCCATTAATGGTGAATTCGGCTTGTCCGGACTGAATTAATGTAGTCAACCGCTCGTCAACAAGCAAGTGAACTTCATTTCCCGGTAATTTGCGGACGATTTCGCTGAAAATACGTGCAGGAAGTACAATACTGCCAGTCTGATGAACAGTTACTCCCCATTCATCTGCTTCTTCAAGTGGGATATGAACTTCAATGGAAATATCCGAATCACTCGCTGTTAAGGTTAAACCTTCTGCATCTGCTTTCAGTTTAATCCCTGTCAAAATAGGAATAGTAGTTCTAGTGGATACGGCTTTCATGACATGTAAAACGGCTGTAGCCAATTTTTCGCGTTGAACGGTTATTTGCATAATCAGTGAACCTCCATACATGGGATGGAATATTGAAGTTTTCTCATGCATAAGTTAATAGATTAAGGAATTATTTTTTCACAGAAGTAGTAATAGACGCTGTGAATTTGTGGATAACCATTTGAAACAGAACGAAGATAGCCTATACACATGTGGGTAAAGTGTGTATAGGCCTTTCCTATTTATTCACAGCTAGTTTCCGTTCTTCAATTTCTCAATCAGAGTCTGTACGGTTTGTTGAAGTTGAGCATCGGTCATTAGTGATTTCGAGATTTTTTCATGAGCATGAATGACGGTTGTATGATCCCTGCCGCCAAATTCATCTCCGATTTTCGGGAGGGAAGAATCTGTTAATTCACGAGACAGATACATGGCGATTTGACGCGGGAATGCTACCGATTTAGTCCGCTTCTTGGCCTTGAAATCTTCCAGTTTTAAGTTAAAAAGATCACCAACAGCCCGCTGAATATCCATGATCGTAATAACGCGCGGTTTCGAAGACGGAATGATGTCTTTCAACGCTTCAGATGCCAAACTCGTGTCAATATCGCGATTAATCAGAGAAGAATAAGCTACAACCCGGATAAGTGCACCTTCTAATTCGCGGATATTGCTGTCGATTTGATTAGCGATATAAACCATAACTTCATTTGGTATATCAAGGTTTTCTGCCTTGGCTTTCTTTCTTAGGATAGCAATCCTAGTTTCCAGATCCGGTGGCTGAATATCGGTAATCAGTCCCCATTCGAAGCGGGAACGAAGCCGATCTTCCAATGTTGGAATTTCTTTTGGCGGACGGTCGGAAGATATGATAATTTGTTTGCTTTCTTCATGCAGAGCATTAAATGTATGGAAAAATTCTTCCTGGGTCTGCTCTTTCCCGGCCAAAAATTGAATATCGTCAATCAATAAAACATCGACACTGCGATATTTATTACGGAACTCAACCGTTTTGTTGTCTCGAATGGAGTTAATGAACTCGTTGGTAAATTTCTCAGACGACAGGTATACCACTTTAGCAGATGGATTATGCTGAATAACGTAATGTCCTATAGCATGCATCAAGTGGGTTTTTCCAAGCCCTACGCCCCCGTAGATGAAAAGTGGATTGTATGCTTTTGCCGGCGCTTCGGCTACTGCAAGGGAAGCAGCATGGGCAAAGCGATTTCCTGAACCGATGACAAATGTATCAAATGTATACTTGGGGTTTAAAATGCTGGGCGGTTGGTCGTCAGCAGCCGGTAATTGTACCGTTTCCTTAACGCGCGCCATGGGAATCTCATCGTGCAGGTGCAAATCGGGATTTTGGGGAACGACGAATTTTACTTTCATATTAATGCCCGTTGTTTCATAGAGTGTATCAGTAATAAGCGGCGAATAACGTGATTCCAGCCAGTCACGGGCAAATTCATTCGGAGCTGTCACAATGAGTGCGTCTTCTTCTAACGTAGTCGCTTTCGTTGCTTTTAACCATGTATCAAAGCTCGGTTTGCTTAATGTTTTTTCTATTTTTGCGAGGACTTTTCGCCAAAGTTCAGTTATAGCAGCATCCACCAAAAATCCCCCCTTCCATCACATACAAATGTGGATAATTCTATTTCATAAAGGCTGATTTCCGAAAGTAGAGCGAAAAAAAGAAGACGATTATCCTCAATCCTGTGGATGAATATTTTCACAAGAATGAAGAACTGTCCACAAATTTATCCACATACTGTGGAAAAAACCGATAGGCTGATTTACTTATTCACCATGTAAAACACAAACATAATAACAGATAAAATGAGTGATATCAACGGTTTTTTGGCACTTATCCACAAACACAACTTATAGTATCAGTCAACTATTCACACCTCTATATTTTGTGTACAAGCTGTAGATATCCTTGTAGATAAAAAGAATGTGGATATTTTTCTTGTCCACAACTTCGGGAAATAATTTTTTGGGGATAAAGCAAGGTGAAATTGGAAGGGAAATTCCTTGACTTTTTCATGTATTCTCCTTATAATGCGAAAGAATGCCTTTTGAGGATGGAGGTGTATACAACATGAAACCTTCTTTTAATCCAAATAACCGTAAACGTAAAAAAGATCACGGGTTTCGCAAGCGCATGAGCACAAAAAATGGCCGTAAAGTGCTGGCAGCTCGTCGTCGTAAAGGTAGAAAAGTACTTTCTGCTTAGGCCACAAAATGTAGTGGCCTTTTTTTTCTATTTATGTCCTATGTCGTCGAATCATAAGGATAAAAAAAAGGCCCAAATTGGGTATACTAGGTGGATGGTATTCACTTTTTTTACTATAATGTTGATGTTAGGGGTTGTAAGCCTTGCATCACTCGCATCGACTTAAGAAGAATGAGGAGTTTCAAGTTGTTTTTCAGCAAGGAAAGTCCTCGGCGAACAAACAATTTGTGGTGTATGTGCTGCAAAAAGAGGATCAAACCAAGTTTCGTGCAGGCATCTCAGTCAGTAAAAAGATTGGAAACGCTGTAATGCGGAATCGTGTGAAGCGATTAATTCGGGAAGCGTTGACTGAGCTGGAGGATCAGATTGTTGATTCTATTGATTTTGTAATTATCGCGAGACCTCCTACTACAGAGATGACATATGATATGTTCAAAGGTTCGCTGCTACATGTAATGAAGCGGGCAAATATCATAAATAAAAGCGAAATACATAGAAGAAGCAAGGATGAAGGATAGATGAAGCAAATCCTTGTCTGGTTGATTCGGGGATATCAAATCTTTATTTCTCCGCTAAAGCCGCCATCTTGTCGGTTTGCCCCTACATGCTCGCATTACGCTCTTGAGGCAGTAAAACGGTTTGGGGCTGTGAAGGGTGGCTGGTTGGCGATTCAGCGAATTTTGAAGTGCCATCCTTTTCATCCTGGGGGGTTTGACCCCGTTCCGGAACACAAGAAAAAATGATTTCAATCAAAGGAGGAATATCCCTTTGCGAAAACGTATTGTATTGATGCTCCTGTTAGGAATTATCATGGTCCTCCTTGCAGGATGCGGCAGCGGCGTTAAAAATCCTCCTCCAATCGGCCCAGACGCTACCGGTATTTGGGACAAGTATTTTGTTTGGCCGCTTTCTTGGCTAATCAAAGAATCTTCCATGATTCTTGGAGGAAGCTATGGTTTAGGTATTCTTGTAGCAACGATTATTATCCGCTTAATCATTCTTCCATTAATGGTTAAGCAGATTAAGAGTTCGAAGGTAATGCAATCCCTGCAGCCCGAACTTCAAAAAATTCGCGAAAAACACAAGAACGATCCGCAGAAGGCACAGCAAGAAACTATGCTGTTGTTCCAAAAGAATAACGTGAATCCGCTTGCCGGATGTTTTCCGCTTTTGGTGCAAATGCCCATTCTGATTGCGTTTTATCATGCGATCAGCCGTACGCCGGAAATTAAAACACATACCTTTTTATGGATGTCTTTGGGAAGTCCGGACCCGTATTACGTGCTGCCAATCCTGGCTGCAGCTACCACTTTCTTGCAGCAGAAGATGATGGGATCAGTTACCCAAAACAATCCTCAGATGCAAATGATGCTGGTGATGATGCCGCTGATGATTTTGGCTATCGCCGTAACATTGCCATCAGCATTATCACTCTATTGGGTATATGGTAACTTGTTTACAATTGTTCAAACCTATTTCTTATATCGAGACAAGGATAAGCAGTTGAGTCCTAAGGAGGGAACCGCCAAGTGAAAAAGGTGGTGGCCACGGCGAAAACGATTGATGATGCTATCGAAAAAGCCTTACAGGAATTGAGGGTGCCGCGTGATCGAGTGACCGTTCGAGTCTTGGAAGAACCAAGCAAAGGGTTATTTGGTCTGATTGGGACACGCGATGCGAAAGTTGAAGTTGAATTCCACTATGATCCGATCGAAGAGGGAAAGAAATTCCTTACTGATGTCTTGGTTAACATGAAGGTAGACGGCAGAATTGAGACTCGACCACATGAAGAAGGCATCTTGTTCGACATCTTAGGTAGCAATCTTGGAATAATCATCGGCCGTCGAGGACAAACCTTGGACGCTTTGCAGTATCTTGTCAATGTTGTAGCAAACCGTCACGCTGAGAAGCATGTACGAATTGTTCTTGATGCGGAGAGTTACCGTCTGCGTCGGAAAGAAACGCTTGAGCAGTTGGCTGAGCGCATCGCCAAAAAAGCAGTGCAGACCAACCGCAATGTGCGGCTGGAACCTATGTCTGCAGCTGAGCGAAAAGTGATTCATGCTTTCTTGCAGAAGCGGCCTGACGTTGTTACGTTTAGTGAAGGGGAAGAGCCCCAACGTTATATTGTTGTTGCTCCTAAAGAGGCTTGAGAAAAAGCCTCTTTTTTTTTGCTCTTTTTTATTGTGGATAAACAGGTTGGCCTGTTTTGATTAAAGTAAGAACGACTATACTGTGGATAAATAGAAAGCAACCCAAAAATGCCGGTTGCTTTTTCTCTTCGCTGTTAATTGTGGATAATATGTGGTATTCTATTCTTTTAGGAAGATAACTCCTTACGTTACCAGGAGTTTTTGAGGTGAAGATTTGTGAAGATGGACACCATAGCTGCCTGTGCCACGGCGATGGGAGAGGGCGGAGTTGCCATAATCCGTGTTAGTGGACCGGAAGCGATTGAGATTGTGGATAAAATATTTAGAGGAAAACATAAGTTATCAACAGTAGATACTCACACAATTCATTACGGAACGCTGCGCGATCCTAAGACAGAAGAGCTTGTGGAAGAAGTTTTGGTTTCCGTAATGCGGGCGCCGCGAACTTTTACACGAGAAGATGTCGTGGAGATTAACTGCCACGGAGGAATTGTTTCTGTTGAACGCGTGTTGGATCTGGTTTTGGAGAATGGAGCAAGGCTCTCGGAACCTGGAGAGTTTACCAAGCGCGCATTTTTAAATGGAAGAATCGATTTGTCTCAAGCGGAGGCAGTTATTGATTTGATTCGGGCCAAAACCGACCGGGCAATGAAAGTGGCTCTTTCCCAAGTGGAGGGGAAACTGTCGAAGCTAATTCGGGCGCTACGACAAAATTTGCTTGAGGCAATGGCACATATAGAGGTAACACTGGATTATCCGGAGCATGACGTAGAGGAAGTTACGCAAAATTTGCTTCTGGATAAGTGCCAGGAGGTTCAAACAGAGATCGTTCGGCTCTTGCAAACAGCCAAACAAGGCAAAATTCTGCGAGAGGGACTGTCAACAGCCATTGTGGGAAGACCAAACGTGGGAAAATCTTCGTTGTTAAACAGTTTGGTTCAGGAGGAGAAGGCGATCGTAACAGATGTCGCCGGAACAACGAGGGATGTCATTGAAGAGTATGTGAATGTACGGGGGGTTCCGCTTCACTTAATCGATACAGCCGGTATACGCGAAACGGAAGACATCGTGGAGAAAATCGGTGTAGAAAAATCCCGCCAAATTTTACAGCAGGCTGATTTGGTTTTGTTGGTGCTTAATTACAATGAACCTTTGACACCGGAAGACAAGGCGATTTTTGAATCAGTGAAAGGATTAAATGTTATTGTCATTATTAATAAGACCGATTTACCGCAACAAATTGATTTGAATGAAGTGAAACAAGCCTTTCCTCACCAACCTTTGATTCTTACTTCGGTGAAAGAGGAAAAGGGGATTGAACTGTTGGAAGAAGCAATCGCCACGCTCTTCTTTAGCGGTCGTGTTCAGCAAGAGGATCTTACTTATGTCAGCAATGCCCGGCACATTCATTTGCTTCGGCAAGCGGAGCAATCCATTGGGGATGCCATTACCGGAATTAAAAGTCTAATGCCGATTGATATGGTACAGATCGATATTAAACGTACATGGGAATTGCTTGGTGAAGTAATTGGCGATAGTGTGGGCGAAGATTTGATTGACCAGATTTTCTCTCAATTTTGTTTGGGGAAATAGGGAGGGAGAACAACATGCTTACCACAACGTATGAAGGTGAAAGTTTTGATGTTATCGTGATCGGTGCCGGACATGCCGGATGTGAATCTGCTCTTGCTGCCGCTCGTATGGGATGTAAAACATTATTGTTGACGATTAACCTGGATGCTGTAGCCTATATGCCGTGCAATCCATCGGTCGGAGGGCCGGCAAAAGGCCACGTCGTACGCGAAATTGATGCACTCGGCGGAGAGATGGGGAAAAATACGGATAAAACCTATATTCAAATGCGGTTGTTAAATACCGGGAAAGGGCCTGCCGTTCATGCATTACGGGCCCAGGCCGACAAGATTGCGTATCAATACGAGATGAAGAAAACGATTGAAAACACCCCGAATCTGATATTACGACAGGCGATGGTAGAAAGACTGATTGTCAATAACGGAGTATGTGAAGGGGTTATTACCCAGACAGGTGCACGCTATCGAGCAAAAGCTGTTGTTTTGACAACAGGAACATACCTGCGCGGAAAAATCATCATTGGCGACCTTCAGTATGAAAGCGGGCCTAACAACATGCGCCCGTCTGTGCAGCTTGCGTTGCATCTGAAGGAGCTTGGTTTTGAGTTGGTTCGCTTTAAAACAGGTACGCCGCCGCGCGTTCATAAGAGCAGCGTCGATTTTGAGCGAATGGAGATTCAGCCAGGGGATAAGGAGCCGCGGGCTTTCTCGTTTGAAACAACGACTTATATAGAGGATCAGCTTCCTTGTTGGCTGACCTACACCCAGCCGGAAACGCATGAGATTATTAACAGCAATCTTCATCGTGCTCCCATGTATTCGGGAGTAATTGAAGGAACGGGTCCGCGTTATTGCCCATCTATTGAAGATAAAGTGGTACGTTTTAGCGATAAGCCGCGCCATCAGATTTTCTTGGAGCCGGAAGGACGAAATACGGAGGAAATGTACGTGCAAGGCTTATCAACCAGTTTGCCTGAAGATGTGCAGCTCTCGATGCTTCGTTCCATCACCGGTTTGGAAAATGTAAAAATGATGCGTCCCGGTTATGCCATTGAATACGATGCGATTGTTCCAACACAACTCTGGCCTTCATTGGAAACGAAATTGATTGAGGGATTGTTTACAGCCGGACAAATTAATGGAACTTCCGGTTACGAGGAAGCGGCTGGGCAGGGCTTAATGGCAGGTATTAATGCAGCCCGTAAAGTTCAAGGGAAAGATCCCGTTATTCTCGGTCGGGATCAAGCATACATCGGTGTTTTGATTGATGATTTGGTAACCAAAGGAACCAATGAGCCTTATCGATTACTTACTTCACGAGCAGAGTATCGCCTGTTATTGCGTAACGACAATGCAGATCTTCGTTTGACGGATATCGGTTATGAGATTGGGTTGATAAGCGAGGAGCGCTATCAACGCTTTCTTGCCAAGCGAGAAGCTATCACCCGGGAAAAGGAACGGCTGGAGAGCACACGTGTGCGCCCTGATCAGGAAGAGGTACAAAAGATGCTACGTGCGGCCAATTCACCAGAGTTGACGGAAGTAATTGATTTGGCCCAAATGCTTCGCAGACCGGAAATTACCTATAAAGATATTGTGTCGATTTCGCCTTCACCGGAAGAGATAAGTCCGGAAGTAGCGGAACAAGTTGAGATTCAAATCAAGTATGACGGATATATCCGCAAATCCCTTCAGCAAGTGGAGAAGATGAAAAAAGTGGAGGAAAGACGTATCCCGGCTAATATAGACTACAGCCAAATAAGCGGTATGTCGATTGAGGCTAGAGAGAAGCTGAATAAAATTAAACCGTTAAACATCGGCCAGGCGTCTCGCATATCCGGGGTGAATCCTGCCGACATCTCGGTTTTAATGGTTTATCTTGAGCACTACAATCGTGCAGTAGTGTCTGAATAAGGAGAGGCTGAATTATGGCTAAAGCGTTGTTTGCTTCAAGACTTGCTGAACAAGGGATTCAATTGACTCCGGAACAGTTGGAGCAATTTGATATTTACTATCGCTTGCTTGTGGAATGGAATGAAAAGATTAATTTAACAGCCATTACGCAGGAAGATGAGGTATATACCAAGCATTTTTATGACTCCATTTCCGCCGCTTTTTATTTTCCAATGCAGAGTATTGAAAAGGTTGCCGATATTGGAGGGGGAGCGGGGTTTCCCAGCATTCCTTTGAAAATATGTTTTCCACATCTGCAAATGACCATCATAGATTCTTTGTCAAAGAGAATTCATTTCTTGGAACATGTTGCAAAGGAATTGAAGCTGACAGGATTAGTTCCCATCCATCATCGAGCGGAAGATGCAGGCCAAGATCCGAAATATCGGGAATCATTTGAATATGTTACGGCACGTGCTGTAGCCAGATTAAATATTCTGGCTGAGTTTTGTTTGCCGCTTGTACGCGTAGGTGGCCATTTTGTTGCGATGAAAGGTTCCGAAATCTCACTGGAATTGAATGAGGCTAAACAAGCGATCAAATTGCTTGGCGGGAAAACAAAAAAGGTTGAAACCTTTGCATTGCCGGATGATGCGGGTGAACGTAACATTATTATTATTGATAAATTGGCACCAACTCCAAAAGCTTACCCGCGAAAAGCAGGCACGCCTGCCAAAAAACCATTATAAATTAACAATTACCCAGTATGAATTCATGCGAAATGCAGCTCCCATAAGCTGCATTTTATTTTTTGGGTCCGCCCGACAGTAGCGTAAGCTTAAGTCAGGTGGGTTGTGAAGACTCCCTTCCGTAATGAACGGAACGGACAGCATCGCCAATTTGAGTAAAGAAAGTTATAATGATCAACAAGTGAAGAGGAAATGAATAGAGTAAGGCATACAATGGTATAATCAACAGAATTGGATGAGAGGCTGAAGGGATATGTATACTGCAATCATCGGTTCCATGTTTCCGCCCGAATTGCCAGTGATCCTGCTTAGACTTTTTTTGGCTTTCGTCGCTGGAGCAGTCATGGGACTTGAACGGGAATGGTTTTATCGGGACGTCCATAGACAAAAAGCAGCTGGTTTTCGCACTTATAGCCTGGTTTGCTTCGGATCATGTCTATTTGGACTAGCATCCATTTATGGTTTTTCTTCTAATGGAGTGAATAATGACCCCGGTCGAGTTGCAGCACAAGTTGTTACCGGGATGGGTTTTTTGGGGGCTGGAGCCATCCTTAAATTTAATGGAGAAGTAAAGGGGTTAACTACTGCTGCTGGTATGTGGGTTGCTTCAGCGATTGGGCTGTTGTTTAGCGCCGGTATGTATATCACGGCTATCGTAGCGGCTTTTTTTGCCTATTTAACACTCGATTTTCACCGAATATTTCCTCGGTTGTTTAAATACGCAAACGAAGAAGATTCTTCAGAACAAGATTTTCAAAAACCACAAAATGGTACTTCAATCCCTTGCCAGGACGACGACTAAACATATCAATGTTTCACGTGAAACAGTATCCAAAATGAGTTTAACTTATCGAATAGAATCTCTCTTTTGAAGCAGGATTTACGGCGCCAATGCAGAATACATTGTGAGGTGCAATGTTTAGAAGTGGGGGATTTCGGTATGGCAGTTAAAGATCAGTTTTCAAGATTATTCGGGTTCTCGGATAAGACGGAAAATGAAGAGATTCGTCAAATACCTGTTGATGAGATTGTCCCCAATCCTTATCAACCACGTACGGTCTTTGATGATGAAAAAATAGATGAGTTATGCCAAACCATTCGAACCCATGGCTTAATCCAGCCGATTGTTGTGAGAATTCGGGATAATCGTTATGAACTGATCGCGGGGGAGCGTCGTCTTCGGGCCTCCAAAAAGTTGGGGATGGAGCGGATACCGGCAATCGTCAAAGAATTTAATGACGCTCAAACTGCATCGATCGCATTAATAGAGAACTTACAACGTGAAGGATTAACTGCGATTGAGGAAGCAATTGCTTATCAGAAATTAATTGATCTACATAATCTGACCCAAGAGAGTTTGGCGCAACGTTTAGGAAAAGGGCAATCGACAATTGCTAATAAATTACGGTTATTGCATTTGCCACAAGAGATTCAAGACGCACTTTTATTTCGAAAGATAACAGAACGACATGCCCGTGCTCTGATACCATTAAAAAATGCAGACCTTCAATTAAAAGTTTTACAAGAGATAATCGAAAAAGATTGGAACGTAAAACAAACGGAAATCCGTGTCAAGCAATTGATGGAGGCGGATCAGAATCCACCGGTTGAAAAGGCAAAAAAAACTAAGTGGAAATCATTTTCACGCGATTCGCGGATTGCAATCAATACGGTGCGCCAATCCATTCAAATGGTTCAACAGTCTGGATTGTCTGTTGAAACGGACGAAGAAGAGCATGAAGAGTTCTATCAATTTACCATTCGCATTCCGAAGAAGAAGGAATCGTAAGCAGAAACCAATGAAGCGGCGAATAGAAGCCGCCTTTCTTTTTCTGCAGATGTAGGAAAAGTTTACCCGGTGGGTTGTCCTATTTTTTTACAATTCATTGATGTAAAATAAGATATTGGGTATTAAGAGAAGATCCCGGCGAGATTAGGAATCAAAAATGAGGTGGAGACGTTGGGGAAAGTGATTGCAGTAGCCAATCAGAAAGGTGGCGTAGGGAAAACAACAACTGCTGTCAATTTGAGTGCATGCCTAGCAACCCTAGGAAAGAAAGTGTTGATGGTTGACATTGACCCTCAAGGTAATGCCACTAGCGGGTTGGGTGTAAATAAGGCAGATGTTCGCTATTGTATTTACGATGTGCTAATTAATGATATTAGTCCTGTAGAGACGATATTGCCTACAGAAATTGAAGGACTTTACATTATTCCAGCAACGATTCAACTGGCCGGAGCAGAAATTGAATTGGTTCCGACGATCTCCCGTGAAGTCAGATTGAAGAAGGCTTTGGAGGTTGTGAAGGATAAGTATGACTACATCATAATTGATTGCCCGCCATCTTTAGGAATTTTAACGGTAAACTCACTGACAGCTTCAGATTCAGTGATGATTCCGATTCAATGTGAATATTATGCGTTGGAAGGATTAAGTCAACTTCTTAATACGATACGCTTGGTACAAAAGCATTTAAACTCTCACCTCACGATTGAAGGTGTATTGTTGACCATGTTGGATGCTCGAACGAATTTAGGCATTCAAGTAATCGAAGAAGTGAAAAAGTATTTCCAAGATAAAGTATACAGAACCATTATTCCGCGCAATGTTCGGTTAAGTGAAGCTCCTTCCCATGGCCAATCTATCATCACTTATGATCCCAGATCGAGAGGGGCAGAGGTATATACTGATTTGGCGAAGGAAGTGATTGGAATATGAGTAAACGCCTTGGAAAAGGTTTAAATGCCTTAATTACTTCCAATCTAGTCGAGGAAGCTGAACAAGTGACAGAAGTTCAAATAAACGATATTCGCCCCAATCCGTATCAACCGCGAAAAGAGTTTGAACCGGAAGCATTGGCTGAATTAACCGAATCAATTAAAGAGCATGGAATTATTCAACCGTTAATTGTACGGAAAAGTATCAAAGGTTACGAATTGGTAGCGGGAGAACGCCGATTAAGAGCAGCAGAAAAAGCGGGGTTAGCAAGAGTTCCTGTTATCATCAAAACGTATACAGATCAGCAATTAATGGAGATTGCTCTAATCGAGAACCTTCAAAGAGAAAATCTGAATCCGCTTGAAGAAGCCGAAGCTTATCAGAAGTTGATGGAGCATTGCTCTTTTACGCAAGAGCAACTGGCAAAGAAGGTTGGGAAAAGCCGCCCACATGTTGCAAATATGCTGCGTTTGCTTAACTTGCCGGAAGAAATCAGACGGATGGTATCTGCTTCAAGCATATCGATGGGACATGCAAGAGCGTTGCTAGCTGTCGAAAATCCAAAAACACAATTGCAGTTGGCAAATGACGTAGTCAAAAATGATTTGAGTGTTCGACAATTAGAGGAATTAGTAAAAAATCTTCATGTTTCACGTGAAACAAAGACCAAGAAGCCTCTAAAAAAAGAAGCGGGACTACTGCAGGTGGAAGAACGTTTACGCAGCCGATTTGGAACGGCTGTTCAAATAAAAAAAGGCGGCAAAAAGGGTAAAATTGAGATTGAGTTTTATTCCAACGAAGATTTGCAAAGACTATTAGAACTGTTGGATATATAGTTGCAAGGCAAGGGAAGGACAAAGGAGGATTTGCATGCGGATCATATACTTAGACAACGCGGCATCGTCCTGGCCGAAACCACCGGGTGTGAAGGAAGCGATGGCGGAAGTGATTGATGATTTTGCCGCCAATCCGGGGAGAGGCGGACATACCTTAGCAATCAAAGCAAGCAAAGTTTTATTTCGTACGCGGATGCAATTATCGCGGTTATTTGGGGTTAAAAACCCAAATGACCTCTTTTTTTACTTAAATGCGACACAGGCTCTCAACCAAGCAATCAAAGGTTACCTTAAGGAAGGAGACCACGTGGTAACATCCAGCATTGAACATAATTCAGTAAGAAGACCCTTGGAATACCTCCGGCGTACGCGAAACATCGAAATTACATATGTCGAACCTAGAGAAGACCAGTTGTTCTATGCTGATGATTTTGAACAAGCCATCAACGATCATACCAGAATGGTTGTTGTCAGCCATGCATCCAATTTAACCGGTGTTATCCTGCCGATTAGCGAAATAGGACGTGTTACTAGACGGAAGGGAATTGCCTTTTTGGTAGATGCTTCTCAATCAGCAGGAATATTGCCTATTGATGTTGAGGCAATGGGGATAGATATGCTTGCTTTTCCTGGCCATAAAGGTTTATACGGACCCCAGGGTACCGGCGGATTATATGTAGATAGCTCGATTGATTTAGAGCCGCTAATACACGGAGGAACAGGAAGCCAGTCGGAGGCAATTGACCAGCCGACGACAAGGCCTGATCGCTACGAAAGCGGAACGGCCAATACAGTAGGATTGGCAGGGCTTCAGGCAGGGGTCACATTTGTAATTGAAAAAGGAGTGGAAGAGATCCATCGGTACGAATGGAATCTTGCACGACAAGCAATGGAACAGTTGCAAGAGATTCCGGGTGTAACCATATATGGTCCGCCTTTAGAGGTAGAAAGGGTCGGAGTTGTATCATTTAATATTCAAGGTTTTGATGCATCTGAAGTATCGTTTATTTTGGATCAACAGTACCAAATCGCGACAAGAGCCGGTTATCATTGTACGCCGCTCGCACACAAAACAGCAGGCACGGAAGCGATGGGGGCAGTTCGGGCCAGCTTTGGAATTTTTAATACTGAAGAAGATGTAAAAGAACTGATTACGGCAGTAAGGGAAATCGCAGAAGCATTTTCAGTATAAAAAACAAGCTGTTTGGGGAGTGGCTTATTTGATTTTATTAGGTACTTTGGTGAATGCCGTTGCTATCATTATCGGGGCATTATTGGGAAGACTTTTATCCGGTATACCGGAGGGAATGAGGCAAACCGTACTGCAAGCAATAGGATTAGCTGTAATTTTGCTAGGCTTGACGATGAGCTTTGGCACCAAAAATTTTCTGCTGCTCATCTTTAGCATGGTACTGGGTTCGATCCTTGGAGAGGCATTAAAAATTGAAACGCGCTTAAATCAGCTTGGCGAATGGTTGGAGAGAAAGATGGGAGGTAGTAAACAAGGTAGCATTGCGACCGGGTTTGTGACGGCTACACTTGTTTACTGTATTGGCGCTATGGCCGTTTTGGGTGCAATGGATAGCGGTCTTCGCAATAATCACGATATTTTGTATACCAAATCCATGCTGGACGGATTCTCTGCCATTATTTTCTCATCGACAATGGGAATAGGGGTTGCATTCTCGGCTATTCCGGTTTTTTTATATCAAGGAGCAATTGCCTTATTATCAACACAAATTTATTCGATTGTCAGCAAAGAAATGCTTGATGCGATATTGGTTGAGGTGACAGCAGCGGGTGGATTGATGATTACGGCGATCGGGATAAACATTTTGGAGATCCGGAAAATCAATGTGGCTAACATGCTGCCTGCCTTAGTGGTAGCAGCGGTAGGCGTTCCGCTTATTAAATGGATTTCGGAGATCATAGCCAAATAAACAAAACGAGCCATTTGACAGGCTCGTTTTTCGTTATTTTTCTGTGGAGATATAGCCCCAAGAAGTTCGAAACGCTTTGGAGGAGAAATATTGATTGGATGCTTTAAAAACTGCGTCCGCAATCACTTCTGCCATACTAAACACAACATGCAAACGGGTATTTTGCAAAACAAAATACTCCATGAACCCACCAACATTCACAATTCCAGTGATGTGAAAAGTGCCGACTGCAGGTAATTCTTTTTTGACACCTGCGCCTGGTTTAAGCGGACCGTCTGCTACATTAATAGTGCCGACGTTACTGAATTGTCCCAAACAGGCATCGATTGCAACGATAAAGGGATTATGATGTTTTTGATGAATTAGTTCAATTTTTTCTTCAAGATTGACGGCGTGAACCGGCTCTTCAAGTGAACCGTAAACATGAAGATTGGGAGAATAATACGAATGAAGTTTGCTACCGACAAGCGGGCCAAGAGAATCTCCGGTTGAGCGGTCTGTTCCAATGCAAAGAACGACAAGATCTTGGTTAAATGATTTCATGCGAAAACGCTGAACCAAATGCTGCGAAAGTTGCTCGACGGCATGATCATTTTGATATTCAACCTTAAAAGGAGGGTATGACAAATTTAACTGACCGTCGAAATTATTCATGATTACCTCCAGAAAAGTAAGTATTCACAGTATATAACTGGAATTGTCGTTTTATACGTCTCTTGACCCGTTTAGAGCAAATTATCTGGCACAAGCAAACTGGCATGGGATGAGATAAACCGCTACAATAGAGCAGAGGAGGGAGTAAGGTGGCAGATCTGGAAACGGTGATTCTTGCGTTTGATTCTACACAACAGGCACTTCGGGCAGAAATGTTGTTGGAGTATGCGGATATCGCAATTGACACTCGACCAACCCCGAAAGAAATTACGGCAGGTTGCGCGTTATCCATTGAATTTCCATTAGCCGACTACAGCCAAGCTAAACAAATCATAGAAAGTGAAAAAGTAGAGATCAGAGGGTTTTTTCGTTGGATAGAGGGAACCTACATTGAAATAAGTATATAGGTGGAGGGAGGATAAATGATGTCGGAAGTAAATTGGATTACCAGCTTGTTCTCGCGTGTATATTCCTACTTAACTGATCCAACACTTTGGATAAATATAGGGGCAACTATCGTAAAAATTCTCGTTATTATTGTTGCGGCCCGGGTTACTGTATCTATCATCGATGCAGCAGTCAATCGGATTTTCCAAAATCGCGAAGGAGGAAAAATCCAATTTGAACAAAGGCGCGTGGATACATTGCGTGTCCTCGTAAACAATGTCACGCGGTACACGATATACTTTCTGGCCATTTTGCTTGTTTTAAAGCAATTAGGATTTGATTTGCAGCCGGTTCTGGTAAGCGCCGGAGTACTTGGATTAGCGGTAGGATTCGGCGCACAAAGTTTGGTTCGAGATGTTATTACGGGTTTTTTCATTATTTTCGAGGATCAATTTGCGGTCGGAGATACAGTGACCATTAATCAATTCACAGGAACTGTACAGGAGATTGGGCTTCGAATCACCAAGATCAGGAGTTGGACAGGAGAGCTACACATTATTCCTAACGGTTCGATAAAAGAAGTTACCAATTTTTCTGTGCAGAATACGGTTGCGGTTGTTGATGTTTCGGTAGCATATGAAGAGGATCTGACGAGGGTGCAAGAGACAATCGCGGATGTAGCCAAAAAAATGGCTGCCGAAACAGAGGATGTAGTAAAAGAACCGGAAGTCCTTGGTGTGCAGGCTTTCGGGCCGCACGAAGTCATCATTCGGGTTATAGCGGAGTGTAGGCCTAATAAACACCATGCTGTATCACGAAAACTGCGTGAGATGATTAAAGTAGAGTTTGATGCGAAAGGCATTGAAATTCCGTATCCGAAAATGGTAACAATGCCAACAGTGAAATCATAATAAAGCGGGAGATGTGTTATGGAGAGGAAACAATTTAGCCTGGGCGATATTGTTGAAATGAAAAAAGCCCATCCGTGTGGAACCAATGCGTGGAAAGTGATTCGGATGGGGATGGACATCCGAATTAAGTGCACCGGTTGCCAGCACAGTGTGATGATCCCGCGCCTGGAATTCGAGAAAAAAATGAAAAAAGTAATTCTTCCAGCTGCCTCAACAGAACACACAGCAGAATAAGCACTGTATTCGAAAAAAATTTGTGAACCACATTTTTCTTTTTCTATACTGACCGTAGAAAAGGAGGAATGAAGGTGAAGATGAAGATGAAGAATTTAAACCGATGCTTCATGATTGGCTTCATGCTGGTGCTGCAGTTTTTCGGGTTATGGAATGAATCAAGATACGCTTTAGCGAAGGAATCGGCACCTGCCATAACGATTTCACCCCAACACGGACAAACTGGTGTTAAAATTAACAGCTCATTTGTTATTCAATTCGCTGAACCGGTTAAGCTGGCAAACGGAGAGGCGCTAACTTCAAAAAATGCGGCTACCATTTTTACAATCAAAACGGCGAAAGATCAGTCCGACGTTGAAGTACAGGTGAAGTGGAGCCCAACGTACAAACGGATTACTGTGGAGCCAAAACAACCCTTGCATTTTGATACCAGGTACGTCTTGGCGATTGCCAGAGGAAAAGTGAAAAATAAGGCAGGAATAGTGAATGAAGCCGTTTTGTCAGAATTTACAACAGAGGCTCAAGAACCGCCGTTGTCTGTTGTATTTTCTCCACAGCCAAACGCAACAGAAGTGCCGATTGAGACAACGATAACCTTGACCTTTAACAAACATATGCTGCTTGCAAACAAGAAAGAAATTAATGATATTGCCATATCTACGTTTCTTAAGCTGAATGATAATAAACAAAAGCGGGTTCCCTTTACAGGTTATTGGAATGGGGATACGCAAACTGTTACAATTGATCCCGAGGGTAATCTGGCACCCGGCAGTACGTATACGATTACACTTCTGGCGAACAAGCTGGTAGATAGTCAAGGGGCCAAAAATCCGGAGATAAATAGCCAATTCTCCACGAAGGTCCCGGTTGATTTGATCCCGCCAACGATCACCTCAACACCTTCGCATGGAGCCAAGGATGTAAGCCTAACTGCCCCGGTTGTACTACAATTCGCTGAAGAAGTTGTTTTAGCCAACGGGGAGAGCTTAACGAATAAATCGGTTGCCAATCTGGTATTGTTTCAGGATCAAAAGGGGCAGGAAGTAAAGTATTACGCTACATGGAACAAGACCAAACGCACCATAACGCTACGTTTAAAAGAAAAAATGGCCCCTTACACTACTTATATGGTTCAATTGCCGGCTGGTATGATGAAAGACATTGCAGGAAACACAAACGGGAACTTTACCGCTTCTTTTTCAACAAAGGGGAATTAGAGAAAAAAGGATGCAGCTCACTGTCGGCTGCATCCTTTTTTGTTATATATGCGCAAGCTGTAACGGAGGCACGAAAGAACAACGTTTTTCTTAATCATATCGGAAAGTTTAACCGATTTAAATTGTTAAAGTGGTTAAACTTTCTTTCCTTTTGTTCAGCAGAAGAAAAACTTCGTCCATTCACAGCTCCTTTTAAGCGAAACAAAGCGCAGGGAGCGAAAGAAGGAAAAGAGTCGGCATTCTTTACACCTTTGAGAGGCCAAGTGGTTTTCTTGTCGACTCCCTTCTGAAGTGAGCGGAGCGGACGGTAGACGCTACAAGCGAGCTTAAATAGAGCGAAGAAGGACGAAGTCTTTTCTTAACGCGTTATGAACAATTAGATTAGTCGTCAGATGCACCTACGATGACAAGAAGGATGAAAAGAACAAGCACCAGCGCGAAACCATCGAAATTGCCATTTAAAATACCCAATGCGAACACCTCCAAATCCAGAGTCTATACCTATGCTATGAAGTAGGTGGGCTAGAAGTCTGGGCTCCTGTCTAATGATGGCGGAAAATATTTTTTAGGTACTGTTTTCCGAAACCAAAATATTTAGATGTGGATAAAGTAAATACGATAAAAACCTTGATAAAACAAGCCCGGATGTGAATAATAAGCAAATGTTCAAAAATGTTTTCCACAGAGTTATCCACAAAGAAAAATGGCAATTAAAATTTCTGTATAAATGGAATATTCTAAATTTTATTTTCGTAAGGGAGGAAAAATGGCATTAACGAATAATAATTGTTAGGAAAGCAAAATTTAACAAAAAATACATCAAGGGGGAAAACAGTTGAAGAAGGCGTTCCTTATTTCATTAACTGCTGTGGCGGTTTTTTCTTTATCCGCTATTTCTATTCCATTTGTTCCTTATCAGTCAAAAGTGTTTGCTTCTGTTACGAGCGAGCAAGTTCCGGTTTATAAATCTCGTGCAGAAATTCCTGAGAAATACAAATGGAAGCTTGAACATATTTATCCGTCACTTGCTGCATGGCAGGAAGATGTGAAGAAAGTAGAGGCAATGGCTGACTCATTTGCCGCTTATCAAGGAAAAATAGGTTCTTCGGCATCAACACTTTTGAAAGCGCTTCAACAATACTCGGACTTGATGCGGCTTCATGATAAAGCGTATGTGTACGCAAAAATGGCAATGGACGTCAATACAGCCAATTCAAAATTACAATCATTATCTGACCGTGCAGATAAGATGAGTGTATCCGTAAGAGAAAAAACGGCATGGTTTGTACCTGATCTAACTGCGATCCCTGACGATACTTGGGATAAATATTTAAAAATGAATGCTCTTGCCCCGTATAAAATGTTTATTGAAGATATGCTGCGTACCAAAAAACATACCCTCTCCAAAGAGATGGAAGAGTTGTTAGCCCAGTCAAGCCCTTTGGGCAGTACTCCGGAAGATATTTACCGAATGATTTCCAAGGACGTGAAATTCCCCAAGATCAAAAATGAGAAAGGCGAGGAGGTTCAGCTTACTCGCGCGAATTTTATCTCGTTAATGGATAGCAAAGACCAAAACGTAAGGAAAGCAGCTTTCAAAGCTTACTACCAAACGATTGCCGACTATCAGGATTCTTTTGCGCAAACGCTGGCTGGGAAGGTAAAGTCTGACAACTTTTACGCGAAAGCCCGTAAATATTCAAATGCTTTGGAAGCAAGCCTCACTCCTAATAACGTGCCGACAAAAGTGTACGAACAATTAATTCAGACGGTAAATGCCAACCTGCCGCTTCTTCATCGCTATGTGAAACTGAAGAAGAAAATGCTAGGCGTCAAGGAGTTACACATGTACGACATGTATACTTCCATTGTTGGGGCCGATGAACGATACATCCCATACGAGGAAGCGCAAAAAATGGTGCTGGACGGACTTAAGCCATTGGGAGAGGAATACACAAACGTGTTGCGGGAGGCTTTCAAAAATGGATGGGTAGACGTCTATTCAACAGATGATAAGCGTACCGGGGCTTATCAGTGGGGGGCCTATGATACTCATCCATACGTCTTATTAAACTATCAGGGCACACTAGGCGACGTATCGACGATCGCTCATGAGTTGGGCCATGCGATGCAATCGTATTACACCAATAAGAAACAACCGTTCATCTATTCCAACTACCCGATTTTTACTGCGGAAGTTGCTTCCACGATGAATGAGACGTTGTTGTTTAAGAGCATGTATGCGCAAGCGAAAACCAAGCAAGAGAAGATGTATTTGCTAAATCAATATTTGGAGAATTTCCGTACCACTTTGTTCCGTCAAACCCAATTTGCTGAATTTGAGAAAGTGATTCATGAGAAAGAGCAGACTGGAGAATCTCTTAATGCGGAAACACTGAAGAAGATTTATTTGGATATCAACAAGAAGTACTACGGCAATGCAATAGTCTCTGACGAAGAGATAGCCTTGGAATGGGCACGGGTGCCGCATTTCTATTACAACTTCTACGTTTACCAGTATGCTACAAGCTTTGCCGCATCCGTTGCGTTAGCCAAACAAATTCTCGATGAAGGGAAACCTGCTGTTGATCGGATTAAGGATAAATTCCTTTCAGCAGGCAACTCGGCGCCTCCAATCGAAGTGCTAAAAGCGGCTGGAGTTGATATGTCGACCTCCCAACCGATTGAGCAGGCGATGAAAGTTTTTGAGGAAACCCTGAATGAGTTGGAAAAATTGATAGATGAAAAATAAATGATGAAGCGCCCCCATACAAGTCGGAGGCGCTTTTCTTCATATTTTAAAAGTTTGAACCAGTTGATACAAATCTTGAGACATTTGTTTCAGATCATGGCTAAGCTTTTGCAGCTCTTCAGCAGAGTTGGCCTGCTCTTCTGTTGACGCTGCGATTTCCTCCGAGGAAGCAACACTTTCTTCCGATATGGCTGAAATCTGTTCAATAGACATCAGGGTAGTGGTCGAAGAACTGGCTATTTGATCGGTATTTTCAGCAATACTGTTTACCCCTTGTGCCAACTCATTAACAGACTGGAGAATCTGTTCAAACATATGTCCGTTCTCAATGATGAGTGAAACACCTTTTTGAATTTCCTGGAAGCTTTGTTCGGTAGTGAGAGATGCTTTTTCAGTTTCCACGAGAATTTCTTGAATGGTGTCGATAATGTGTCCCACTGAATCGTTGGTTTGCTTTGCCAGTTTTTGGACTTCTTGTGCAACGACGGCAAATCCTTTACCGTGTTCACCTGCGCGGGCTGCTTCAATAGAAGCGTTAAGAGCCAAGAGGTTAATATGAGCCGCAATGTCTCGAATGATGTTAATGATATCGGATATTTCTTTTGTACGTTGACCCAAATCGCGAAGCTGCGTGTAGTTCATATCTCCATACTTCTGTATCTCACTAATTTGAGAGGAGATAATTTTAACTTGTTCATTCCCTTTTTTCGCGAGAAGTTGGGTTGAATTTGACAACTGATTCATTTTTGCTACTTTTTCATCTACGATAGCAATTGCATCTGAAACCTGTTGAACCATATTAAATACTTCTTGGATATGATTAGAGCGATCTTCGGCTGCCTTTGCCTCTTCGGATATGGCTAGCGAAGTTGATTTAGAGCTTTCGGTTAATTTTTCCGAAGCAAGAAGCAAGTGCTGGCTGGCGCTATCAATAGCCAAAGAGTTATTGCGAATCATGGAAATCAGTTGAAGCAACTGTTTTCTCATCTCTTCAAAGCTGTTGCTGAGTGTACCTAATTCGTCTACCCGATTTGTTGCAATCGGAGTGGTAAGGTCCCCTTGAGCCAGAAGTTTGGTTCCCTCGACCAGGGTGATGATCGGTTTCGTTAACATTTTTCGTATTGCAAAAGCCAACACACTGCCAATCACGACGGCTGCAGCAATAAAGATGATACTAAGCGTAAGAATTTGAGATTTCAAGCCTTCAATAAAGGCAGCATCCATGTCGATACCAATTACTGAATTTTTCGTAACAGGAGTAAAGATAGATTTATGAACGCCCCATTCATCTTTGTAGACATCGCTAATCACACTCTTATTTGTTTCCAATGCCTGATTTTGTTCAGGTGTGAAAGGTAATTCCGCCATGTACTGATCTTCATTGCTGAGGGCCAAAATTACGTCTTTACCATTCACTTTGGCAATTACATAAGCGTTTTGCAGACCGTTATGGTCTTTGGTAAATTCGGTTAACAGCTTATACAGCTCATCATATTTCGAACGATCTTCAATAGCGGCTTCAACCAGATCGGGAGAAACAAGAGTCCCCAATTTTTCGATATTGTCTTGGAGTCGATATTCAAATTGGGTCATGATGTGTTGATTTACCAGATTCATCGAAGTTTGATACAAAACAGCGATAAATGCAGAGGTAAAGATCAGCAGCGGAAGTAGCAGGGCAATTGAGATTTGTCTGCCAAACGATTTTTTAAAATAATGCAATTCATTCATCCCCTAAGCGACTACAGGATAATCTTGAAATTTTAAGTTGTAACAAAATCACGACTATGTAGAAATTGGGCTAAATCAAGTTCAAGCAACTTCTTGTTTTCTTCCAGATTTTCGCTTCGATAGAAGAGAACAGCGAAGGTACGAGGGTCCTTCGGAAAAAGTGCATACGAGTGAAGGACATGCTGAAAATGCTTCTGTAGTTCATCAAGATCAATACTGGTAATCATGTCAGGGTCTATGGAAGTAGGGATATCCGCACAAAAGAAGCTGTAGATTGCATCATCCATGGAGGAAATAATTTGCTTCCAATCCGGCTTGTGTTGTTTAATGAACGATTCATATGGATTAATGCCATAAGCATGGAACCCTAATTCTGTTGTCCCAATGCCGGCAAAACGGAGAGGATTTACTTCAATTGGAATCAGCTCTTTATTATCCTTTATCCGGATTTCCATATGAATGGGGAAGTTGGTCAGGTTTGCTTTTTCTTTAACAACATCAAGGAAAGATTGGATGCTTGGCAAAGCTTCCTCTAAAACTTGCTTACTTGTGAAATAAATGCGATCCGATGTATCTCCATCATTCAAAAACATACGTTTAAAAACATTCAATACAACGGGTTCGCCGGTTTCAGAAAAATAGGCATCGACGGCATACTCGCTGCCTTGGATCCATTCCTCAATAATAAATGTGCTTGAATCAAATACGGAATCGGGGTACATCCTGCTGGATAATTGAATTTCTGTTTCTATCAGTTTGCATATGGCGTTCCATTCGTTCTCGTCAGCCACTCGATGAACGCCGAGGCTGGCATAACCTACCGCCGGTTTAATAATTACCGGAAAAGGCAATTCACTAGGTTTGATTCGACTTATATCGTTGCTGGAAATTTCTAAGAAGAAGAAGGAGGGATAAACCTGTTTCAACCAGCGGCGAAACAATGCCTTATTTTTGAAGATGGAAATGTTCTTGATGAGAGGGGAATCGGGAAGGTGTTTTTCCAATTGAACAAAGGCATTTTCAGAGTTAGCTAATAAAGGATAATCATCTTTCTCCTGAAGCTTACTGTATAATTCACCAGGAGTCATGCGATTCATGTTGTTTTCAAACGGGACGAATATATTGCCTAAAGTTACTACGGGAACTTGAGATTCTACCAGGGTTTTTGCCAGGAATGGGGAACAGTATGGTTTATCTAGAATAATCAAAAATACTCTCTCTCCTTTCACAATTAAATGGAACATTCTATCAGTATGAAAAACAAAAATAAAAAGCTATCCCGAATGGAATAGCTAAAAAACCCAAAGCAGTAAGAAAGAAATCCTTTGGAAGCCATTCGGTAACCCGGCTGTCATAGTCATAGACCTTAGACCCGTAGCTTTGCGTCGCCATTTTTCAATGGGTTTGCCTTTATCGTGGTTAATATGAAATTTTTGCATAGACAAAATGAGTATAAATGAGTGGAATTTCAAATTCAAGAACGAGGAAAATAGTCCTAATATTAAAAAAAGAGTCCCATTCAGCCGTAGGGACTCTTTATCTTCAGAAAAAGTTAGATATTTACCGTTGATACTCCATTAATCTCTTCATCTGTCTCAGACATTTCCTCAGCTTCAACAAAGTTAGGGTTAAATTCATTTTCCATTTTAGCGACAACCACTGTCGCGACGCTGTTCCCAATCAGATTTGTAATGGCACGAGCTTCTGACATGAAACGGTCAACGCCAAGGAGTAACGCCATGCCTTCTACCGGAATCATAGGGAAAGCTGCCAGAGTCGCGGCCAGAGTGACGAAACCGGAACCGGTAACACCTGCGGCCCCCTTGGAAGTTAACATGAGAATTCCAAGGAGGGTAAGTTCCTGCCAGATAGATAAATCGATTCCGTATGCCTGAGCAATGAAGATGGCTGCCATGGACAGATAAATCGATGTGCCATCAAGGTTAAACGAGTAACCGGTAGGAATGACAAGACCAACAACTGATTTCGAACAACCGTAACGCTCCAACTTTTTCATGATCGGTGGCAGAGCAGACTCGGATGAAGATGTACCGAGAACAAGCAAAATTTCGTCCTTGATATATTTTAAGAAGCTGAAAATATTGAAGCCATAGAACTTGGCAATAGAACCCAAGACAATAAAGATGAACAGGAACATTGTAACATAAACGGAACCCATCAGTTTGCCGAGCGAGAAAAGAGAGGAAATCCCGAATTTACCAATCGTATAAGACATCGCCCCGAATGCGGCAATAGGGGAAAATTTCATAATCATGTTTACGATACCGAAAAATACGTTGGTAAACTTGTCGAATAATTGAAGAATAGGTTTTCCGTTTTTGCCCATCGCCGCCAATGCGAAGCCGAACAGGACAGCAAAGAACAGGATCGGGAGAAGTTCTCCTTTAGCAAACGCAGCGATTACGTTGTCAGGGACAATATTGACAAGGAAATCAACGAATCCGCTGCTTTCTTCGGCAGCTTTCGTATATTTCGTGATGTCACCTTTCACGTGGCTCATATCGATACCTGCACCAGGTTGAACCAGACTTACTACTACAATCCCAATTGCCAAAGCGAGGGTTGTAACAATTTCGAAGTAGAGGATCGCTTTTCCACCGATTCGGCCTACTTTTTTAATATCGCCCATATTTGCGATACCGCTTACAATTGTGAAGAAGATAATCGGGCCAATAACCATTTTAATCATTTTAATAAAAACGTCAGCCAATACTTTTAGCTCTGCACCGAATTTAGGGAAGAAGTAACCAACCAAAATACCGATGATAATACCAGTGAGAACCTGAACTGTAAGGTTTCTGAAGTTAATCTTCAACTTTTTCACTTCCTTTTAATAAAAATTTTTTGAATAATGAAAGCGCTTTAGGCTCATTGTAAAATTAGTGTGAAGAATTTGAAATAATATGGTCATATTGTTCTTTTTGGTCGTTTTGGTCATAAGAAAGAGCTTGGATCCGATCATCCAAGCTCAGTATTTGGGAAATGTGTATTTGGAGCGAATCTGTTTAATTTTTTGCACCAAACCATACCCGATAATATCAGAGTATTGGTCATATAGCGGATCGGTCGCTTGAATCCATTGCTGGCGCTCTTCATTGGTTAGTTGATCAATTTCAATCACACCCATATTGCGCAATTGGTCCAGCTGTTTTTCGTTCATGCTGATTGCCAGTTGGTTGTTCCAATTGGTTGTCTCGCGCAAGGCATCGAGCAGCACGGTTTGAATATCAGGTGGCAGCTTTTCCCAGAATGATTTATTTACGATAACGGCATATCCAAGGTACCCGTGATTGCTTAATGTCATGTATTTTTGTCCAAGATATAATCGCTTCGTGAAAATATTGGAGATGGTGTTTTCTTGTCCGTCAACGGTGCCTTGTTCAATGTTGCGATAGACCTCATTAAAGGGGATGGCGACGGGTTCTGCATGCAGTAATTTATATTGGTCCTCAAGAACTCTGCTGGGCATAATCCGAAATCTTTGACCGCGGAAATCCTCGGGAGTGAGCAGTCTTCGCTGATTGCTTGTGACCTGTTTAAATCCATTGCTCCAAAAAGCAAGTCCTTTCATATTTTTGGCTTCAAGCGTCTGAAACAGAATCTTACCGATATCTCCTTGCAAAGATTCATTTACTGCCTGTTGATTCGGAAAGGCAAACGGCAAATCTAAAACTAGCCAACTTGGAATAATTGTAGAGATTTTGGAGTAGGCAGGGGCAATCATTTGAATTTTACCCTGACTTAGAGCCTGGAATTCGTCCTTATCGGAATACAGGATCCCGTTAGGATAGACCTGCACCTCCACCTTGCCGTTTGTTTTTTCGGCGACTAGGTTGGCGAATCGATCAACAGCCAAGCCTTTTGGGGTGTTTTCGGCAACCACGTGACTAAATTTAATGATAATGCGTTGATCCAACCCTTTTTGCTCATCGTCATACGGCAGGTCGGATGAAAGCAACTCTGACTGGAAACCAACGACAATGGCCGTCATCAATATGGCAAGGATAAAAAAACTGATCCCGACACCTGATCTCATATGCACAGATCTCCGTTTATGAAAAGTTGATTAATTCCCTTTATTATTTCACAATACAAGTACAACGTAAATTCTTTCACTCATTAATCTTTACAGGAAAGGGAGCTATTCCTCTGTTTAAGAATCTCAAAATTCATTGGAAAATTACAATGTTGTCGTTTGGTATTGTTCTATTTTCGTTAATCATTGGCGGTATTATTGTGTTGGGCAGCATCATTCGGTTAAAAGAGGAGGAAGTTGGTCAACGTTTGTTGATTACCGCCAGGAATGTGGCTGAAATTTCCATGATCAAACAAGCACTCGGGAGTCCGGACGGCTGGAAAACCATTAATTCCATCACCAAGCGATTACGCATTATCAATGATGTTACTTATATCGTCGTCATGGATATGAGCAGAGTGAGGCTGTCCGACCCAATTCAGGAGAGAATTGGCAAGGCTTACAACGACAAGGATGCGGATTTGGCTTTTACCGAGCACACCTACACCTCGAAGGTTAGAGGCGATCTGGGCACTGCTGTTCGAGCATACGTACCCATCATGAATGAGGAGCATCAACAGATTGGCGTTGTTATGGCCGGGCATATTCTGCCCAGTATTGAACAAATTCTTCTGGATCAGAAGGAGTATATCCTGATCACCTTTTTCTTTTCCACTCTGTTCGGTATTTGGGGTTCCTGGCGGTTGGCCAAGCACATGAAGAAACAAATGTTTGAGCTGGAACCTCATGAAATTGCCCGAATCTTGCGTGAACGGACTGCAACTTTTCACGCCATGCATGAAGGGGTGATTGCCATCGATAATCAGGAGCGAATCACCATATTTAATGAAAAAGCAAAAGAAATTTTCGGTATTAGCGGGGATGTACTGGGGCGTAACATTCGAGAGGTGATTCCCGATACGCGCTTGCCGGAAATCCTCGAGCTGCAGCAACCTGTTTATAACCAAGAGTTGAATGTCGGCAATGCAATCATTATGTCCAACCGGATTCCCATTAAAGTGAATAATCAAGCAATTGGCGCACTCGCTGTTTTCCAAGATCTCACTGAGGTAACCAAATTGGCAGAAGAGCTAACCGGTGTCCGGGCGTTTGTGGATGCCTTGCGTGTCCAAAATCACGAGCATATGAATAAACTTCATACCATTGCGGGGCTGCTTCAACTCGGAGCTTCCGACAAAGCTTTGGAATACCTGTTTCAAATTACGGAACAGCAAAAGGAGATTACGACGTTTTTAACGGACAGGATCCGCGATGAAAGCATATCCGGCTTATTGCTAAGCAAAGTAAGCCGTGGAAAAGAGCTGGGGATCAAGGTCACCATCGACAGAAGAAGCAATCTTGAGCGGTTTCCTGTTCAGATGGATCACCATGATTTCGTGCTGTTGATCGGAAATTTGATTGAGAACGCGTTTGATGCCTTGGAGCAGGTACACCGAAAGGATAAAGAGGTATATGTAAGTATCGAACAGGATGACGAAGTTTTATCCATCATGGTAGAAGACAATGGATGCGGCATGAGTGAAGAGGTTCAACAGCGGATGCTGGAGCGTGGTTTTTCAACCAAACAACGGGAGAATCGGGGAATTGGACTGCATCTGGTTTCACAAATCGTGGAGAAGGCCCATGGTGATCTACGCTGTGAGTCGGCTCCCGGGATGGGGACCAGCTTTATTTTGACGTTTCCGATGAAGGGAGGAAAAGAGTAAGATGACCAATCAGGCGGTTACGGTACTTTTGATCGAAGATGATCCTATGGTTCAAGAGGTGAATCGACAGTTCGTTGAGAGATTGGGTGATTTTCAGGTAGTAGGCATTGCCAACAATGGACATGAGGGATTGGAGAAGCTAAAGGAACTGCATCCGGATTTGGTCATCATGGATATTTATATGCCTCTCTTGGACGGAATTGAAACGCTCAAGCAAATTCGCAATCAGGCGTACCCGGTAGACGTCATGGTTATTTCCGCTGCCAAGGATATGCCGACCATACAAAAAGTGCTCCGCAATGGGGCGGTAGATTACATCATTAAACCATTCAAATTTGAGCGGATAAAGCAAGCGTTGGAGAATTACCGGAGTTACCGCCAGCAATTTAAGGAGAATCGCACGGTTACACAGTCTGAGCTTGATCGCATTTTATTGGGAAACGAGTTGCCTGCTGAAGACGAGCAAGAATTACTCCCCAAAGGGCTGAACGCATTAACTCTCAAGCAAGTGATTTACTACATGATGGAACGGAATACGTCTCTTTCCGCCGATGAGGTTGCGGATCATGTGGGGATTGCCAGAGTGACTGCCAGGCGTTATCTCGATTTTCTTGAGAAAAAAGGCAAGCTGACACGGTATGTACAATACGGTGGGATTGGGCGGCCGATAAATCGTTATCGTTTGGTACAGCAAAATACAAAATAATAAAGAAAAGCAGCCGACAAGCTCTTTTCCTCTCTAAAGGAAAGAGCTTGATTTGTCAATTGTAATCTTGTAAGCAAATCTTTATACTAAAAAGGATGTCTAAATATCTAAATGCCGGAGTTTAAGGAGTGTATATAAATGGGGATGTCTTGTGGGATCGTTGGTTTGCCTAACGTAGGGAAATCAACATTATTTAACGCGATAACACAGGCAGGCGCAGAGTCTGCCAACTATCCGTTCTGTACAATTGATCCGAACGTTGGAATCGTAGAAGTTCCAGATCCGCGTTTGAATAAACTGACCGAGATTGTCGTGCCGAATAAAGTGGTTCCAACCGCCTTTGAATTTGTCGATATTGCCGGCCTTGTACGAGGAGCCAGCAAGGGAGAAGGTTTGGGTAACCAATTCCTGTCCCATATTCGTGAAGTAGATGCGATTGCCCAGGTGGTTCGCTGTTTCGAAGACGAAAACATTACACACGTAGCGGGCAAAGTGGACCCGTTGAGTGATATCGAAACGATTAATTTGGAACTTGTGTTTGCCGATCTTGATTCCGTTAACCGCCGTATTGAACGGATTGGACGCAAAGTAAAGGCAGGCGATAAGGAAGCGAAGCAAGAACTGGACGTATTGGAGAAGCTTCGGGCTGCTTTTGAAGAAGGTCAAGCGGCTCGTTCCGTTGAGTTGGATGAAGAAGAGCGCAAACTGGTTCGCGATCTTCATCTCTTAACCATTAAGCCAATGCTGTATGTGTGCAACGTAGCCGAAGAAGAGATTGCCAACTATGACGATAACAAACACGTGCAAGCTGTAAAGGAGCACGCCGCCAAAGAAGGTGCTGAAGTAGTTGTGATCAGCGCGAAAGTTGAATCGGAGATCGCCGAGTTGGAAGGCGAAGACAAGGAAATGTTCCTGCAAGAGTTAGGTCTTCAGGAATCGGGGCTTGATCGCTTGATTCGAGCAGCTTACAGCTTGCTTGGACTAATTACCTACTTCACTGCCGGTGTACAAGAGGTTCGGGCATGGACGATCCGCAAAGGAACCAAAGCTCCGCAAGCAGCCGGTGTGATTCACACGGACTTTGAACGTGGTTTTATCCGTGCCGAAGTTGTTGCGTACGATGATCTTGTGGAAGCGGGATCTGTAAGCGCGGCGCGTGATAAAGGCAAGTACCGTCTGGAAGGGAAAGAGTACGTGGTGCAGGATGGAGATGTTATGCATTTCCGTTTTAACGTCTAATTCCCACCTTGCTTAGCAAAGTGTAATTTGATATAATGCAAAAATGCGAGTATTTTATTGGGTGCATCCATGCTATGCGTTTCAATTTGGCACTCGCTCCTTGCCCATGAAGGGCCGTTTAGTCCAAAAGGAGGTGAAAAAGGTATGCGTCAATACGAAGTAATGTACGTATTACGTCCAGACCTTGAAGAAGAGAAAGTGAAAGCGAATGTAGCTCGTTACAGCGAAGTCGTTACTAGCTTTGGTGGAGAAGTAACCAAACTTCAAGAGTTGGGAAAACGTCGTCTTGCGTACGAAATTAAAAAGTTCCGTGATGGTTTCTATGTTTTGATGAACTTCAAAGCGAATGCTGATGCAGTTGCTGAAGCTGAGCGTCTGATGAAAATTAACGACGACGTTATTCGCTTCCTCTTCGTAAGAGAAGATCAGTAATTGTCGTCTGCGGGGGTTATGTTCATGAATCGAGTCATTCTTATTGGCAGACTTACGAGGGATCCAGAACTGCGTTATACACCTAACGGTACCGCTGTGACAACTTTTACTCTGGCAGTTAACCGCGCCCGCACCAGTCCAACTGGCGAGCGTGAAGCTGACTTTATTAACATCGTGGCTTGGAGTAAATTAGCCGACTTGTGCGCCAACTATCTCCGTAAAGGTAGACAAGCAGCAGTTGAGGGTCGTTTACAATCCAGATCCTATGATAATAAAGAGGGCAAAAAGGTTTACGTAACAGAGGTTGTTGCGGATAATGTACAGTTCTTGGGCTCCAGAGAAGAAGGAAGCGGTTATGATCCCGGATTTGGCGGATCGAAGCCGGCTGCCAAAGGAAATGATTTTGATCCGTTTAATGATCCCTTCGCTGATGCAGGCAGACCGATCAACATTTCTGACGACGACCTGCCATTCTAACGAAGTCATGTTACTCGAAGTCATATGAAATGATCACATTCCTTAAGAAAAGGAGGGACTTTCCATGTCACGCAAAGGACGTCCTAACAAGCGTCGTAAAGTTTGCTTCTTCACAGTAAACAAAATCAAGAAAATTGATTACAAAGATACAGATCTTTTGAAGAAGTTTATCAGTGAGCGCGGTAAAATTTTACCTCGTCGTGTGACTGGTACTTCCGCGAAGTATCAACGCATGTTGACAATCGCGATCAAACGTGCTCGTCAAGTAGCATTGTTACCATATACTGCTGAATAATGTTTGAACTGTGTATAAAAGGGGGGCACATCTGCGTGACCCTCTTTTTTCCTACATAAAGACATATAAACTTATTCCTGCACGAGAGGGGTACGTTCAAATGCCCAATCGGACAAGACAATTAGCAGAAAACGCGATCCTCTTGGGGATCTCGGCAGTGCTGTTACTGCTTGCTACCTACACGTTTTTAGGGGCGGTCGTTTTCATCGTTATTCCCGTGCCGTTCATTTTGCTCGCACGCCAACGTTCTGTTCGGGACATGATTTTTATTATCGTGACCTATGGATTTCTGGGTCTTCTGATTACCGGACTTGCGGGAGTTCTTCCGGCCATTATGCTGGGATTGATGGGATTTGTGATGGGATTTTTGTATCAAAAGACGAGAACGGCATTTCCTGCAATCCTTGGAGGGGCAGGAGTCTGGATTTTGTCCCTGATCGTAAGTCTAATCATCACCATCTATGTGATGGGAGTCGATATCGTCGGCGAGTTTCATAAAGCAAGCCAGGCTATGATGAACACCAAATTTCCATTTTTGCCGGCTGGGATGACGGAAGCGCAGTTTAAAGAGCAGATGGCTCAATACAGCAAGATGTTAGTCTCTTTGTTCCCGGCGATGATTATCATGTCCAGTATGATCATGAGCGGATTCAATCATTGGATCTCACGCCTGATAGCCAATCGGTTAGGGGTGCCCATTCCGGCTTTGAAACCCATGCGAGAGTGGAGTTTTCCCCGTTCGCTGATTTATTATTACTTTCTTACCTTGATCTTGCTGCTGTTTGTCTATAAGTCGGTGGCTGATACTTTCTTCGGAAGCGCCATCTTGAATTTGAAAGTGATTTTGGATTTGCTTTTTACCATTCAGGGAGTAAGCCTTTGTTTGTTTTTCTTCCACTTAAAGGGATGGAAAAAAATTACACCGATACTTATTGTATCTCTATTTATTTTTCCTCTCCTAACTAATATACTAAGCTTACTAGGTATATTTGATTTAGGCATTGGTTTGCGTAAACGATTAGAAAGAAGAATGTAAAAGAGGAGCTGAGGAAATGCCCAAGTTCCTTTTAAAACGTTGGTATGGGCTGCACATGGTCTTAGCTCTCAGCTTCAGCTTGATGCTGTTGGCAATTTTAACCATTTACCATTGGATGTATGGAGCACTCGGCATTGTTTGCGTAATCGGCTTAGTCTTTTACACGGTTCAAATGGAGCGGGCTTTTCAGCGGGAACTTCGCTTGTACCTGGCCACCATCAGTCACCGGGTAAAAAAAGCCGGCGAAAGCGTAATTCAAGAGATGCCTATTGGTATATTGCTATTCAATGAGGATAAGGAAATCGAGTGGACCAATCCATACATGCTGGAGATTACGGGTGAAGAGAGCCTGATCAGCAAAAATCTGGCTGATGTTTTCCCAGGTCTCGAGCTGAAAGCTGATCAAAAACGGATTGAGGTAGCTTACAACGAAAGAATTTATGAAGTTCTGGTGCGACCGGAGGAACGGCTGCTTTATTTCAAGGATATTAGTGAATATAAAGAGCTGTTGTTGCGCTATAATCACGAAAAATCGGTGCTGGCTATCATTCATCTCGACAATCTGGATGAACTGGGCCAAGTTATGGATGATCAGAGCCGAACCCTGCTTTCTACAAGTGTGGCAGGAGTTATTAACGATTGGGCCAGCAAACATGGAATATATTTGCGACGTTTTACGGCTGATAAGTTCCTGGCGTTGTTTGATCGACAAACGCTGGAGAAACTGGAGGAGAGCCGTTTTGACATTCTCGATGTCGTACGGGAAATGACGGCGGATAACAAGATTCCGATTACACTCAGTATCGGGGTTGCCGCCGGTGTCTCTTCTTATATTGAATTGGGGCATATTGCTCAATCCAGTTTGGACATTGCGCTTGGCCGCGGCGGTGACCAGGCTGCTGTCAAGGTAGGCAACAAGCTTTCCTTTTATGGCGGTAAATCGAATGCGGTGGAGAAACGGACACGCGTTCGGGCACGCGTCATTGCCCATGCCCTGCGTGATTTGATTACTGAAGCAGATCATGTCATCATCATGGGGCATAAGAATCCGGATATGGATTCCATCGGTGCGTCATTTGGAGTATTGAAAGCTGTCCAGGTTCACAACAAAGTGGGCTATATCGTCCTCGATGAAGTGAATTCTTCTATTGAGCGGCTGATGAAGGAAGTGGAGGAACATGAAACGCTTTCGGAATCTTTCGTAACGCCGGAGCAAGCACTTCACCTTATCTCCGGACGTACTCTTTTGGTGATTGTCGATACTCACCGTCCGTCACTTGTCATTGAGCCGCGATTGCTGCAGGAAACCAACCGGATTGTCGTCATTGACCACCATCGCCGGGCAGAAGAATTTGTGAATGATCCGGTATTGATTTATTTGGAACCATATGCTTCTTCCACTGCAGAGCTGGTGACGGAGCTTTTGCAATATCAGAGCGACCGGATAAACATTGACAGCTTGATTGCGACCGCATTATTGTCTGGGATCGTGGTGGACACCAAGAGTTTTGCCTTTCGAACCGGTTCCCGTACATTTGAAGCAGCCTCTTTCTTGCGCCGCAATGGTGCGGATACGGCCATGGTGCAACGTTTCCTGAAAGAAGATCTGCAGCAATTCGTGAAGCGTGCGCGAATTGTGATGAATACCGAGGTGTACCGGGGTAACCTGGCGATTTCGATTGGCAATCAGGATGAATCCTATACCCAGGTCGAGGTAGCGCAAGCAGCGGAGCTCCTTTTGACTTTGTCTGGGGTACAAGCTTCATTCGTTATTGCGAGACGGGCGGATGATACCATTTTAATCAGTGCCCGTTCCTTAGGAGATATCAATGTACAATCTATCATGGAACAATTAGGCGGAGGCGGCCATTTGACAGGAGCGGCTTGTCAATTAACAGACGTCTCGATCCAAGAAGCCGTAAAACGCCTCAAAGGGGTACTTGATAGTTTGTCTTAAGAGGGGGAAGTTAAGATGCGTGTGATTTTTTTGAAAGACGTAAAAGGCCAGGGAAAAAAAGGGGAAATCAAAGACCTTTCAGAGGGATATGTACGTAACTATTTGCTGCCAAAAGGGCTGGTGAAAGAAGCGACAGAAGGCAATCTCAAAACACATGAAGCTCAACAACGCAGCCTGGAGAAGCGCAAAGAGCAAGAAAAGTTGGAAGCGGAAGAGCTGTCCAAGAAGCTTAACGAAATCACGGTAAAATTGACTGGCAAGGCTGGTCAAGGCGGCCGTTTGTTCGGAGCAATCTCCAGCAAGCAAGTGGTGGAAGCGCTCGAATCCCAGTTCGGCATCAAGCTGGATAAGCGCAAATTGGAGATGGAAGCCATCCGCTCGTTGGGTGTTACACAAGTAAAAGCAAAGCTTCACAATGAAGTAACAGCCACTTTGAAAGTGCATGTGGTAGAGGAATAATCTTATTTGAAGAGAAACAGGCAGTAAGTGAGGGATAAAACGTGAGCGACCTATTTATGGATCGTGTGCCGCCACAAAATATTGAAGCCGAACAATCTGTTCTTGGTGCGGTGTTCCTTGCCAAGGAAGCTCTGATTACCTCAATTGAAATCCTGAGACCAGAAAATTTTTATAAGACAGCACACCAACGTATCTTCAAAGTGATGATCGACCTCTACGAAAAAGGGGAGCCTGTCGATCTTGTCACCGTTACGGCAGAGCTGCAGGACCGCAAATTACTGGAGGAAGTAGGCGGTGTCGCTTATCTGACCGATTTGGCCAGTTCGGTTCCGACCGCAGCAAACATCGAGTACTATGCCCGTATTGTCGAAGAGAAGGCGCTGCTCAGGCGGTTAATTCTGACCGCGACCAAAATTGCTAACGACGGGTATTCACGGGAAGATGATGTTGGTGAAATTATTGCGGATGCAGAAAAATATATCTTAGAGATTGCCCAAAACCGCAACAGCGGCGGGTTCACTCCCATCCGGGATATATTGATGGAGACTTATGACCGCATCGAGTTTTTGAGTCAACGTCGGGGAGATGTTACGGGTATCCCGTCAGGCTATCCTGATCTCGATAAAATGACGTCCGGTTTTCAACGGTCTGATTTAATTATCCTGGCAGCCCGTCCTTCGGTGGGGAAAACCGCTTTTGCCTTGAATGTGGCCCAGAATGTTGCCGCGCGGGCTGGCGAAACAGTGGCTATTTTTTCGTTAGAGATGGCAGCTTCCCAGTTAGTGCAGCGGATGATTTGTGCGGAAGGAAACCTGGATGCTTCGCGGATGCGGACAGGCTGGTTGGAGGAAGACGACTGGCAGAAGCTGACGATGGCAATTGGTACATTGGCCAAGGCACCCATTTATATCGATGACACGCCCGGGATAACTGTACAGGATATCCGGGCCAAATGCAGAAGGCTGCAGCAAGAGCGTGGGCTTGGCATGATTCTGATCGACTACTTGCAGTTGATTCATGGCCGTGGCAAAGGGGATAACAGACAGCAGGAAGTCTCCGAGATTTCCCGGACGCTGAAAGGAATTGCCCGCGAATTGAATGTTCCGGTTATTGCCTTGTCACAGTTGAGCCGTTCAGTAGAACAAAGACAAGATAAACGTCCGATGATGTCAGACATCCGGGAGTCCGGTTCAATCGAGCAGGATGCCGATATCGTGGCGTTCCTGTACCGTGATGACTATTATGACAAAGAAACGGAGAACAAAAACATCATTGAAGTGATCATCGCGAAACAGCGGAACGGCCCAACCGGAACCGTAGAGCTGGCGTTTTTGAAAGAATATAATAAATTTGTGAGCTTGGATCATCGTTATCGAGATGTGGCAGGATAAGAACTGCCGCATCTTTTTTTGTCTGGAATTGATAAGGGAGTGGACTCGCCCGACGCTAGGCAACTTCCGAACATATTAAGAGTTTATTTTTTGAATTGTTCGTGTTTACGTTGACATACGCGCTTTACTTTAGTAAACTAACATTGTTTGTGCCCGTATAGGAAATGAATAATCAGGAGGTGTTTTTCGATGTCAACCGTTGTTGTCGTCGGAACCCAATGGGGCGATGAAGGTAAAGGAAAAATTACGGATTACTTAGCGGAAACTGCCGAAGTTGTGGCTCGTTATCAAGGAGGTAACAACGCCGGTCACACAATTATTTTTAACGGCAATAAGTATAAGCTCCACTTGATTCCATCCGGGATCTTTTATAAGGATAAAGTGTGCGTGATTGGCAACGGTATGGTGATTGATCCGAAAGCATTGGTGGCCGAATTGGAGTACCTGCACGGATTTGGCTTCTCTACGAAGAATTTGAAAATAAGCGACCGTGCGCATGTAATCATGCCTTACCATATTAAGTTAGACAGCGTGGAAGAAGACAGCAAAGGCGAAAACAAAATCGGGACCACCCGCAAAGGAATTGGTCCGGCTTACATGGACAAAGCAGCTCGAATCGGTATCCGCATTGCTGACTTGTTGGATGCAGAAGAGTTTGAACGTAAGTTATCCCGCAATCTCGCGGAAAAAAACCGTCTCTTCGAAAAACTGTACGAAACAACAGGATTCGAATTAAAAGAGATTTTGGATGAGTATCTGGGCTATGCCGAAATTATTCGTCCATATGTAGCCGATACATCTGTGGTGCTCAACGACATGATTGACAAAGGTAACCGTGTCTTGTTTGAAGGTGCACAAGGGGTTATGCTCGATATTGACCAAGGAACCTATCCGTACGTTACTTCCTCCAACCCGATTGCCGGCGGTGTAACAATTGGTTCCGGCGTAGGCCCGTCCAAAATTCATCAAGTGATCGGGGTGGCAAAAGCGTACACAACCCGTGTGGGTGACGGTCCGTTCCCGACAGAGCTTCATGATGAGATTGGCAACCATATCCGTGAAGTTGGTTTTGAATACGGTACGACAACAGGCCGTCCTCGTCGAATCGGCTGGTTTGACAGCGTTGTGGTTCGTCATGCCCGCCGTGTAAGCGGTATTACCGGTCTGGCCATTACCAAACTGGATACGTTGACAGGCATTGAGAAATTGCGCATTTGTACCGCGTATAAATACAACGGAGAAGTGATCGAAGAATTCCCTGCGAATTTGAGCGTACTGGCAAAATGTGAGCCGGTTTATGAAGAACTGCCAGGCTGGACGGAAGATATCACTGGAGTGACCAATATTAATGAGCTGCCGGAGAATGCCCGTCATTACATTGAGCGAATTACTCAACTGACCGGTATTCCGTTGTCTATCTTCTCCGTCGGACCAGACCGTGAGCAAACCGTAGTTGTCAGAGGTATTTACGCGTAAAGATAAAGAAAAGGCCGTCGATTCTGACGGTCTTAATTTACTATATAAGACTTTCAAGCCGATTTCTTCAGCACCACTGATGAATGAAAATGGCACACTTATTTTCAGGGTAGAAAGTTTAATCACTTTACATTATGAAAGTGGTTAAACTTTCTTTTCATTTGCGCAGCCAGTGGAGAAAAAAATTTGCGAAAGCTGTTTGGGGACAGTCACCACTTATCACCTTCTGGGCATATGGTATCCCATATCAAAACAAATGGGGTGTTGGAAAATGGGATTCGATTCCAAAGCAATGAAATTGATCGGCAAGAAGGTTGAAGTGAAAATGTACAATGGGAGCACTATCAAAGGCACCATGTCGCATGTAAGCAAAGGCTATATCTGCTTTATTACAACCTATCAAAAAGAAAATACAGAAATGACTTCTTTCCGCCGCGTGGCGCTAAGAGATGTCACTTCCATGGTAGAGGTTAAACGGTAATGATTCCACGAAAATAGCCACCTTTCCCGATAAGGGTGAAAGGTGGCTCCCTATTATACTTCTCCTCCAAATGAACGGATAAGTTCCGTTGCTTCATTTCCCCGATTCTCGGGAACGACCGCGGTAAGCAAAATGCTTGAACCAATTGCGTCTTGCCCGACGTCAGACATGCCGCTGGCACTGGGATCGGCCGCCGCCAGCACGCTTGCGTCCCGGCCATTGGGAAAATCGGCATCAAGAGTAAGATTACCCAAACCGGGGATCTCGCCAGTAATCGGGTTCATTCGCTTCTCCACACCTTCTCCCGGATATTGCCCCACACTGTCCACCTGAATGGTTTGAAACCCTGCTTGCTTCAGAGCAGCAGCTGCTCTTTCGGCTGCGTCTAAAGACTTAAAGCCGGCCAATATATTGCGATCTGCCATGTAAGCTGCCTCCATTTCCGTAAATACGACAATAATAGACAAATGTTAACCTATTTTTACAATTTCTTGATCATATTATGACACTTCGATTCTGAACTTATTCGACAGGATTTAACACTTGAACTGATAATCTTTCTTATGGTAAAGTCATAATAGTGGTTTTTATGGGCCTTTTGGAAGAAAAATCCTGTTGAATTAGGTAGAATAGTATTAGACTCAAGATTTATTCGAATATTCTGCAAGTACTAAATTGGCTTTTTGATTTCGGAGGGATACGATGCAGCCAGATAATTGGAAAACCTGGTTTACGCAACGGATGGAGCCTCTCCTTCGTCGCAGTAGTCAGCAAGCCAAGCATCTTGCGAAAAATGCTTGGTCATATGTAGAAAGCCATAAAAAACAAGCAAGAATGGTATCTGCAGTATTTTTACTTGCCGCCTCCATTGGAGGAATAGCTACTTACTATTATCAGTCAAACGTACATACGGTTTATCATGTCATTGTAAATGGCAAAGAGATGGGTGTTGTCGACAATCCTGAGGTAGTGAATAAGTGGGCGGAAGCCAAGCTAAAGGAAGAGGAAGCGAAGCACAGCGGACTTACCTTGAAAATGTCGGATTACATCACGTTTACGGAAGAGACAAGCTATAAGCCGAGTTTCGACAATAATGCCGCTATCGCTGCTTTATCCGCTGAAGCCAACGTGAAAGTCGAAGCGGTAAAAATTATTGTAAATGGACAAACAGTCGGATACGCCCCGGATCAGGCGACGGCCGATGCCGTTTTGGCCAAGATCAAGCAGCGTTTCAGCGGAGTAAACTTTACGGGCAACAAGAAACAGTCAGCAGTCGCTGCGTCCTTCGAGAACGTTGCGAAAGGACAAGCTGTCAAAGAAGTTAAGTTTAAAGAGGAAGTAAAAACGGAAGCGGATTCAGTTCCTGCGGCACAAGTATTAACCGCGGACAAGCTGGATGAATTGCTCCGCAAAGGCACCTTTAAGCAAGTTGTACATATTGTTCAACCGGGTGATTGTATTGGTTGTATCGCCCAGAAATACGGGATCACTTCTAAAGACATTTACGCCAACAACCCGGGCATCACGGAAAATACCGTATTACAACTTGGACAGCCGATTAACGTTACAGCACTTCGACCGCTTGTCACCGTACAAGTAGTGGAAGAAACTGTACAGAATGAAGAAATCCCTTACACAGAGCAAACACGCACCAACAGCTCCATGCCAAAAGGTGAGGTAAGGGTTCTGCAAGAAGGAAAAGAAGGTAAGAAAACCGTACGATATAAAGTCATCAAAGAAAATGGACAAGTAGTGGATCGAACAGTAATTGGGCAACAGATCATAGCGAATCCGGTTCCGAAGATTCTGGAACGAGGAACCAAAGTTATCCCATCTCGCGGAACCGGACGATTTATTTGGCCGGCAAGAGGATATATCAGCAGCGGATTCGGAATGCGCTGGGGCAGACTGCATAAAGGCATTGATATTGCCGGATCCGGTACGATTCGCGCGGTAGACAACGGACGAGTCATACAAGCTGGTTGGAACGGCGATTACGGTAATTCCGTGACGATTGATCACGGTAACGGTCTGGTAACTCTATACGGACATTTGCGTTCCATCAGTGTCGATGTAGGCGATGTGGTAGCACAAGGAAAAGCAATTGGAATTATGGGTTCAACCGGTGACTCCACAGGTGTACACGTACACTTTGAAGTCCATAAAAATGGGGTACTGCAAAACCCGATACGCTTCTTGAGAAGATAATTGAATACTGATCAAAATGAGGGCGGCTCTGTTAAAGAGCGGCCCTTCCTTATTTTCACCATTTCCACCACGCCAGGTATTCTCTGGAAGGACAACATGAAGGCAGGAAATCCAGGCGAAGAAGTGGAATTGGAGTAGGTAGAAAAGAGGTGAGCGTGATGGCGAAACTTCTCGTAGTAGATGATGAAAAACCGATTGCCGATATACTCAAGTTTACGTTGGAAAAGGAAGGCTACCAGGTGATTTGCGCGTATGACGGGGACGGTGCGCTTGAGCTGGTGCAAGCAGAGAAACCGGATCTGATCCTGCTTGATGTCATGCTGCCTGGACGGGACGGAATGGATGTATGCAAGACTGTCCGGCAGCAGTTCGAAATGCCGATTATCATGCTGACAGCCAAAGATTCCGAATTGGATAAAGTATTGGGACTGGAATTAGGGGCTGATGATTATGTCACCAAGCCGTTTAGCGCGAGGGAGCTTGTTGCCCGGGTAAAAGCCCACTTGCGGCGTCAGAAGCCCAGACACATGGAGAAGGATAGCCACTTGCTCCATATTTTTGAATTGGATATAGATACCCATTCCTATACGGTTTCCAAGCTGGGAGAAACACTTGATTTAACGCATCGGGAGTTTGAACTGCTTGTTTACCTTGCCCGCCACCAAGGACAGGTATTGACCCGCGAACATTTGTTGCAAGCGGTTTGGGGGTTTGACTACTTCGGGGATGTCCGGACGGTAGACGTGACGGTCCGCCGTCTTCGCGAAAAAATCGAAGACGATCCGAGTCAGCCTAAATACATCATCACGAGGCGTGGTCTGGGATATACCTTGCGTAACCCAAGCCTTGGGGGAACGATTTGATGTTTCATCGGAAGCTGTTCAAGACGATCCAATGGAAGCTTGTGGTCATGTACATGCTGTTGATCCTCATGGCGATGCAATTTATCGGTGCGTATTTTGCGCGTGAGGTGGAGAGCTATTACACCAACAACTTCAATGAAACGCTGAATGCACAAGCTTCATTGTTAGCGACACATTTGGGCAAATATTTAAGCTCGTCGCTGGATGAGAAGCATAATCCCGATAGCCTCAAGACAGACATTGATAACCTGATCCATAACTTGGTCGGATTAAAGGCCAATGTACGTGTAATCGATCAGAATGGCAGCATTATCAGTACGACTGAAGATAATCAAGGGATCATCGGTCAGAAAACATCGCAAAGCGAAGTAACCATTGCTTTGATGGGAACGCGCAACGAGGCACTGCGCATCGACCCACAAACGGGACACCGCGTCAAAATGTTGGTGGTTCCTGTGAAAAAGGGAAATGTCGTGTATGGCGTTGTCTACATGGTGGCCTCGATGGAGGATATGTACACCACGATAGGGAAAATCACCAACATTTTGGCGGCAGGAACGGGGTTTGCTCTATTTTTGACAGCCGGTTTGGGAGTTTTGCTGGCAAGAACGATTACCACTCCGGTCAAAGAGATGACACGTCAGGCAAAAGCGGTTGCCAACGGAGATTTTGACCGGACTGTTCAAGTTTACAGCGGCGATGAAATTGGGCAATTAGGCATGGCTTTCAACTATATGACGACCCGGCTGAAAGAAGCCATCCTCGTACAGGAAGAAGAACGGGAAAAGTTATCGCAAGTATTGGCCAATATGAGTGATGGAGTAATCGCCACGGACCGGGAAGGACGGATTATCCTGATGAACCGTTCCGCGGAGGAGATGCTGGAGGTAAAAAGTGTTGAAGTGCTTTCTCAGGGAAAGACGCTCTACGATGTGCTGCGGCTGCCGCCTGAAGAGGAAATGCCGCTGTTTGCAGAGTCTGATCCCCTCCTTTTGGAGATGATGCTGGCTAATCGTGAAACGATCCTGCTTCGTGTCACCTTTACCCCGTTGCAGCAGGATAGCGGGAAAAAGGGCGGCTTGATCGCCGTTTTGCAAGATGTGACGGAGCAGGCAAGGCTGGAACAGCAGCGGCGCGAATTTGTCGCCAATGTATCGCATGAGCTCAGGACTCCTTTGACAACGATCAAAAGCTATGTCGAAGCGCTGCTGGACGGAGCCAATCAAGATCCGGAGATTTCTCAGCGCTTTCTCGGCGTCACCATGAATGAGACGGAGCGGATGATTCGCCTGGTGAACGACTTGCTGCAGCTGTCACGTTTTGATTCCCAAGGCGTTCCCATAAAACCTAAAGCTTTTGATCTGGCCCAGCTGCTCCATTATGCGGCAGATCGCTTTTCCATGCAGGCGGAGCAGCAAGGGATCAAGCTGATGGTCGAAATCCCCGAAGTCCTGCCAGAGGTGTTTGCCGATCAGGATACCATTACGCAAGTGTTGGACAACTTAATCTCCAATGCGATTAAATATACAACCAGCGGCGGCTCGGTTACCATCCAGGCCAAAGCTAACAATGAGGCAAGACGGGTTAACGTTTGGATTGTTGACACGGGAATCGGCATTCCGAAACGGGATCTGCGCCGAATTTTCGAACGCTTTTACCGAGTGGACAAGGCACGTTCCCGCAGTCAGGGAGGAACAGGCCTAGGGCTTGCGATTGCGAGAGAATTGGTCCAAGCCCACGGTGCCGAAATTGAGATATCGAGTGAATTGAATGAAGGCACGACAGTCGCTTTCTGGTTGCCGTTTGCGGATCGGAGTGAATCGCATGAGTAATTGGAGAGAAAACACAAAAACCGTGCTGCTCAATCTGCTTGTGCTGACAAGCTTTATCTTAACCTGGTTTCTCTGGCAAAATCATCCGCAGTTTGAGGTGATCGCCCCGACTACTTATATTGAATCCAAGACGGTAGGAGAGAGCAAGCAGCTGGAAGAGCTGATTGAACCGGATTCGATTGTGTTTCATTATGGGGCGGATCACCATACCAAGGCAAATGCCAACGATGCGCAATACCGGGTACTCAGTTCGTTGATGGCAAAGTGGTACTTCTATGACTTTTTGTATTTTCCGCTTCCCGACGATAAGTGGCAGGCTTTAACCAAAGATAAGCCGGGGTTGGAAATCCAGTTCCGGTCAACGATTCCGCTTAGTCTCGCCAGTCAATTGTTTACATTACGCGGCGAGATTGAGGGAGACATCAAGGGAATTGATCGGCTTTGGCTTTATTACGAGGAGCGGGACGACATGGTATATGCGTTGTTCCTGTCTGATGAAGATCAAAGAGTAATCCGGGCGCGTACCGTTGTAAGTCCCAAAGATCTGCGAGATTCCTACTTGCCATTGGGCAAACATCTGCCTGAGCAGATTCTTAAGGTAAAAGCCCACAACACAACGACACTCAATTCACAAGTGATGGCCTACTGGAATATTTACTACTTGCCTAAGGAACCGTTCAAAATGCGCCAGTTCCTCTACTCATTCGTGCCGATCCGAAATGAAGCTGTCATTCAAGCTTTTTTCCTCGACCCCACACTGGTTCGGCAAGTGGTGGAACGAGACGGCACGATTATTTTTACGGATGGCAGCCGATCCATCCAAATTCGTCCGGGACAACCGGTTATGACGTACACAGATCCGGCATTGCCGCAGCAAAAAGAGGCGCTTACCAATGAGGACAAGCTGCGCGGCGCCGTTGCGTTTGTCAACCAGCATCTCGGTTGGACGGATACGTACCGTTTTGAAAGCATGGAAGAGCGCTTTGGAGAAGGCGACATCATCACATTCCGCCAGTATCTGGGAGCTTATCCCCTGGTAAGCAGAGATGGGGGCTCTCTTGATGAGATTACCGCGACGTCAGAGGAAGGCCAAATTGTTACGCTGAGACAGCCGATTCTGAATCTCGACCGTTATATCAATTTCAAAGAGTGGACGGTTATGTCGGGACCTGAACTGTTCCAGTATTTGCGGTCGCTGAATTTCGATACAAACAGGATAAGTAACGCTTATCTTGCGTATGAGTGCACAGTTTATCAGGGATATATAGAGATGAGTCCTGCATGGGTAGTAGAACTTGTGGACGGCTCTCGCATGTTGGTCCAAGCCAAATCTCGTAATTCAGGGGGAGGAAAGGAGAATGGATTGGAGTAGGGCAAAAACCGTCCTAATCTGGGCTTTCCTGTTTCTGGACCTGTTTTTAGGCTATCAGGTGTATGCGTCGCGAACACAGCACTGGATGGATCAGGAGGTAGATGCGGGACAGGCATCCGATCTGAGCATGTATCTGGCACAGAAGCAAATCACGCTTCAGGTGGAAATCCCGCAGGAAACGAGAGAAATGAATTACGTTAATGCGGAGTACCTCGGGTTTGACACACTGATGGCCAAAGAGATGCCGGGGCAGCAAATCACCCTGGAGAATACGGCGATTGTCTCCAAATTTGCTCAACCGATCCCAGCCAATGACCGTAAGAACCCCGATGAGTTTCTGCGCCAGATCAGCCAGCGTGTCTTATATGCGAACCAGTATCGGCAAGAGATTCGCATCCCGCAAACCGACAAGATTCTGTTTTGGCAGATTTACGACGGCATTCCGGTTTATGTCGCGCCGCTCGAAGTCCGCTTGAAAAACGGCATGGCAATCGGATACAGACAAACCTATGTCCAAATTCACAATCAAGGCTCTAGCAGGCAGGTGATTTCTGCCTATACGGCCTTGCGTTCATTAGTAGATAAGGAAATTATCCAAAGCGGCGAAAAAATCACAGATGTGGAACTAGGGTATTACGGCCATGAATACGATGCTGATTTTCAGATTCTTGCCCCCGTGTGGAGGTTCATTCACAACGGCAAAATACATTATGTGAACGGCTTCACGGGTGCCATCGAACAACCGCTTACAGAAAAAAGATAGCAACTTGAAAGAGAGGAAAAAGATGCTGAAGTTTAGTGTCCTCGCCAGCGGGAGTACAGGAAATTGCATTTATGTAGGGACTGATCACTTCTCCGTCTTGATTGATGTGGGTATATCGGGAAAACAAGCGGAAGCCGCTCTTAAGGAAATCGGGGTGAACCCGGCTGAGATTCAAGCTATTCTGGTAACACACGAGCATGCCGACCATATCAAGGGAATCGGAATTTTTGCCCGACGCTACAACATCCCGATTTACGCCAATTCGAAAACCTGGAACGAGCTTCAATCCCAAATTGGCACCGTGAAGCTTGAGCAGCAGCAAATATTTGAGACAGGAGAATCTCGTGAGTTCAAAGACTTGGGTATTCAATCATTCGGAATCTCCCATGATGCTGTCGAGCCGATGGGCTACTGCTTTTATCATGACAATAAGAAGCTGAGTATAGCCACGGATTTGGGATATGTAAGCGATCGGATCAAAGAAACGATTCGCGGGGCAGACGCATATGTCTTCGAATCCAACCATGATGTGGAAATGCTCAGGATGTCCAGATATCCGTGGAGCATTAAGCAGCGTATCCTTAGCGATGTTGGCCATCTGTCGAACGAGTCGGCAGGTGAAGCGTTAACCGACATACTGGGCGGACAAGCAGAGCGGATCTACCTGGCTCACCTGAGCAAAGAAAACAACATGATGGAACTGGCCAAATTGACGGTAAAAGGCATTTTGGAGGAAAAGGGGCTAAAAGTAGGCGACGATGTTCATCTTCGTGAAACGTATCCTGACCGTCCTACGAAATTAGAGATTTTATAGGATTCCACAACCTTTCCATAATTCTCACGTCATTTCTCTACATTGACTTCGTATACTTAAGCTGTAAATAAGGAGTATATGAAAATCCCAAACCTGTAACCCTAATAAGAGATGGAAGGAGAGTATGAAGGATGGGTTTTTACGATGATATGTATCAAATCGAGAATAAAAGGGAGAAACAGAAAGGCACCGGACGTCTGATTCTTACCTCGGTTACCTCGGCAGTAATTGGTGGCCTTGTCGTACTGCTTATGCTTCCGACGCTTTCCAACTCGGGGTATCTGTCGGCAATTCAACCGAATACCGCTCTGGCATTGAATGAGACAAACAGCGCTACTTTGCAGCCGATTTCCGTTAATGTCGACACAGCAACAGTACGGGCCGTAGCCAAAGTAGAGAATGCGGTTGTAGGTATTATCAACATCCAACGTGAAAACAACATTTGGACCAACGAGTCCAGCTCCGTGGAAAAAGGAGAAGGCTCCGGGGTCATCTTCGAGAAAAAAGGCGGAAAAGCGCACATCATCACCAACTATCACGTGATTGACGGTGCCGAGCAGCTTCAGGTATCTCTGCCAAGCGGCGAGAAAGTGGAAGCAAAAGTTCTTGGTTCTGACCAATTGACCGACCTTGCCGTATTGGAGATTGACGGCTCCAAAGTAACACAGGTTGCCGAACTTGGTGATTCCTCCACCTTAAAAGTAGGCGAACCGGCCATTGCCATTGGGAACCCGTTAGGTCTTACATTCTCTCGCACTGTAACGCAAGGGATTGTCAGCTCGCTTAACCGTTCCATGCCGATTGACGTAAACGATGATGGCCAAAACGACTGGGAGTTGGACGTGCTCCAAACGGACGCGGCGATCAACCCGGGTAACAGCGGCGGCGCTTTGGTCAACATTTACGGTCAGGTAATCGGGATCAATACGATGAAGATTTCTCGCGAAGGCGTAGAGGGATTAGGTTTTGCCATCCCTATCAACGACGTGAAAAAGATTACCGAGCAATTGATGAAAGACGGTAAACTGAAACGCGGCTATATCGGTATTGGGCCACGCGATTTGACCAATGTACCGCGTTACCACTGGAAGGAAACCCTGCACTTGCCGGATGAAGTGAATGCGGGTGTCGTGATCATGGAGATCGGTGACTTCACTCCTGCCTATAAAGCGGGCTTGCGCCAATATGACGTAATCACCAAACTGGATAACCAGGATATCGAAAACAGCGCCCAACTGCGGAAATACTTGACCCTCAGCAAGAAACCAGGAGATAAAGTAGTCGTCACCTTCTATCGTGACGGATTCAAGAAAACCGCTACGGTAACATTGGGCAATCCCCAATAACTTAAAACAACGGTCACATCTGAGTCTCATGAAAAACGCCAAGACGTTTTCCACAAAAATAGGCTGTGAAAGAGATGCTATATCCTGATATGATCCCTCTATAGTAGACAGATAAAAGAAAGGTCTGTACTGTCTACTGTGGAGGGATTTTTTATGGGGAAAATCAGAAAAACATACACACCAGAAGAAAAGTTTGAGGTTGTTGATCATTATCTAAACAATGGAT
>JBHGXW010000065.1:0-15598 GCA_041920465.1 Paenibacillaceae bacterium | reverse complement strand
ATGTTTTTCATCTTTTTAGCATGTGTCATGGTTCTGGGGATTGGCGTAAGTTCTTACGGCAATGAATTGAGTCCTTCTGCAACAAATTCGGCTGAACATATTGACACGTCTGTTTCATCGCTTAACTACGATGCAACCAATGAGACCATTCGGTTTACAACCCAAAACGGAACAACGTATACAAGCAGATAGTATGTCTCAGCACCTCTCATTACTTATCATCGTTTCGTTGGTTGGCTGCCTGTGCAGCTATGTTTGGTCTTCATCACCGGAGGGACAAGTCAAACAGACTCAAGAGATTCGAGTGAAGCAAGCCACACATTTGATTTATCATTAAGCAGGTTCGTCACGCGTTCGCTTCGCTTTTTTAGCCATCAAATTGTTCGTAATGAAAGGGATTGGAGGAAGACATGGTTAAGCTTAAAGTTTTCCTCATCTGTATAAGTGTTATCCTGGCGGTGTTCTCATTGATAGCTTGCATGGAGACTTATACGCTTGAGCGGGCGATCGCGAGGGGATTTTACCATGACTTGCTGGACGATATGGAGGATATCGGCTATTTGGACAACCAATTGGCACAATATTACAGCAACAAAATGGAGGGAATGGGTTGGCAGCCGATTGAAGATGATTTCTTTGCCGGTACATGGCCGAGAGATGAAACCATACGGGCCCGAAAAGAAAACAATGAATCTATCTACTTATCAATACAAATTCGTCCGTCCAAAGTTTCAGAGTGGGTACATTACCTATTCGAAGGAGAACCCGTCTTCCGTTTTTCGGGGAGCCGACCGTCAGAGTATTTTAGTCCGGGGTGGTAGAATGAACAAGTTGATAACGGTCTTGGCACTAATGGCGTTAACCCTTCCGCTTACTGCTGCGGTTCTATTCAGCGGAAAACAGAATCTGTTAGATGCCAGCAAAAGCTTTTTTAGCCGATTGTTTGAGCATGTCATGCATTTTGGTGTAACCTGATGGGGCAATTCATTACCACACTATTAAGCATCATGCTTCTCCTTGTTGTACCGGTTGGTGTTGCCCAGGTTCATACGGTACTGCAAATGAAAAGCGAATTGCAAGAGCTTAGTTTTGCGGCTGCGAAGTTTGTCAACAATCATGGCGGGCAGAATGAATCCGAAATTGAAACGGCACTCAGACAGTTTGTTCAACAGGAGCTGGGCAGCAAAACATACCGCCTGAAACCGGAGGATGTGATGGTCAGCGTGCAACGAATTGTCACGACGAACCCTGATGTATGGAGCCATGAAGATGAATTTAGCCTGCAGATGGAGATGCCGTATCCTCTCTTGTCGGGATTGTTTCCGGAGTGGGCGAGACCCTTGGAGATTCAGAGAATCGGCACCATTCAAGTGATGGATTATGATCTTTAGCAGGAGAATTTAGGAGAAGAATTTAGAAGAAGAATTTATAAGAATTTAGAAGGAGAATTTATAAGGAGAATTTAGAAGGGGCATTAGGAGGAGAATGGTACGGGGATTCAGCTTTTAACCATTTCGGCAACGCTTCTGTTCCTGTTGTTTGGCCTTACAACCATTGATACGGATGTAGCCATGCAGAAAAAACAGGAAGTAAAGTCGCTTCTGGAGTTGGCGAATCAAGATGCCACATTCGCGATCAACCAGCGGCTGAAGACAGAAGGAGTGATTGATCTAGTAGAAGAAGAAGCGGTTGCGCGTTTTGTGAAACGGATGGAACAAAACGGCGGATACCGGTTTCAAGGAAATCAGTTTATCCCGGATGAAGGGAGCGTCACGACTGATCCGCTGCCGTTTCTGCATTACTACGTGGATTTTTTGAATTGGCAAAAGGATATTCACTTGCTTGTGAAATTTGCAAACGGTAATTTGCAGCTTCAACAAGTAACCCAGGGCAACCAAGCAAATGCGGCGGGAGGATACATCTACTTATCGATTCAGGAAGAGAGCGGCCAAACCGTCGCCCTTTCACCGAAGCGGATGGTTGGCCCCTCCTTGGTTGCGGTCAGCTACGTACAAGACAGGCCGCTGGCCGCTTTCCTGCCCGGACACAAGTTTCCCGTGGCGAGTGTTGAAGAATTGAAATGGTAGACTCCAGGCAGATGACAGACAGCCACAAAAGGCTGTCTGTCTCATTTTTTCTATATAATATGGATAATTTGTATATAATGTATATAATATAGATAATTTAGATCTTACTCCAGTGATTGGGGCCTCTTCCAGTAAAAATACCTTATACTTTCCGTTAAAAATAGCTTATACTTTCCGTAAATATTCTGTAAACAGGAAGGAATCAGTTATTCTTTGTCGAAATACGCTAATAAAGAAATAACTGAATATTTCTATTTCCGATGAAGTGAGGGTTGCGCATGACTGCTAGTCACTCCTCTTTCCAAGGTTGTCCCCGTCGTTGGCGGGAAGTTGAAAGACAATTAGGGATTGTTGTTCCGAAATCACTTCGATCGGACACATCCGCCTTGTTGTTCCTGGAAAGCGTCGCTGCAACACCCATGTTAGACCGAGAAGAAGAGATGCAATGCCTGATCCGCTATCAGCAGGATGGCGATCTCCAGGCTCGTGAAAAATTAGTGCAAGCATATCTGAGGTACGTCGTCAGTACGGCTTTGCGCCATCTCAAAAAAGGCATGCCGTTTCTTGATTTGATTCAGGAGGGCACATTTGGACTGTTCACTGCCATCGAAAAATTCGACATTAATCGAGGCGTTCGTCTGTATCATTACTCTCACTGGTGGATATCCCAAGCGATTACGCGAGCTATCAGTGACAAGGGCCGTCTGATTCGCATTCCGGTCCATATGCATGAGCAGATTCGCCAGTATCAAAAGGAAGTTCTTAAGCTTGCTCATCAGCTTGGCCGCTCTCCGGAACGGCATGAGATTGCCGAAGCTCTCCATATGACCCTTGAAAAAGTGGAGATTATCGAGTACACGTTGATGATGAAAACGGAATCTTTTGATGAGAATCCTTATGTCGACGGTTCGGAAGCGGAGTTGGAGGAAGAGGCCTTAAGTTATGCAGAAATTGTCGATGATGGCGAATCCTCTCTGGATGATTGGATCGAAAAGGTAGATTTGCGAAAACAGGTTTTTGACGCGCTTGGACGGCTAAATCCCCGAGCACAGGAGATTATTGCCATGCGGTACGGATTGTACAACGATCAGGTGTACACGCTCGAAGAAGTGGGTAAAATCTTTGGCTTGACCCGGGAGCGGATTCGCCAGATTGAAGCGACTACCATTGACCGCTTGCGCAAACAGAAGAATTGCCGATCTTTGATGGAGTATCTTTCCTAAAGCTGCGACTTATCCCTAAGCTTCGACATATAATAGTTTGTGACCGTGCGAATTGTCGTACGGTTTTTCTTATTTCGCCTCTAAATGACAAGGCGTTTGGTTGTGTTCATCTGACAAAACATGTATGTTGTATTTGTATGTTCATTAGTTGTATTTGTACGTTCTTTAAAGGGGGAAACATCATGGGTGATTATTTGGTGAGAGCGACGGGGTTTGACGGTCATGTCAGGGCGTTTGCGGCGCAGACGACCGGGATTACCGAAGTACTTCGCCGTCGTCACGATACATGGAATACGGCAACGGCTGCGATGGGCAGAACCCTTACCGTTACGATTATGATGGGGGCAATGCTAAAAGGGGACGAGCGGCTTTCCGTTAAAATCAAAGGAGGCGGCCCGATCGGACAAATCGTGGCGGAGGCCAATGCGGATGGGGAAGCGCGAGCCTATGTAACCAACCCGCATGTCCATTTTGAACTGAATGAAAAAGGGAAGCTGGATGTGAGGCGCGCGGTTGGTACCGAAGGCTTTTTATACGTGACCAAGGATTTGGGAATGCGCGAACCGTATCAGGGAAGCGTGCCGATTGTCTCCGGAGAGATAGGGGAAGATTTCGCCTACTATTTTACGGTCTCGGAACAAACGCCTTCCGCTGTTGGAGTAGGGGTATTGGTGAACCCGGAGGATCGCTCCGTTCTGGCTGCAGGCGGGTTTATTCTCCAATTGCTGCCTGGTACACCGGACGAGGTAATTGACCAGATCGAACAGCGTTTAAGTGAGCTGCCGCAGGTTTCCCGCATGATTGGCGAAGGGATGACGCCAGAGGAAATTCTGGCTAAGGTACTCGATCAGCCGAAAATTTTAAGCAGAACGGATATCCAGTTTACCTGTACCTGCTCGAAGGAAAAAGTAGAAAATATGCTGTTCGGCTTGGGGAAAGAAGAGATCCGAAGCACAATCGATGAGCAGGGGGAAGCGGAAGTCTTTTGCCATTTCTGTAATGAACGCTATCACTTTGACAAGGACGAACTTCAACGAATTCACGATGAGATAGAGTAGCCGAGAACAAAACAAGCAAAACAAGGAGAGGGAGACTAGTGAACAACGTCCGGGTGTTGTGGGGATTGATCGGGGGATTGATTCTGCTTTTGGCCGTTGTCAGTTGGTCCTGGTACAAAGGAACGGGCCATGTACAGACAATGGCAGTAGTTGGCCGTCAGACCATTTCCGAGTCTGACTGGGTACAAGCCTTGAAGCGGAAGTACGGACAGCAGGTATTAAACGATATGGTGAATCGGCAGGTAGTGCTGCAGGAAGCGAAGCGTTTGGGAATTACCGTGGACGAAAAGCGGATCCAGGAAGAATTGGCCAAATTGGAAGATAGCTATGAAGGCAGCCAGGATTTCGATCAGACGCTAAAACAGGAAGCGGGCACCAGCAAGCAGGAAGTAATGGACGAGATACGCTACCACATGCTGTTGGAAGAGATCGCGATCAAAGATATTGCCGTAGACGATGCCGATGTTCACAACTACTATGAGTCTCATCAGGATGAATTTCATCAACCGGCACAAGCTCACCTCTCCATCATTACGGTCTCTTCCAAAGAAGAGGCGGAACAAGTACGGCAAGAGCTAAAACAGGGAGCTAATTTTGCTACTCTTGCCAAGGAGCGCTCCATCGATTCTTACACTGCTGGAACCGGCGGGGATATGGGGTGGGTATCGCTTATTGACGAGTCTGTCCCGGCTTCCATTCGCCAAGAAGTTCCGGCTCTTGGGATTGGCCAAGACAGCAAACCGATTCCCGTAGACGAGGGATATGCCATTATTCGTGTTCAGGAGTTGAAAAAAGCTGCCCAATTCTCTTTCGACGAAGTGAAAGATCAGATCAAGAGGCAGCTTGCCCTTTCGCAAGTATCTTTGGATGATGTGCTTGCCAAATTAAAGCAGGCAGTGGGTGTTACCATTCAATCTGAAAACACTAATTGACGTATTTTTCTTCTCTTTGCTATAATACCTATAAAACCTAGTATTTTACTCGGTTATTCGGGAGGCGGAAAAAATGCGTGTTGCACAATCTATTACAGATTTGATCGGCAATACCCCATTGGTAAAATTAAATCGAGTAGTCAGCGAAGATATGGCGGATATTTACTTGAAACTGGAGTTTTTCAACCCAGGCTCAAGCGTTAAAGACCGGATTGCCCTTGCCATGATTGAAGATGCGGAAAAAAGCGGCAAGTTAAAACCAGGTGCTACCATTATCGAACCGACCAGCGGCAACACAGGGATCGGACTTGCTATGGTAGCGGCTTCCAAAGGTTATCGTGCCATTCTGGTTATGCCGGATACGATGAGTATTGAACGGCGCAATCTGCTTCGCGCATACGGTGCAGAGCTTGTACTTACTCCGGGATCGGAGGGTATGGGAGGTGCCATCCGCAAAGCGGAGGAAATCGTCAAAGAAAATCCGGACTACTTCATGCCTCAGCAGTTTAACAACCTGGCTAACCCGCAAGTACACCGTGAAACAACAGGTCGCGAGCTATTGGCTCAAGCCAAAGAATTGGGCGGAATCGACGCATTGATCTCCGGTGTCGGTACAGGCGGAACCATTACAGGAGCAGGGCAGGTTTTGAAAGAAGAGTATCCGAACATTCATATTGTAGCGGTTGAACCGGCTGCATCTCCTGTTCTTTCCGGCGGTAAGCCAGGTCCGCACAAAATCCAGGGTATTGGCGCAGGTTTTGTTCCAGCTATCCTTGATACAGAGATTTACGACGAGATTATTCAAGTAGAGAATGAGGAAGCATTTGAGACAGCTCGTCAGGTTGCCCGTGTAGAAGGCATTCTGGGCGGTATTTCATCTGGTGCAGCCATTTTTGCCGCACTCCAAGTGGCTCGCAAGCTGGGCAAAGGCAAAAAAGTGGTTGCCGTTATCCCAAGCAACGGGGAGCGCTACCTTTCTACTCCTTTATATAACTTTGAAGACTAAAATATAAAGTATCCAAGCCACCAAATCTCTGCTTGAGGTTTGGTGGTTTCTTTTCGCTTTTTGCCGCGCGGGTTTTGCGTGTGGTATGCTAGTGATGAGTATGATACAGCGGAGCGTGAACACTTTTGATCCAGCCAAGTTATCGAGACATACAGGCATTTCTGGCAGAGTACACCCATATCCCCATTGCTGTTCGGGCGGCATGGCATCATGCTGTTGACCCGTTTGAGGTATTGCAAAAGCTATCCCCCCAACTGACGGGTGCTGTCCTGCTGGAAAGCGGAAGGGCCGGTCGATACACATACCTTGCCTATGACCCGATTGCCGTCATACAAAGCAAGCATCGATGCACCACGATACAGGAGTCAGGCGGCCATACAGAAGTGGTAACGGATGAAAACCCGCTTCATACCCTTCGCCGTTACATGGAACAATACCGGACACCGAGGATGGAGCAGTTACCCGATTTTACCGGCGGGGCAATCGGATACTTAAGCTATGACTTGAACGAAATCTTTGAGCCGACCGTTGCCAATGATGCCGTCGATGACTTACAGCTCCCGATCTGTATGTTATGATATATCATAACGTCATTGTCTTTGATCTACAGACACGTGAAATCATCTGTATCCGCCATGTTCCTGCACACGCGATGACAGTTGAATCGTTTGATCTGACAGTGGAAGAACTTCGCCAATTGTTACAGGGTATCTTGGAAGCTGAATCCGTAATGGACGATACCGACTGGGAAGCCCTGCGCAAAAAGCCGCTGTCCCAAGCCAAGCCTCAAGAAGTTTCCTTTGCCAAGGCAGAGTTTGAACAGGCGGTGGAGCGTGTACAAGCTTATATCGCACAAGGCGACGTTTTTCAGGTGAATCTGTCTGTCCGGCAGACGAAGCCAATTGAGGTGGGAGCGGATGAAGTTTATTCCGTGCTGAGAAAGTTAAATCCTTCTCCGTACATGGGATACCTGCACTTCTCCGATTTCCAGCTTGTCAGCGGTTCGCCGGAATTGCTCGTCAAAGTAAAAGAACGCCATGTCAGCACAAGACCGATTGCCGGAACGCGTCCTCGCGGAAAGACGGAGGAAGAAGATTTGGCACTTGCCGGTGAGCTGATCAACAATGAAAAAGAGCGAGCCGAGCACGTGATGCTTGTCGACCTGGAGCGCAACGATCTGGGGCGGGTTTGCCGCTACGGAAGCGTTGAGGTAAGCGAACTGATGGTGATTGAGCGATACTCCCATGTGATGCACATCGTTTCCCATGTAAAAGGGGAACTGGCTGACGGCAAAGATGCGTATGACGCGATTGAGGCCGCTTTCCCCGGCGGCACGATTACCGGTGCACCCAAAATCAGAACCATGCAAATCATTGGCGAATTGGAACCCGTGAAGCGGGGCGTTTACACCGGATCAATTGGCTGGTTTGATTTTAACGGAGACGTGGAGTTGAACATCGCGATTCGCACCATGGTCGTAAAAAACCGGCAGGCGCATGTACAGGCGGGGGCGGGAATTGTGATCGATTCCAACCCGGAAGCAGAGTATTACGAGTCTTTGAAGAAGGCAGAAGCGTTATGGAAAGCTTTAGAGTTGAGCCAGAACAGAAAGAAGAGTTTGGAGGAGAGCCGAGCATGATTTTGATGATTGATAACTATGATTCGTTTACCTACAACCTGGTACAGTTTGTCGGAGAGTTAGGGGAAGAACTGCAGGTTTACCGCAATGATAAGATCACTATCGCAGAAATTGAGAAGTTGAACCCGGATTACTTGATGATTTCACCCGGTCCGTGCACGCCGAACGAAGCTGGGGTCAGCATGGAGGTCATTCGCCATTTTGCCGGACGGATTCCGATTCTTGGCGTATGTTTGGGACACCAATCAATTGGTCAGGTGTTCGGAGGCAAAGTAATTCGCGCCGAGCGGTTAATGCACGGGAAAACGTCAGAGGTTTTCCATGATGGCAAGACAATTTTTCAAGACATTCCTTCTCCGTTTACGGCTGCCCGTTATCACTCTTTGATTGTTCAGGAAGAGCTTTTGCCAGACGTGCTGGAAGTATCCGCGCGTACGGCTGAGGGTGAAATTATGGCAATTCGCCATCGGGAATACGCTGTTGAAGGTGTTCAGTTTCATCCTGAATCGATCATTACGGAGCATGGGAAGAAACTGCTCAAGAATTTCTTGATCGCATATGCCAAGGAGAAAACCAACTAGTCGATTTGATAGACTCACAAAATGAATGATGCCAAGCCACTCGATCTGTCGGGTGGCTTTTTCGGAATATAATCGCTTGTATCTGTCCTTAAGTCGGGTGGTTATTTTCGCAAGGGGAATGACAGATAAGGAGAGACCTGCATGATCGTATACGTGAATGGCGATCTGGTACCGATTGAACAGGCAAGGGTGCCTGTAACGGATCACGGCTTTTTATATGGCATCGGCTTGTTTGAGACGATGAGAGTGTACCAACGAAACATTTTTCTTTGGAAAGAACATGCTGCGCGATTGATGGCGGGGCTGTCAGAACTGAGCATTAAGCTTCGATGGAACGAAGACGAGCTGAGGGAAGCGGTGCAGCGCACAGTAACTGCCAACAACCTGGACGATGCGTACGTACGTTTAAGCGTAACAGCAGGTAATGAGGGCATTGGGCTTGTCGGCAGCGGTTATGCCAATCCGTCTCTTTATATTTTCGCCAAACCGGTATCTCCGCTGCTGCAGCCCCCAAAACCTAAAAAGCTGCAAACCGTCTCCATTCCGAGACAAACAGCGGAGGGCACTGTTCGGCTGAAATCACACAACTATTTGAATAACGCCCTGGCCAAATTGGAAGTAGGAGACGACCCTTCTGTGGAGGGTTTGTTTCTGACCCGGGAAGGCTATGTATGTGAAGGGATTGTCAGCAATCTGTTCTGGGCCCGTAGCGGATCTCTATACACGCCAGCCCTGTCGACGGGTATTCTTGGCGGCATCACCAGACAGCATGTCATAACGCTTGCGGACAAGCTCTGTATCCCGGTCGAGGAGGGGCTTTATCCGATGGAAGAGCTGCTTCGGGCGGATGAAGTTTTTGTCACCAACTCGATTCAAGAGCTTGTTCCTGTTTCATATATCAACCAACAGGAGGTTCGGCAGGTCTACGGAGAAATCACGCAGAAACTGCACACAGCATACCGTCAGTCTGTAGAATTGTCTGGTTGAGTATGGTATGCTATCGACAACATGTACAAGGAGTATCGAGATGAATAAGCATAAACCGTATCTGATCCATGCACACGACCAAGAGAGTATCGTCAAGGAAATGAATTTGATTGGTTCTGATCCCGGCGGCATTGCCCTGATGGCGCCTAAGGGAGAGACGCTGTTGATCCGGGTATCCAACGTTTCGCTCAAAGCAGCCAATGTGCTCAAACAGGAGATGCTGGCCCGCGGGGGAGATGCGGCTGTTCATATGAAGGTTTCGATGCTTGCCATCGATGAATCGGATGTATTGCTTGTCGGTACGAGAAGACAGTACCGCGACGTACTCAGGAAGCTGCGCAGTCAGCCGTTTGGATTGAAGCGGTTGGGAAGCGAGATTGAACAGCTGTTGGTAAAGAACGAGGAACTGAAAAAGCGGACCGGGCTTGTTTGCGGATCTCATACGCTTCCGCTGGGACAACGGACACTGGTGATGGGAATTCTCAATGTGACCCCTGATTCCTTTTCTGACGGCGGACGCTATAATGATGTGGAACGCGCGGTTGCCCATGCCAAAGAACTGGTGGAAGCAGGAGCGGATATCCTCGATGTGGGCGGCGAATCGACTCGTCCCGGCCACGAAGCGGTTGATGCCGAGGAAGAACTGAGACGTGTGCTGCCGGTGATTCAAGCGGTCGCCAAAGAATGCAACGTGCCGATCTCCATTGACACATACAAGGCGGAAGTGGCCAAGCAAGCGGTTGAAGCAGGTGCCCATATCATCAACGACGTGTGGGGTGCCAAACGGGATCCGGATATGGCAAGGGTGGCGGCAGAGCTTGGAGTGCCGATTATTTTGATGCATAACCGCGAAGATAGGCAGTATCAAGATTTTTTCCGCGATTTGATTGGCGATTTGTATGAATCGATCGACATTGCCCTGGAGGCGGGCGTCAAGGAGGAACAAATCATTCTTGATCCGGGAATCGGGTTCGCCAAAACGCTGGAGCAGAATCTGGAAACGATGCGCCGCCTCGATGACATCGTTGCGTTGGGATACCCTGTATTGCTCGGAACCTCCCGCAAATCCATGATTGGCAAAGTTCTCGATCTTCCTGTAGAGGAGCGGGTGGAAGGTACTGCAGCAACCTGTGCGCTTGGAGTCGCCAAAGGCTGCCAAATTGTCAGGGTACATGATGTCCGTGAAATGAAACGAACGGTTCAGATGATGGATGCCATGCTGAAAGGAGGAGTCGAGCGTGGATAAGCTTTATTTTAACCGCATGTCTTTTTACGGTTATCACGGCGTGTTTGAAGCGGAGGCACAATTAGGCCAGCGTTTTTTCGTAGACCTGGAACTGCAGCTTAATTTAACAAAAGCTGGAAATAGCGACGACTTACATGATACAGTTAACTACGTGGAGATTTTTGAACAAGTTCGAAAAATTGTCGAAAATGAACGCTTCAATCTGATTGAAGCGTTAGCCGCGCGGATAGCAGACCAACTATTGAATCTGTTTCCGATCCATGAGGCTAAGGTGAAGGTAACCAAGCCCACTCCGCCGATTAACGGTCATTACGATTCTGTCGCCATTGAGATCATTCGCAGCAAATAGAAAGGATAGAGAAAAGGATGGCCGTTCGTGCTTACCTTGCCCTTGGCTCCAATTTGGGAGAGCGGCAGAACAACTTGATTCAAGCGGTCGATGCGCTTCATGCGAATCCGTATATTACCGTTACCAATCTATCTTGCGTGTATGAGACGGACCCTGTCGGTTTTGTGGACCAGCCTGCTTTTTTAAATATGGTCATCGAAATTGAAACCTCTTTGTCTCCGGAAGCCCTGCTTCAAGAGACGCTGCAAATTGAACAGGATTTGGGACGTGTCAGGACGATTCGTTGGGGCCCTCGACTGATTGATATTGATATATTGCTGTATGACAATCAACGGGTAGACTTGCCCAATTTGCAAATTCCTCATCCTGCCATGGTGGAACGATCTTTTGTGCTGATTCCGCTTCGCGATGTTTGGGGAGAAGCGCCGCTGCCCGTTTTTCATAAACCGATTCAACATTATGCAGATAAAAATGATGAGAAGGGGGTACGAAAATGGGGGATGCTCGACTGGGGAACCGGATAAGGGCCTTCCGTAAATTGAAGGGATATACTCAGCAATCGCTCGCTCAGGAAATGGGCGTTTCACTCGCATTTGTGGGCTCTTTGGAACGCGGGACCAAAATTCCGACCGAACCCATCTTGCGCAAGGTCGCCAGTACTTTACAAGTTGATTATGAAGAATTATGTGCTATAAATAAAAAGTAATTGAGTTTGACTTTTCGCCAACGCTTTTTTTGAAAGGAGGATGTAACAGAAAGTGAAAATCGGCAACATTGAATTGAAAAACAACGTTGTGCTTGCACCTATGGCGGGAGTATGCAATCCTGCTTTTCGATTGATTGCCAAAGAATTCGGTACGGGATTGGTTTGTGCTGAAATGGTAAGCGATAAGGGCATTGTCCACGGCAACAAAAAGACGATGGATATGCTGTTTGTCGATGAACGGGAGAAACCACTCAGTTTGCAAATCTTCGGCGGCGACAAGGAGACTCTTGTCGAAGCAGCCAAGTTTGTTTCCCAGCACACCAATGCCGACATTATAGATATTAACATGGGCTGCCCTGTCCCCAAGATTGTGAGTTGTGACGCAGGTGCCCGTTTGCTGCTTGATCCGAACAAAATTTACGAAGTGGTTGCAGCGGTAGTTGACGCTGTAGACAAACCGGTTACGGTGAAAATGCGTCTTGGTTGGGATGATGAGCATTTGTTTGCCATCGAGAATGCGCGAGCGGTCGAGCGAGCCGGAGGTCAAGCGGTTTCCGTCCACGCTCGGACGCGCGTTCAGATGTACAAAGGCAAAGCGGATTGGAACTGGATTCGCCGTGTGAAGGAAGCAGTCAACATCCCGGTGATCGGAAACGGTGACGTGGCTACTCCTGAAGATGCCCGCCGTATGTTGGATATGACCGGCTGTGATGGCGTGATGATCGGACGTGCCGCATTGGGTAACCCTTGGATGCTGTATCGGACTGTACAATATTTAAACACGGGAGAACTGCCGCCTGAGCCGACAGCACGTGAAAAAATTGATATTTGTCTGCTTCATGCAAAGCGGTTGATTGCGTTGAAAGGCCCGCGTGTAGGCGTCTTGGAAATGCGGAAACACGCAGCTTGGTATCTGAAGGGATTGCCTGGTTCTACCCACACCAAAAATATTATTAATGCTGTTGAAACCGAAGAAGAATTACGCCACGCACTTTTGCAATACGTGGATTGGTATGAAACCCACGGAGCTGGCGAATACGTAAACGAGGGTCGTGAAACGGAGGAAGTTGTCAATTTTTAATCATTATTAATGAATACCCAAACATTGACAACCCTTATTTCATACCCTATAATACGTCGTATTATTACCGTATTGAAGCTGCCAGTTAGTCTGGCAGCTTTCCCTATGAATCTTGAAGAACTTGGCTCGCGTTTGTATAAAGAGCGAGACTTCTACATATAATCCTTTGTACTTTTGTGCTGGGGGTTACGAAATTATTTAACGGGGGAATTGAGATATGTCTGAAAAAGAAGTTATTCTCACACCTGAAGGCCTGAAAAAACTGGAACAAGAGCTTGAAGATTTGAAAACGGTTAAACGCAAAGAAGTAGCGGCTCGCATTAAAGAAGCAATCAGCTTTGGCGATATCAGCGAGAACTCCGAGTATGAAGAAGCCAAAAACGAGCAAGCATTTATTGAAGGCAGAATTCTGACATTGGAAAAAATGCTCCGCAATGCCCGCATCATTACCAATGAAGAAGTAGATCTCGGCGTTGTAAGCGTAGGCTCCACCGTGCGATTGAAAGATCTCGAGTTTGGAGATATTGTGGAATACACGATTGTAGGTTCGGCTGAATCAGATCCGATGAACAACAAAATTTCCAATGAGTCTCCGGTTGGTCAGGCGTTGTTGGGCAAATCGAAGGGTACCGTGGTAGACGTTCATGTCCCTGCCGGTGTGATTCAGTACGAAATCCTCGACATTAATTTATAATCAAATGAGTTGGCGTATCCGTCTTGATTCGGATACGCCCTAGTGCTATATAGAAACTATGCGATGTTTGCAACATACATAAGGAGTGAACGGTACAATGGCAAGTGAAGACAATCTGCAAATAGAACAAGAACAGCAAGAAGGTTTGCATGAACTTTTGCAGGTTAGACACGATAAGATGAATCAGATGCGCGAGTGGGGTTTCGATCCGTTCGGTAAAAAGTTTGAGCAAACTCATCATGCGAACGATGTTATTTCCCGTTACGGCGGAATGACCAAGGAAGAGTTGGAAGCAAGCTCTCATGTGGTTACCTTGGCGGGACGCTTGATGGCCAAACGCGAGATGGGAAAAGCCAGCTTTGCGCAGCTGTTAGACAGAAGTGGGCAAATTCAAATCTATGTTCGCCAGGATACTGTTGGCGAAGAGGCCTATAAAGTATTTGACATATCCGATATTGGAGATTTAGTTGGGGTAAAAGGCGTTGTGTTTAAAACCAAAACGGGAGAACTTAGCGTAAAGGTTAAAGAATTTACGTTCTTGACCAAATCTCTTCGTCCGCTGCCTGAGAAATATCACGGGTTAAAAGACGTAGAAACCCGCTACCGCAAGCGCTATGTTGACCTGATCGTCAATCCGGAAGTACGCAACACCTTTATTACTCGAAGTAAAATTTTAACATCCATGCGCCGTTACTTGGATGGTCTTGGTTATTTGGAAGTGGAAACGCCTACCCTGCATGCGATTGCCGGCGGTGCTGCAGCACGTCCGTTCATCACGCATCACAATGCGTTGGACATGCAGTTGTATATGCGTATTGCGATTGAGCTTCATCTGAAACGTTTGATTGTCGGGGGCCTTGAAAAGGTTTATGAGATCGGCCGGGTTTATCGTAATGAAGGGATTTCAACCCGTCACAACCCTGAGTTTACCATGATTGAATTATACGAAGCTTACGCTGACTACCAAGACATCATGAAGCTTACGGAAGAGATGATTGCCCATATTGCCAGAGAAGTTCTCGGTACGACCAAAATCCATTATCAAGGCCATGAAATTGATCTTACTCCACAATGGCGCCGTGTGCACATGGTAGATCTGATTAAAGAACATGTCGGAGTAAATTTCTGGCGTGAAATGAGCGATGATGAAGCGCGTGCTTTGGCTAAAGAACATGGCGTGACGGTAGAACCTCATCATACATTCGGGCATGTTGTCAACGAATTCTTCGAACAAAAAATTGAAGAAAAGCTGATTCAACCTACCTTTGTTTACGGTCATCCGGTGGCGATTTCTCCACTTGCCAAAAAGAATGACAAGGATCCTCGTTTTACTGATCGATTCGAGTTGTTTATCGTTGCCCGTGAGCATGCCAATGCATTTACCGAGTTGAACGACCCTATCGACCAGCGTCAACGTTTTGAAGCTCAATTACTGGAGAAAGCAGCAGGTAACGATGAAGCGCATGAAATGGATGAAGATTTCATCGAAGCACTGGAGTACGGTATGCCGCCTACAGGTGGTTTGGGTATCGGGATCGACCGTCTTGTAATGCTGTTGACCGACTCTCCGTCTATTCGTGACGTACTGCTCTTCCCATTAATGCGCGATAGAGATTAATGATTGAAAGGAAAAACCGGCCAAATTTGGTCGGTTTTTTTTGCTTGCCTCACGTAATGGGATAAAAAAATTAACGAACTGGGATAAATTAATGGTTGATATGCGGTGGATAGTATGGTATATTGATCAAGTCGCTGTTAACGATCTAAAAAAACAGTTGACAAATGGTTTTAAATTTAATATGATTTAAAAGTTGTTAAAAAATCAATGCTCTTTGAAAACTGAACAATAAAGCGTTTTGGTGATAAAACACTAGCCAAGCAAGAATGAACCAACGATCAATTTCTTTCTTTAATTTCTTTGGAGAGTTTGATCCTGGCTCAGGACGAACGCTGGCGGCGTGCCTAATACATGCAAGTCGAGCGAGGGTCTTCGGACCCTAGCGGCGGAC
>JBHGXW010000062.1:0-77381 GCA_041920465.1 Paenibacillaceae bacterium | reverse complement strand
TTCACAGGAGCTTCTCATCTGACGACTCTGATTCCTTCCTTCACTCTCTTCACTTTGCCTTGCCTTCACAAGGAACACGCAATGGGACGAAGCTCTTTCCTTTTCATAACCGTTGGATGAAAGTTTAACCACTTTCATAATTTAAAGTGATTAAACTTTCTTATGAAAAATTATGAAAAAAAAGAACGCTGCGGGAGCGTTCAGAGGGGGATGAATGATCAGCGTATTCATTTAATATCCTGGATCATAATCGTATTGCCTGATCGTATGCACATTCTTTACTTTGCTGTTAGGGTTTTTTTCGTGAGTTACAGACGGAAAATTCACGACTACAGCCATTGTTAGCACCATTGCAATCATCATCATCGCTTTTTTCATTTACAAAACCTCCTTTTTATTACTATTTTTCCTAATAATTCTATTATATACATCTTTTAACTTTTGAACATAGCAAAAATCAATTGCTTTTGAGCCTAGTAAAAAATGAGTGAGAATGTCGTTCATGCATTCGGCGATTTCCTGAAATGCACTGACTTCCCCGTATGTAAGCAAACTGTTCAGATAGCTTTCCATACCTTCTTCAAGGGAGCCTGTTTTCGCTTGGAAAGCACCTTTATATCGAAAGTACCTGCCTAACGAAAGGTGTTTATAAGGAGTCTTTGGGTCAAATGTTAAAACTTCTTTTTCCTTCTCAATCAGTTCGGCGATAGAGGCAATATCTCCTGTCTGGAAATAGATTTCCAACAGTTCGTTTACAACATGTATCCGAGAATTATCACCAATTTTTTCTAGACATTCTTTTAGCAATGGAACAGCTACGCCGTATTCCTTTTTTCTGGCCTTGGTTATTGCCCTGGTGAGCTTCGTTGCTTCCTCAACAAAATCATACCGGAAGTTTCCGAATACTTCCAAATGATTTTCTACAGCATCATAATTGCCTAACCGGGAGAATGAGTTGATCATTGCCAAATAGGCTCTTGCCTTTAGTTCTGTGTCCACCGTTTCTAGTGCAAGACCGGCCTCGCATAATTCAATACATTGCTTGTATTTTTTTATAGCATAGGCTTGCAGCGCCATTCGGAAATAAAAGGTAATCCTTTCTTCGAGGGATAGAAAATCAACATAGTGTGTAATTTCCTCGCCAGCGCGAAACGATTCCTCCATTCGCTTCAAGTCAAGCCTCTCGATCAGATACTTCTGCAACAACGCTTTCGCCAGGAATTGCAGCATGCCGCGCTCCCTTGCATATTTGATTATTCGATCATACAGCGTTAGCCTGGCAGCGGTATCCGTAACAGAACCAGCAATTTCGTATAACTGTTCCACTAAAGTGTAGCTGTCCTCATAGGTAGATTGAAGGAACTTCAGAGCTACCTTGGAGGCCAACGGAAGATTGGACAACTGAATGGCCTCCATGAGTATCTCACGCAAAACTTCTGGACGCTGTTCCACTTCGATGTAGTGTTCAATAATTTGCACAAAAGGAATATGCAAGGCTTTCGCTATTGGCAGAATCGTCTTAAATTCCGGGCGCTTGGTATCACCGTTTTCGATCTTCGAGATAACCCCTTTGCTAACCCCTGATATTCTTGCCAATTCTGATAATTTCAAAGTGGCTTGTTCCCGTTTTTTCTGGATTAGCTCCCCCATCGTTGTGTACATCAGTACCTCTTGGCACTCCGCCATGCTTCTCACCTAAGATCCCATCCTCCAATTTACTTTTTTTACCTAACATAGATGTTATCACCAGTTTTTTATTCTGTAAATTGTCTAAAAAATTAACAAAAAGTTAGAACATGTTATAAGACTCTATCTATGTTATCGTAATGGAAAAACTCGCGCCTCTTCGCTATCATAAGAAATACAGTAGATCAAAGGATGGTTTGAAGATGAAGGATAGATCATTTGACGTAATTGTCATCGGCGGAGGACCGGCCGGCCTGATGGCTTCTTACTCGGCAGCGAATCAGGGAGCCCGCGTTTGTCTTGTGGAAAAAGGGGAAAAGCTGGGGCGAAAACTGATCATCTCCGGCGGCGGCCGCTGCAATGTAACGAACGCAAAAGAATTGGACGAGCTGATCAAACAGATGCCGGGGAATGGAAGGTTTATGTACAGCTCGCTTACCCAGTTTGGCAATCAGGAGATTATCTCGTTTTTTGAGAAACTGGGCGTTCCGCTTAAAGAAGAAGACAATGGACGGATGTTTCCCGTGTCAGATAAGGCGGTTAGTGTCGCCAACGCGCTCATCAACCAGCTCAAGAAACAAGGGGTCGAGATTAAACTAAACAGCCCGGTTGAGCGGGTTTCGTATGAAGACGACGCATGCCGGGGTGTTGTTCTGCGAAACAAAGAAATACTGTCGGCCCCTTCTGTGGTGATTGCCGTAGGCGGCTGTTCTGTTCCGCAAACCGGTTCTAACGGCGACGGCTACAGTTGGGCCAAAGAGGCGGGCCACACGATTACCGATCTGTATCCCACTGAGGTTCCATTGATTGCGAGTGATCCGTACATTCGGGACAAGCAGCTGCAGGGATTGTCGCTGAGAGGGGTCGCTTTAACGTTATATGATCCCAAAAATAAAAAAGTCTCCGTCCAAACAGGAGACATGATCTTTACCCATTTTGGCTTGTCCGGCCCCGCAGCATTGCGGATGGGACATTATGTATCAATTACCCAGAAAAAATTTGGCCAGGCACCGCTCACACTACTCATCGACGTGATGCCGGATAAACCAGCGGAAGAATTGATGACAAAAACCTGGGGAATGTTGGAGGAACAGCCGAAGAAGGCGGTGAAAAACGTTTTAAAAGGTTATTTGCCGGAACGGTTAATCCCGCCATTGCTGCAGTTGGCCGGAATTTCTGAAGAAACCACGTTTAGTCATATGTCCAAAAAAAACTGGCAAACGTTTGTCCAATTGATCAAAGCTTTTCCCATCACCGTAACCAAAACCTTGTCGCTGGAGGAAGCATTTATTACCGGCGGCGGCGTCAGCGTCAAGGAGATCGATCCCAAAACGATGCAGTCCAAATTGGTATCGGGTTTATTTTTTGCGGGTGAGGTTATGGATGTGCATGCCCATACAGGCGGATACAACATTACGATCGCCTTCTCCTCGGGTTATGTGGCCGGCTATCATGGCGCCAAGCACGCGCAATCCAGTCCGGCTTCTCTCATCGTCAGGAAACGATCAAAGCCGTAGCTTTCCTGTTCGTGTTGCTGGTTGACTACTTTTTCTCCTGACGATTTTAACCTGCCCGGCTATAAATAATTTTTTCATGAAAAAAAGAGACTTGGTAGGTTTAAGATTTGAAAAAATGGGTAATATGTGAGTAAGGTACTCTTCTTTTTGAAGAGCGATTCAGGACCCTACTCCCCCTAAAAGTAGTCGGTTGCTGATTCACACACCTCTACTCCCTTTATCTCTTGGAGCGTCGAACCGATTCGACGCTCACTTTTTTTGCCGGAATAGCCGTCCACGCTACACCGTCAGTTTGTACAAGAGAGCGAATCCTCCCAGCAAGAAAGCAAATCCCAACAGAAAGAAAGTGTTGGCCCGCTGCTTAACACGCGTTTCATTACCGCCGAAATGAACGCGGATTCGCTCCTGCCAGCGCTTTGTACGCGGCTGCCACATGACGATAAGACCGATGGCAATCAGAAACAAGGGTAAGAAGTAGGACATTAGCGATGGATCTCCTTTTTCTTGCGTCGGAGCAGCCAACGATTGGCTGATACGGTCGTCTCCGGCTCGCCTTCAATAATCAATCTTGCCTCTTCCGCCAAATGGAGCGCTTCGCTGAATCGTAGCTGACGGAAGGCCGCTTCCGCTTTGGACAACAGTTCATTTACCTGTCTGTTTTGGCGGCGGTAACGGTTGGTATATTGGATGGCTCCCTCTGCCAATTGACACGTGGAGATCGTATGAGCCGCCATCTTTTGCGTTTCGATCAACAATTCATTGGCTTCATTCAATAGAAAAGCAACTTCATCCAGAGAATAGTTGTACGTTTCCATGGTTAGCTTCACACGGCCCAGAGTCTGTACCACTTGATCAAACAATAATTTCAGTTCGTCCGGTACTCCCGGCAGATAGCTTCGCTTAACCTGCTGGCGAATGCAAACCAGCGCACCTGAGATACGCTCCATCTCATCCAAGGCATCGTCCTCGGTCTCTATTACCGGTTCATAAACTTCCTCCGGTTGTTCCTCCCCGGTATCATCATGAGCGGTCAGCCTCGGAATCACCAATTCATATTCTATCTCTTCTTCCGGCGCAGCTTGACTCTCGGAATGATTTCCTCCTTGATCCAACAGAACTTGCCGCTCCTCCTGGCTCATTGCCATAGGAGCAGCCGAAACCGGATCAGCTTCAGCTTGCTCCGGTTGCTCCGTTTCGACCTGGAAAGCTTCGGCTTGCTCCGTTTCGACTGGAACAGCTTCGGCTTGTACCGCCTTGACCGGCAGGGCTTCTAGTTCCGCCTCTTTCTGTTCGGCTTGCAAAGAAATTGCGGCTGCCACCTGTTTTTGTGCAACATTTACGGTATCCTCTATCGTCTGATAAATATGATCCACTTGAACTTCGAACGCTTTGGAATGTGTTTTGGCCAGAGACAGGCTGCCTTCTTCCAGTGCATTGATTGCCGCTTGCAGCAATTGCTTTGCCTGAAGCATTCCGGTGTCCAATGCGCTTTCGTTCAAATCATATCCATCACCCAATGCAAGAGAAATGTTTTGCTCCAACTGTTTTAGTTCTTCCGTCATCTCTTTATGCACCAGAGTAACCAGTTCCGGAATCTGGTCAAGTAATCTGACCAACTCTTCCAGCATCTGTTGAGCCAGTATGGTTTTCTCGTACGCTTGCACGTCATCGCCGGAAGCAAGAGCGCTTTTCGCTTCTCTTCGCAGTTTCTCCACATCATCAAGCTGAACCTTCAACTCATGAAAAGAGAGCCCGTATTCCAAGCGATAATGGGTTAATTTGCGTTCAGCCGCCTCCACAAGCTTGGAGATTTCCGGGATTACCTGCTTGCTCTCTTTTTTCGACTGAACCACTTTGGTCGTATCTGTCTTCAGTTCGCTTAACTCCGCTTCGATCTCCGCAAGAATCTCTCTGCCTTCCGCAAGCAGGCTTCGGGCCGCTTGAAAACGGAAGCGGTCGCAAGCATCCTCTGCCTCCAGAATAATCATTTCCACATCGGGAATTCGCACGCGAAGCATGTTCTCTTTGCGGTTTACCAGATGGGCAAAATGCTCTTCGGTAAGCCCTGTCGCTTTACGCATCGACTTTTCTACTTCGATCATCTGGATTTTTTCAACCAGTTCGTCTTTCCAGTCTTCCACGTCGTCCACTTCACCAAAGACGTTGCGCCGGCGAATCATCAAGGAGAAGATTCCGGTGATAGAAGCGAGAAACAAAGCGACAATTCCGTACAGCCACCAAGGGATGCTTGTCCAGATTGACTCCTCCCGTGGTACAGGTTTTGCCGGTGAAGTCTGGGCATTAACAGTTGGAGAAGCAGGATTGGCAGCAAGCCGTTCCATCTCCGCGTTCACTTCATTCACAAACAGTTCAATGCCCTTCATATACTCCTTCTGGTTGCGGTACGGTTCATAGTATGCGGTAAGCTTTTCGTGGAGCATTTCCAATTTGGCACCCTTGTTCTGCATGGCCAAGCCGGCGTACACACCCACCTGTTCCGTATCGATGTCAAGCACAATAACCATCGCGTTATCAGGCAAGTTGTATTTATCGTAAAGTTTATGGGCATACTCGTCTGCGCTGTTTGCTTCCGGTTTGATGCTATCTACGACTACTACTTTGTACTGGTCGGGATACTGTTTGACGGAATCCGCGAATTTTTGCCGATCCGGCAATTTGATGTAATTGCCTTCGTCCTGAACGATTGCATCTGTTTTATCGGGAAATGGTGCGGCGATCACCGCATTCGGTATCCATAAAAGCCCGGCGAGGCAGGCTATCAATAACTTTTTCTTCACGTTTTTACAACCCCTTTACGATCTTACCCGCGGAGCGCTGCTCTTGGTGGTGACAACAGTGACATCATCAATTGAATGACTGATGATACTAACCATTCACAGAATTCATCGGAATTAGGTTCGAGGTAATACACTTCACGAACCGATTGGGGATTAAGGTAAGGATAGACAAGGAGACTGGTCATGGCCAGCATGACTTGGTCAATTGGCATCGTTACGAACTCTCCCGTTCCCATACCTTGCTCTATTACCGTGGAAAAGCCGTGCTTCCAGCGTTGGATATATACCGTCATCACTTCGCGAGCCAGCATTGATTCCACGCTCAACTCACGCTGCACCAAACGGGTGATGGCGGCATGGTCTCTTTGAAAATAGACGTACAAGTGAACCATCCGCTTCAGTTTATCGAAGGAATTTGCAAATTGTTCCGTTGCCAGCAACTCGTCCAACAGCTGAAAAAACTTCTCGTAGTAAGTGGCAATCAGAACTTCCAGCAAGCCTTTTTTTCCCTGAAAATGATAAGAGATCAAGGCAAGATTGACATCGGCTGCTTCGGCGATTTGGCGTACGGTGGTTCCATCAAAGCCTTGAGCATCAAATAATTTGACGGCAGCGGTCAATATTCGCATCCTGGTGCGCTCCGTCTTACTCCTTGCTTCCTTCTCCCACTGCATCAGGATTGTCCCTCCCCATAAGGTGCCGCTTGGCGGATTCTTCCCGATTTTCGTAGGCTTTGCCCAGAGCTGAGCCTCCCCACATCATAAGTCCCAACAATCCCAACACCACAAAGAAACGTACCTTATGTTCGGAAAAATTAAAGATGTCATGTCCGACGATGGCTTCCAGCATCGTCATCGGCAGCTTCCCAATCAGCGTAGCAATGGCAAACTGCGCAAAGGAAATAGCGGTCAAACCCGCCGCTGTATTGATTACACTGGAGGGGATGACCGGAATCAGCCTGGCCATCAGAATAATCCGAAATCCGCTTTTCCCCGCCTGTTCGTTTAACCTTTTAAAGAAGGGCAGATTCCCTACTTTGGCTTGTGCCCAATCGTAAGCAAGATAGCGGGCGACCAAAAAATTGAGACAAGCTCCAGTCACGGCAGCAATCCACGTCAAAATAAAGCCGCCTATCGGGCCGAAAACCAGCACGTTAACTCCTGCCAGCAGAAAAAAGGGAACAAACGGAAAAAAAGTTTGCAGGACAATGATGGTTCCGCTGATCAAAATGGCCAAAAGACCAAATGAATGAATATATTCACCAATCTGCTCAATATTACCGGTCCGGAGCAGAGTTCCTAACTTCGTTTGGGTTAACAAAAGTATAATGCCGACTACAGCCAGCAGGACTACGGCAGCTTTCTTCACCCGGTCACCCCCGGAGTATTATATCTCGTTCATTATAGTACAGAATTTCTTCCAAAAAAAGCATTCTGACCTGGTATTTTCGACAATGTTTACCTGTATTCCTCGTCAATCTCCGCCATGTAAAATAAAAACTGGGGAGAACAGGGGGAGATATGCGAAAATATATCGTAATAGCATTTGCCTTATTGGTCAGTTTAACCTTGCTTTCCACTCTTTCAAACCCTTCTCAGGCCGTCCAGACGCAAAATCTGTATACCAAAAAAGACGTAAGCTCGCTGACCGCCGTCACCTACAACATTCGCGGCTGCCGGGATGAAACCGGAATTGCCGACGTGGAGGCCATCGCGCAAGAATTGCAGCAGATTCAGCCGGACATCATCGCCTTGCAGGAAGTGGACGAAGGACTTCCGCGTTCCGGATTCGTCCATCAGACCGAAGAACTTGCCCATCTGCTGAAAATGAATTACGCCTTTTCACCCACCGTTGATTTCGTCATCGGCCAATTCGGCAACGCTGTCCTAAGCAAATACAAGATCAATTCTGTTCAATCATTTAAACTCCCGTCCCGCTTTGAACCGCGCGGCGTGATGCGGGTAGAGATTGACATGGGCGGCCAACCGTTAACCGTATTTGCCACTCATCTCGGGCTGGCGCATTCCGAACGAAAAAAACAGTTACAAACTTTATATTCCTATCTGAAGAAAGAAGAACCCCGGCATGCCACCATCTTGCTTGGCGATTTCAACACAGACCAAGATGATCCGCTGCTGGTTCCGCTTCGCCGTCTTCTTATCGATCCCCTCTTTCAGCAACACGAGCGAATCGTGACAATTGAAGGGAAAGCAAACAGAGGAATCGATCATATTTTTGTTTCGCGCGATTTTGCTTTATCTTACGCCACAACCATGACAAACAGCCGCTCAGACCATAATCCTGTCTGTTTCCATCTGAAAATTTCAAACCACAAAAACTTGCCGCAATATCAAAAGCGTTCCCGGAAGGCATAAGGGAACGCTTTTATTACGCAGTTGAACCGATCAGGGTGTAGGGAGACGCGCTGATCTTCCATAATCGCGAAAGAAGGTCTCTATTTCCGAATGCTCCACGACGTTTTGGTTGCCGTATACGTACTGAGAGCGAATCGCCATGGTCATTTTGGTAGGGAGCATCTTCACCTTGTCGTAAAACAACGTGTATTCCGCTTCCAGTTCCATGTTGTCAATCATGTTTTCCAGTGAATTTGTCTCCTGAACGGACTGAATTTGCGCCTTGCCCAAGCGGTGTGGATGTTCGGACAAACTGAGTGCCATCTTCATTTTGGGCATGTGCACGGACTCTGTTGACATGCTTTGCTGACGGTGAATCTGGTCTCTCAGCCAGCTTTTCAGCTTGCCCGAATCAAGCAGCACCCGCACGCCTTCCAGATTGTCGTCCGTATCCCGGTCCCTAAGCGGCAGCACTTTTGCGCGCATTTGATCCATCTGTTGAACATTTTGAATCGGGTTCCAGTTTTCAAATTCCTGACGGATGGAAAAATCCTGACCATGAACGGGAATCCAGCCTTTGCCGTTGTTTACCCGGGCAAACAATTCCGGCCCCCTTGACAGAATCGACATGGTTGTCACCCGTTTTCCCTCCGGATACGAAAGTCTTACATCCAGATAGACATCCTTGCCTTGCACAACACCGGAATAATTGACAAGATTGCTGTTTGTTGTACTGCCGGTTACCAGCTTGGTTTGGCCGTAAAATGAGTATCCATGCTGACCAAGGAAATGATCACGCACGGTCGCGTATTTCACTTCCGCATCCGCTTTGTTGTCTCTCGCATTACAGCCCGTAAGCAACAGCAGGGCAAGAGCAACCAACAGCCCCCCACGAATCTGCCTCATCGCGTTTCCCTCCTTTTCCTCTTCTGTTAGAATTTCCAAGGAGAGGTACGCTTATTCCACTTTTTATAACGAATAATAGTTTACGCCGGAACGTTCTTTCACTTCCACCTGATGCAGGATTCGCAAGAGGTCAAGATGACCCAATGTCTCTGAGAGAGTAAGCGGCAATTCCTTCTGATACAGCGTTGGAAACAGGAGTGCGGTTAGCTCGAACGCCGTTTTTTCTCCGTCCCGCAAGAAGTTTTTCAAGTTATCGGAGCGTTCCCAGTTTTTTTGCAGCCGCTGCGCAATCAGTTCGCGGTGGTTGGTGACGATTTCGCCGTGACCCGACAAAATCAAATCGATATCCATATCGGCGCACATTTGCAGCGCAGTGCGGTACTGAACTAGCGTAAGCGGCCGCTCGGATGACTGGTCTCGCGGCGGTTCAATAAACGCATTGGAGGAAATATGCTTGATAATGTGATCGCCTGCCACCATTACGCGATCCGCTGCCCGATACAGCGACAAGTGGCTTTGCGAATGCCCCGGCGTATAAAGAACTTGCCATTCCGAAAGGCCCGGCACCGCTTCCTGGTGCTTCAACAAGCCGTCAATTTTGCTTTGTTCAGAGAAGGTCAGCATCAGTTTGTGAAACTTCTGAATAACCGACAGCATCGCTTCGGGTACACCGCTCTGGCGGTAATGCTTCAAGAAAAATTGATCGTGAAAAGCCATGAAAGCCGGGTCCAGCTCCACGTACGGGACAGCCAGCGGGTGGGCGAACGTTTTGGCATTCGTCTCCTGGCGCACTTTCTCCAGCAAGCCGCAGTGGTCAACGTGGTGATGGGTGAGAATGATCTGTTCAATATCACGCAAATGAAAGCCGATTCGTTTCATTCCGGTAACAAGCGCATTCCACGATTCAGGAGTCAGCGGTCCCACGTCCACCAGCGTCAGCTTTTCTCCCTCTATTACATAAATATTGACCGATCCGACTGAAAAAGGCGTTGGAATCTCAATTAAATATACGCCCCGGGCTACTTCACCCGTTTTTGGTGTCCATACGTTAGATTGCAGGTTCATGTTCTCCCTCCTCCTAACCGATGTGTTCCCTAAAGTTTACCATACTCAAGGTATTTTGTCTTTTGTTAGAAGTCGTTGAACCTGTCAAAAAAAAAAGTCCCATAACACTTAACCGTGATATGAGATACAAATATCAGCGAGCCAATATAACCTGGTTTCTGCCTTGGTTCTTCGCTTCGTAGAGCGCGATGTCAGCGTGGTTGAACAGTGTCTCGACGCTAAGCTCGTTCGTCCTGCCCTTCTCCCATTTCGCCACACCGACCGAAATGGTCACCTTCGGATTGGTCTCCCTCTCCACAAGCGTTCTGATTCTCTCCGCAATGTTCGTGGCAAATTGGATATCTACTTTTGGCAGGTAAATCGCCAATTCCTCTCCGCCCCAGCGTGCAGCGATGTCCGTTTCGCGAATGCTCTGCCTGATCAGCGAGGATACCTGAATGAGCACTTCGTCACCCACCTGATGCCCGAAAGTGTCGTTTATTTTCTTAAAGAAATCAATATCAATGAGAATCAAAGAGCCGAAAGTGTCCTTTTCCAGAGAGAGCTTGACCCTTTCGTTTAAATAACGGCGGGCATATAAACCAGTCAAATTATCGGTAATGACCATGCGTTCCACTTCATTGTGAAGCATGGCGTTGGTGATGGCAAGGCTGGTATGCTGCCCGAATATCTCCAACAGCTTAAAATCGTCAAAGCTGAAATAGTGGCGTCGTGAATCGGCTACAAGCAGTACACCGATCACTTCTGATTCACGCAAAAGCGGAACCCCCATAAACGAAGAAAACGGCACCAGCGAGAACGGCATAATGTCTGTGCTTGCGTGCGCAAGAATCACTGCTTGTTTATCCTGCAAAATATCGGCTATCGGCCGCTCGTTGCAACTGACAAGCTTGCTTGTATGAGCAGGGTCAGAGGATGACAGTACCAGAAGAGAATCTTCGTCGTTTGCTTTGCGCAGAATAGCGCAGTATTCCGCTTCAAAAGTCTCCAGCAGCATTTTGGTCACGAAATGCAAAATCTCTTCCAGATTTAGGCTGCGATTCAATTGCTGAGCCATTTCATTAATCAAGCGAAGTTCACGAATTAAATTGCGGGATTGTTGGTAAAGCTGCGCATTCTCAAAAGCCGTGCCCGCCGTCTCTGCCAAAATGGAGATATAATCCGTCTCATTGATCGTAATATTGACGATTTCCCTGGCAGTCAACTGCAACACTCCATAAATCCCCTGCTTGCCTAAAAGCGGAGCCGCCACAACGGTAACCATCTGCTCTTCTACCTGCTGTTGGCCCACGACAAGGATTCCTTCCAGGTAAGCCCGACTGCTAAAGTCGCTGTCTCCGTGGTGAAAAGAGAGCTGCTTGACGGGCAGCGTGGTATTGGTATCCACCGTCAGATACAGATCGACTTCAAAGAATGGGTATAATTGTTTGATGCTTTTGATAATCTCTGCCAGAACGTCATTTACATCAATCGAAGCCTGAATTTTCTTGGTCAATTCATAAAGCAAATCCTTCTTGCGGGCTTCCATTTTGATCTCGTCAGAAATGCTGGCTCTTAAAATTGCGTAGCTGATTTTTTCCCCCACTTCTTGCAAGAAAGCCACATCCCGCTCATCGTAGAAGATCTCCGGGTTGGCTTCCGTCACCTGCAAAAGCAATGCGACAAGCGGTTTTCCTTCACAATAAACCGGAAAAATAACCACGCGATTGCCGTCTAAGGTCATCGGCTCTATCCGCTGATTTGTAAAACGGCTAATGACCTCTACCAAGAGATTCATATTTTCCGTCAATTGTTTGGCCGTAATCCGATCCTGAGGAATGAACATTCCCTGCTCATCCAGCCGAACCGCGTGACAAGTGCCTTTGTCCACAATCTCGTAAATCTGGTCGATCACGCTTTGCATAAGATCCTTGGTGCGTTCATGCTTGTTGGCATTCATCACGATCTCGCTTGTGGCATGATGAATATAGGCATCGTAGCCCATTTGAACAAGCGGCACCAATCCTCTTGTAAAGGAAGACATGTCAAAATCTACAGCTTCTTTCGGAACAACCAATCCGATGGTCGCTCGTAATTTTCCATCATTTTCCTTTAACGGGATGACCGCCCATACAAAAGACTGGTTATCTTCGTTCTTCTCGCCCACCGCTGTATTGCCCGTCTCAATCGCTCGCCGGATTAACGGATTCGTCTGTGTCAAGCTCTCTTCTACATATGCAGAGTTCCAGATTTGCTTCATTTGCAAAGGGAACTTCTTCAAAAGCAACCCGGAACTGTCTGTTAAAAAGAGAATACCAGGGCGATTTTCTGGCCAAGAGGACAAAAAAAAGTGAGCCATATACATGAAAACTGTCTCTAATTTCCCCAACATTTGCCGATTGGTCGCCACGAAAACTCCCTCTTCTCTTTCTGGTGGTGTCATTTTATTCCGTTCTGTAAATGGTCAATTTCGTTTACTGTAAGAACTTCCCAACAGCCGTTCCGATAACCGAATACACTGACTCCTGTATTGTCGATGCGAGTAATCCCCGTTCCTTGTTCACCATTCGTCACATAGTGTAAAAAAGCATTGATGAGCCCACCGTGGCTGACGGCGGCTATGGTTTCTCCCAGATGCTTTTCTGCCAGTTCAGACAAACATTGATGCGCACGCTGCTGCATGGCCTCAAACGCTTCTATTCCATAAACCGTCTCATCTAAAGCCGGATAAGAGAATCTAGTTCTAATTTCCTCTATCGTAAGTCCTTCCCACTCTCCGTAGCACCGTTCACGAAGCGCTTCCAGTGTGTGAAGAGGGGCGTTGACGCGTCCCGCCAATTTTTGGGCCGTATTGAGAGCCCGTTTCAGATCGCTGGCATAAACTGCGGTAAAGGGATGGTTAGCGAAGTGAACAGCCAAACGCTCTGCCTGTTCCAAGCCAAGTGAATTTAGGTCTATATCACTATGTCCCTGTATTCTGCGGAGCTTGTTCCATTCTGTTTCACCGTGCCGAATGAAATAAAGAATCGTTTCCATCAGCGGCTCCTTCCCAATTCATTCTGAACCATACTTGGTATCTATTATATAGGATTGAAAGATATCACGCTATAATCTTTGCCGGGCATATTCGCTTTTCTGATTATTTTGTAAAAAAAAATATTGAAACGTTGCCATCCCCTTCCTCGTCTTACATGACAGTAAGGCTAATCAAGGGGGCATTTTGTATGAAGCGAATGCTTAAAAACTCAAGCTTGCTGGTTTTATCGGCATCTCTTTTATTTCCAATAACACCTGCCTTGGCAAATTCCTATTCTACTTCCGCCGTAACCAAAGCAATTGCGGTTGCAGCCGCTCCTGCTGACGTGAAATTATCGAAAGAGCAAGCATTAGACCAGGCTAAAAAACTGTTCTCCATTCCAGATGACTATCAACTGGACAACACTTCTTTTCGAGCAGCTGACAAGTGGCGCCCTTTTCCGGAATGGTCGTTTAACTGGGTGAAGAAAAGCGCCAATCCTGACTACGGAGTATCCTCCATCTATGTTGCCATTCATGCGGATACCGGTGAACTAACATCCTACTCCTCCTATAGTCCTATGCAATCCGCCCCAGTCAACAAAGTGATATCTCGAGATGCAGCCCAAAAGATCGCCAGCGACTTCATTGCCAAAGTTGCTCCCATCCGGGCCAAAGATGTTCAACTCTACACTAAGGATGTCCCGGTTCCCAAGACTCCGCTTGGCACCAATGTCGTTCATTTCTTCCGTTTTGTGCGAATGGTGAACAACGTGCCGTTTGCGGATAATGGCATCGATATTTCGGTTGACGGCAGCGGCAAAATCTTCAACTACCAATTAAACTGGAACGATAAGATCAAATTTGAAGAAAGCAAGCCCGTCTCCCGGGACGAAGCGCTTGAAGCTTTCCGCAAGGCTGCTGTTCCCAAGTTAAGCTTCATCATTCCTTGGGAAAAAATGAAGCCAGGAGACCAAGATCCCCCTCTCCTTGCCTATCTCAACCCATTTACTTTCTATCTCGATGCGGCAACCAAAAAACCGCTCACAATGGGCTTAAATGATTTAAAAGACGAGACAGCTCCTGTTCCTGTCAGCGAGAAACCGCTCGAACCGCTTCACAAAGGAGAACCGCTTGATCAAGACAGTGCGGTCAGCTACGCGAACAAGCTGTTTGATCTTTCCGGCTACCAGCTTCAGGGAGCCAACTACAACGAAAACGATTATCGCGGCGGACGTCCTGTCTGGGATCTGCAGTTCGAAAAGAAAGACAAAACGAAGGATGGGCGGTACCTGTTCATTTCCATTGACGGACAAAACGGCGATGTACTCAACTACTCGAATGAAAAAAGATACAATCCTGCAGCCATAGAAAAACCGAAATTCACCAAGGAACAGGGTCAAGAAAAAGCAATGGAGTTCATGCGCAAATTTTCGCCTACTCTCGCTTCCTCCTTCTACTTGGTCGATTCCATGACGGACGAATCCAAATACCAGGCCGAGCAAGGACGGATGTTCTTCTCGTTCAAACGCTTGGTACAAGGCGTCCCTGCCGCATCCGGAGATGCCAACATCTCGATCGACATGAATACCGGTGAGGTTCTCTACTACTATATCAATATCGGCAAGGAAACCTATCCGGATAAAATTCCGGATCACAAGTCCGCTGAGCAGGCTCTTGAAGCCTACATGAAAGAAAGCGATGCCGATTTAATCTACGTGCTTCCACCAATCAACGATCCCGTGATGGAGAAAGCGGGTGAGATTTCGGAAAGAACGGCCAAACTGGTTTACCGGATGACATTAACGCCGTTTGATCAACCATATGTGTATGACGCGGTAACAGGCGAATGGAAAAATCAGGCGAACGGGAAATTGGCGAATCTGCACCGTTCAGAGCCGTCCGATTTGAAAAATCATCCTGCTGCCAAAGAACTTGGCCTGATGTACGAATACGACGCGGTTTCGCTGATCGACGGCAAGATTATGCCGGACCGTCCGATTACTCGCGGGGAAATGATCGACATGCTGATGATTTCCTTGAATCAGGGACGTTTCTATCCTGATTGGTTGTCCAGCCGTAAAGCTTCCTACTCTGACGTTGCGGCTGGTTCCCGTTACTTTGCCTCGGTGGAAACCGCTGTTAACCTGGGAATCCTTGATAAGACTTCGCCGACACTGAAGCCGGACGAACAAATTACCAAGGAAGAACTGGCTGATATGATCGTTCGTGCGCTCGGCTACAAGAAGCTGGCTTCCTATCAATCTCTGTTCGAGACCAAATTGACCGATGTAAATAACTCCAAGCATCGCGGTGCCATTGCCATTGTCACTGCACTTGGCATCATGACAGGCGAGAAAAATCAATTTAAACCGAAAGCTTCGGTTTCCCGCGCTGATGCCGCTGTTGCCTTCTATCGTTTCATTGAGAAACGCAGAGAGTTGGAAGAAAACAAATTCCCGAACTAAAAGATGCTTGACTTTCCTGCAAGCCAAACTATAATATTGAATGTATGTGTGCAGGGTAGCATTGATTGTAGGTAAAAACGGAAGATTACCCTCTTAGTCCCATCCCTTGCAGAACAGCGGCTGAACATCTTTCTGCAACGGAGCACGATGCGGAAACGCTACCGTCCGAAGTTCGTGTAGGTAAAGATGAGACTAGTCTTTCGGAAGTAAACACCTGCGAATCCCAAATTAAAGGAGACTGAAAAACACATGGCACGTTACACAGGACCTCGCCACAAATTGGCTCGCCGTCTCGGTATCTCTTTGGACGGTACAGGAAAAGACATTAAACGCAACTTCCCGCCAGGACAGCATGGCCACAATCGCCGCAAATTGAGCGAATATGGCGTTCAGTTGCAAGAGAAACAAAAACTTCGCCATATGTTCGGTGTTAACGAGAAGCAATTCCGCCGCACTTTCGATCTTGCTTCCAAAATGTCCGGCGTAGTTGGCGAAAACTTCATGAAATTGCTTGAATCCCGTTTGGATAACGTGGTATATCGCATGGGCTTTGCTCCAACTCGCCCAGCTGCTCGCCAATTGGTTAACCATGGCCACTTCCTCGTAAACGGTAAACGTGTAGACATTCCTTCTTACCGTGTACAACCAGGTGACGTAATCAGCTTGCGCGAAAAATCCCGCAACCTGGCAATCGTGAAAGAATCTCTTGAAGCTCGCACATTCCTTCCAAACTACATCACATTTGATGACAACAAATTGGAAGGTACCTTCACCCGCCTGCCTGAGCGTGAAGAAATGCCTGCAGAAATCAACGAGGTTCTCATCGTCGAGTTCTACAGCCGTTAATATGGAAGTCCATCCGGCTTGGGCTGCCGCTATGCCGGACGGGGCTCTTCAGCAAAAAAGCATCCACCAAGCAGTGGATGCTTTTTTTGCTGAAGAGAAAAAAGAGAGCGGCAACTTCTTCTCTTTACAGGAAGGTTCCGTTTTTGCCACTCCCTGACGGAACAACGTTTTTTTAACGGCTGACGACTTTCGCGAACTTCCGCTTCCCAACTTGCACAACAGTGCCTTCCTCCACTTTCACGGAAGCGTTGATATCTCCTACTTTTTCTTCATTCACTTTTACTGCGCCCTGCTGCACCATGCGGCGAGCTTCCCCTTTGGATTCAGCCAGCTTGAGGTCAAACACAAGATTGACGATATTCGCCTCTCCGTTTTCATAGGCGCTGAAGTCCAGGGCAACCTCTGGAATATCGGTTGGCAGTGCTCGTTGTTGAAAGACGGTTTTGAAGTGGTTTTCCGCTTCTTCGGCTGCCTCTTCTCCGTGGAACATGCGGACGAAGGTTTTGGCCAGATTCATTTTGGCATCCCGCGGGTGAATAGAACCATCGGCTAACCCAGAGCGCAGCTTTTCCAGATCCTCCAAAGTAATGTCAGTTGCCAGCTCGTAATACTTTAACATCAGCTCATCCGGCACAGACATGGTTTTGCCGTAAATTTCGTTAGGCGCCTCGTTAATCCCAATGTAGTTGCCAAGGCTTTTGGACATTTTCTGCACGCCGTCCAAACCTTCCAGAATCGGCATGGTAAGGATGACTTGCTGCTCTTGGCCGAATTCTTTTTGCAGGGTCCGGCCCATCAAGAGATTAAACTTCTGATCGGTGCCGCCCAGTTCCACGTCACTTTGAAGCGCCACGGAATCATAACCTTGCATCAGCGGATAAAAGAACTCATGGATCGAGATTGGTTGATTGTTTTGATAACGCTTCTCGAAATCGTCACGTTCCAGCATGCGGGCTACGGTTGTCTTCGCTGCCAGCTCAACGACGTCAGCGAAAGTCATTGGGGCAAGCCAGGTGGAGTTGTAGTTGACTTCCATTTTGCTCGCATCCAGCACTTTGCCAAATTGCTCCACATAGCTTTTGGCATTCTCTTTTACCTGTTCTTCGGTCAGTTGCTTGCGTGTCTCGGATTTGCCCGTCGGATCGCCAATTCGCCCGGTGAAATCGCCAATGACAAGCTGGATCGTATGCCCAAGCTCTTGAAATTGACGCATTTTTTGCAGGACTACGGTATGACCCACGTGGATATCAGGAGCAGACGGGTCCAATCCCAGCTTGACACGCAGCGGGATGCCTTGTGTCACGAAACGCTCCAGCTTCCTGCGCAAATCCTCCTCCGGCACGATTTCTGCTACGCCGCGGCGGATAATTCGCATTTGGCGCTCTACCTCTTGTCGTTGTTCTTCCGTGAGAACCACTTTTTCTTGCGATTGTTCCTGTGCTTGCATGGATACAACTCTCTCCTTTGATTAGAAAACTGCTAAATACTGAGAAAAGACTTCGTCCCTTTTGGTCCCGTGAAGGCATTCAGAGATGAAGAGCTGTCCGTACCGTTCATTACGGAAGGGAGTCGCCAAACGCTTCGCGCCCCTTTCAGGGGTACAGAAGCTTTCCAAAGGAGCTTCTCATCTGACGACTCTGATTCCTTCCTCCACTCTCTTCACTTTGCCTTGCCTTCACAAGGAACACGCAATGGGACGAAGCTCTTTCCTTTTCATAACCGATGGATGAAAGTTTAACCACTTTCATAATGAAACCGGTTAAACTTTCCTATTAATACAAAAAAGCCCCGCCCCACATAGGGACGAGACTTGCTCGCGGTACCACCCTAGTTGGAAGAAAAACTTTTTCTTCCCCCTCTTGAAAAAGATAACGGCTCTTCACCGTCCGGCTTCCGAGAGCCGACATGCTCCAGACGTGTAATTCGCAATGGGCAGGCTACTGGTTTGCACCATCCACCAGTTCTCTAAACAAGCGCTGTTCCATGCTACTGAAAAGTCCTTCTTCGCACTGTTCTCTATTTGTACATATAACACAATACTTATCATAAGAAGGCACAGATTGTCAACATCGGAAGGCTGCCATTGTCCGGATTTTGTACCGTCTGCTGAGACCTTATGGTATAATTGGTGTGATATTCTAAGGGGGACGTACATATATGGAGAATCAGTTTACCTCAGCCGAAAAATCAGCCAAACGGAAGAATCGGCGCCGAGGCAAAAAGCATATCGTCCTGACCGTACTCCAGCTCCTGCTGCTTTTCGGTTTTATGGGAGTGCTGTTGGCAGGAGGGGCAGTAACCGGCTATATTGCCGCTCTCGTAAAGGACGAGCCTGTTCGCAGCTATGACGAAATATCCACCAAGATATTCAGCAATTATCTGACCGGTTTCGCTTACTACAACGATGGGACGTTAATTGGACAACTTCGCGCCGAGGAAGACCGCCGTCTGGTGAAAAAAAGCGAGGTTTCCCAATATTTGATCAACGCGATTATTGCGACGGAGGACAAGTATTTCTACGAGCATAACGGAATTGTCTTTCAGTCGACACTGCGCGGCGCTTTGCAGGAGTTGACGCATCAGCCGATTGTTACGGGGGGAAGCACCCTAACGCAACAATTAATCAAGAACACCATTCTCTCTCCTGAAGTAAGCCATAAGCGCAAAGCAAAAGAAATCTTCTACGCGCTTCGGATTGAACGCATGTTTTCCAAGGATCAAATTTTGGAGGCGTACATGAACGAGATTTATCTCGGCAAGAACGCCAACGGGTCCAATATCTACGGGGTGCAGGCTGCGGCCAAGGGAATTTTTAATAAAGACGCGAAGGATCTCAACTTAGCGGAATCCTCCTATATTGCCGGGCTGATCCAGAACCCGGGAGCCTACTCCCCGTTTTCTCAGGAGGGCTATCTCCGGGGGAAAGAACGGCAAAAAATGGTTCTCGACCGGATGCTGGAAAACATGTACATCAGCCAGGATCAGTATAACGCTGCGCTTAACGCCGATCTGAGAGCGGATTTGGCCAAACCGGAAAAACGGGCTTACGCAGAACACCCTTACCTGATGATGGAGATTGAAGAGCGAGCTGCCGAAGCCTTGTTGGATCAGCAGTTGGCACAAGAGGGGCGCGACAAGGCGACAATCGGCCACAACGAATACCGCCAACTGGTCGAGGACAAAAGGCGCCAGATTTTGCGCAATGGTTATCATATTTACACCACCATCAACAAAGATGTGGACCGGATCATGCAAGAGGTAGCTTCCGATCCGAAAAACTTCGGAAAGAACATCTCCTATACCATCCGCAGGGCTAACGGCAAAACAGAAAGAATCGAGAACGCCTTGGAGGAAGTAGGCGGCATCTTGATTCACAATAAGACTGGGGCTATTCTCGGAATGATCGGCGGCCGTGACTTTACCGTGGAACAAACCAACCACGCGACCGTTCCCCGACAGCCCGGATCTGCCATGAAGCCGCTTGCTGCCTATGCTCCCGCATTTGAGTTGGGACTCTTGCAGCCTGCTTCTCCGATCGACGACTCGCCGCTGCTGCTGCCCGACGGGGAAAAAGGGTCTCACCTGCCGCTTAACTGGGACAACAAATTTCATGGAATGATTAGTGCACGGGAAGCGCTTCGCATGTCCTGGAACATTCCGGCAATAAAAACCTACTTGAAGGTAGGTATCCCGACCGCGCTGGAATACGTGAAAAAGATGGGGGTTACCACCCTCAAAGAGGAAGACAATTATGCCGCCACAGGGGTTATCGGCGGTTTGACGTACGGATTAACCGCTGAAGAGATAACAAACGCATATGCCACTTTTGCCAACCACGGCAGTTTTATCGATGCCTATCTGATCGAACGAATCGAGGACAGCAACGGCAAAGTGGTTTACCAGCATCAGGTTCAGCCGCAGCCGGTATTTAGCGAGCAAACGGCCTACCTGATTACCGATATGATGCGGACTGTCGTCAATTCGGGGACAGGTACGACCATTCGAAAATACGTGCCGCGCAGTATAGATGTTGCCGGTAAAACAGGTACAACCAACAGTTCCAACGACCTATGGTTTGTCGGGTACACGCCTGAACTCTCCATGGGTGTATGGACCGGGTATGACGAACCGCACCCGCTTTCGACCAAGACGCGGCCGATGGAAATTTGGGGCAAGGTGATGAAACAGGTGCTGAAGCTGGAGCCAGCATTGTCTCCGGCCAACGCCACCTTTGACAAGCCGAATGGAATCGTCAGCTATACGGTTGACAGCAAATCCGGTTTATTGCCCAGTGATTTGTCGAAGGAAGCCGGCCATTTGATCACGGACCTGTTCAACAAAGAATTCATACCGACCAAAAAAGACGATACCCATCAAAAAGCTCGAGTGGTGGAATACAACAGTTTCCGCTATCTGGCTAAGGCGGGGACTCCTGATGATTTCGTCTCGGAAGGCATTTTCTTCAAAAGCCCTGATCCGCTTCTCTTGAAGCCGGAAGAAATCACCAGTAAAAACAATAAGGCAGGAACCCGTCCGGCAGACTGGGATCAGCGCTTGCCGGATAAGGAAGATCCGCGTGCAGATGTGAGCGGTACCCCTGCCGCTCCCCGCAATTTGAAGCTAAGCAAAAACAATAATCAGGTGACACTTACCTGGACTTCCGGCGGTGAAGCAGACTTGTTGGGTTATCGGATCTACCGCGCGGGAGCAGACGGCCAGTTCAGCAAAGTGGCAACCGTAAAAGATCCGAGCATTACGACCTTCACCGATACGCCAAAAGGACAAGCCGGATACTACGTCACATCTGTTGATATTGCTGGAAATGAATCAGGAGCTTCACCGATCGTCTCCACTACCTCCGGCATCGAGTGGCAATCACCTGTGGATACGTCACAAATCCCGGGTCAAACGGATATATCAAATCCGAATGACTCTTCCCGCTCGGATCAGAACGGCTCCGCTTCATCAGAGCCAGACGCACAAGTTAGCAGCCCGACTGCACCGGAGGGAGTCACCATTACGAAAACGTCAAACGGCATGAAACTGAAATGGAAGGCTAATCCTGATAATGAACAAGTGATGCTGTACAATATTTACTTCGCCGCTGATCCAGTCAACGGATTTACGCTTTTGGATACCGTTGCAGGCACAAGCTATACGCACAAAACCAGCAAGCCTAAAGGCTGGTACTACATTACCGCAGTCAACAGCTACGGTGAATCGCCGCACTCGGCCAATGTAAGCGTCGACCAAGCGGAATAAAACAAATGGAGATGGGCATCCATCTCCTTTGCTGCAGATAATTGACAGCTTCATGAACCTTCCCGTTCAGGAAGTACCGCACAACATAATTACGGTATAATATTACAAAACAATAATCGGAAACGGAGGTGGGTCAGTGTTAATGATTCACACCAAACGGTTTTTTTCCAAAACCATGGTAGCAAACGGACGCAATTTAACGATCGAAGGCCCAGTTGAGCCGGATAAATTGGCTGCCATGCGATTTGATGAAGGCTTAAAAGCTTTTCGTGTCCCGGAAGAACAGCACAAGGCTCTTGTCGAAATTGCCGGTCTGCCTGAAGGAAGGATCATTGTTGCCCGCGAAGATGATCTGGTGCTTGGCTATGTTACATTCCTCCACCCTGACCCATTGGAACGCTGGTCACAAGCCAAACTGGAAGACCTCTTGGAATTAGGAGCAATTGAAGTAAGCGCCAAAATCAGGGCAAGCGGTGTCGGCAAAGAGATGCTGCGGGTTGCTTTTATGGATGATGCGATGGAAGATTATATTGTTATTACAACGGAATACTATTGGCACTGGGATTTAAAAGGAACCGGGCTTGACGTATGGGAGTACCGCAAAGCCATGGAGAAACTGATGATGACCGTAGGAATGGTGTGGATGGCAACGGACGATCCGGAAATTTGCTCCCATCCGGCGAACTGTTTAATGGCGCGGATCGGCAAACGGGTCGGGCAAGAAAGTGTGCTCGCCTTTGACGGCATGCGTTTCCAAAATCGATTCTTATACTAGCCAAGGGAGGCATTGTTCGTATGCGTGTTGAAGATATCATGAGAAGACGGGTCGTTACGGCTGCGCCTTCGACCACTATTCAAGAGGCTTTATCTCTTTTACGCAGCAACCGGATTCGCCATCTTCCGGTAGTCGAAAATGATAAGCTAGTCGGGATCGTCTCCGACCGCGACATGCGTGATGCGCTCCCCTCCTGCCTTTGTGAACACGATGATGATGACTTGGTGCTGCAATCCCCGATCAGCGAGATTATGCACAGAGATGTGATTACCGCCCACCCGCTTGATTTTATTGAGGATGCCGCTAATACCGTCTACGAGTACAAAGTAGGATCATTGCCCGTAGTGGAAGCAGACCGATTGGTCGGCATCGTCACCGAGTCGGACATTTTGTATCGATTGGTTGAGCTGTTTGGGGTTAATAAGCCAAGCTCTCATATCGAAGTGGAAGTGGACGATGTAGCCGGCATGCTGGCGGATGTAAGTCAGGTGTTTAAGGAAGCACATGTAAACGTGATCAGCGTCATTATTTATCCTAGTCCGAACCCTGGCAAGAAGAAGCTCGTATATCGCGTCACGACTATTGATCCAAGACATCTGATCGAATTACTTGAAGAGAAAGGATTTTTGGTTAGTGACCCCATAAAAGGGGGAATTCGTCCTTGAGTCGCAGCTCGAAATTGATCTATTCTGCTGAATATACGACTTACTACTTTCATGCGGATCATCCTTTTAACCAACGCCGTCTGATCTTGACTCACGATTTGATGCGGACTTTAGGGCTCTTGTCTGACGAGCAGATTGTTCAACCCAGGTATGCAACAGATGAGGAACTTGCACTCGTGCATGACCCCCGCTTTATTGATACCGTTCGATCTCAAGGACACAGTGAAGTTGAACTTCCTCATGCGGCCAGTTTCGGACTGGGTACGGAAGATGTACCGATTTTTCCCAAAATGCATGAGGCATCTTCACTCATCGTCGGTGGAACGCTTCAAGCAGTTGATCTGGTCATGAACAAGGAAGCAGATCACGCGTTTAATCCCGCCGGCGGGTTGCATCATGCGTTCCGTGGCCGGGCATCCGGCTTTTGCATCTATAACGATTGTTCCGTTGCCATCGCTTATTTACGTAAATTCTGGGATGTAAAAGTGCTGTATATTGACACGGATGCCCATCATGGAGACGGAGTGCAGTGGGCATTTTACGATGACCCTAATGTTCTTACTATTTCGATTCATGAAACAGGAAAATATTTGTTTCCTGGTACGGGAAACTTTACGGAACGTGGTGAAGGACACGGTTACGGCTACTCTGTGAATATTCCTTTGGAAGCGTTTACAGAAGATGAGTCATTTCTGTCTATCTACCATGACCTGCTGCCCCGGGTGATTCGCGGCTTCAAGCCAGATGTTATTCTGACCCAAAACGGCTGTGACGCCCATGCCTATGACCCGCTTACACATCTCTCCTGCACCATGCAAATCTATCAAGCGATCCCAAGGCTGGCCCATCAGCTTGCCCACGAGTATTGCGATGGCCGCTGGATTGCAGTTGGCGGCGGAGGATACGATATTTGGCGGGTCGTGCCTCGTGCATGGACGCTTTTATGGAGCGAAATGACTGATCAACCGCTTTCCGATCAGCCGTTGCCGGAAGAATGGCTCAACCTCTGGAAAAATGAAAGCCCTCTTCCACTCCCTACTCATCTGTTTGACAACGTGACTCCGTTCCCGCCCATCCCGCGCAGAGTGGAAATTACCGAGAAAAACAAGATTACGCTGGAACGCGCCATGATGTATGTACCACAAGGATAAGATACCTTCAAAAAACGGCACGGTATAAATACCGTGCCGCCTCTTTTTCCTATTTTCCTTTACCCTTCGAGCAAGCGAAGCAGTTCTTCCGGCTGGTAGCCTTTAACCGCCTTATCTCCAACGACAGTGACCGGAACCCCCATAAATCCGAAACGCTCAACTTCTTCCTGGTACTCGCGTTTCTCCATGACATCCCGTACCTCGAAGGAAATGGATTTTTCGGCTAGAAGCTTCTTCACCATATCGCATTCGATGCAGCCTTTGGTAGAGTAAACGATTACTTCAGGAGACAGTTTCTTCAGCATTCTTGTAACCATCTCATAGGAACGGTGGGAAGCAAGTTTGGTGAACTCCACGAAGTTGACATGGGCTGAACCATCCGCTTTGTCCGACATGGAACGAACCACGACGAACGGAATTCCGTTCATCGAGCAAACTTGTCCTACTGCCGCCCCTTCCATCTCCGTGCAGGCCGCGCCAAACTGTTGGTAAAACCATTGCACCTTTTCACGGTCAGCTACAAATTGATCCCCGGAGAGGATGCGTCCGCTTACCACCCGCACTCCTCCGCTGATTGATTGTCCAGCGTCTATCGCAAGCTGCTGCAGTTTCTTGTCTGCTTCCCAAACCCACTTGTCGGTAAAAGGAATTTGTCCCGGTTCAAAACCGAGCGGTGTCACATCAATATCATGCTGAACGCAATCCGTGGAAACGACAATATCCCCGATGTTCAGTTCCGGATGCACAGCTCCCGCCACTCCGGTGAAAATTACTTGATCCACTTTAAATTGATCAATCAGAATCTGGGTACAAACACTTGCATTGACCTTGCCTACTCCCGATTTGCAAAGGACAACCGTTTTTCCTTCCAATTCTCCTTCGTAGTAGGTAATGCCCGCTTTAACGGTTGTTTCGGGATTCCCCATTCCCTCTAAATACAACGCGATTTCTTCATCCATCGCACCAATAATTCCTATTCGCATGCCTGATCCTCCTGTTAAACCTCTTCTGTTTACTTGCCTTGTGATTTGGTACTTTGTCTGAATTCAATTCGGTGAGGCAACAGTACAACATGCTCTTCCACGTGTTCGTTATTCATGTATTTCGTAAGAAGGCGCATCGCTACCGCCCCAATATCGTACATAGGCTGTACCACCGAAGTAAGCCGTGGGCGAACCATCTCGGCAAGCCGGACATTGTCGTAACCAACAACCTCAATATCATCAGGCACGCGAAGCCCCGCATCCTGCACAGCGTGAATGGCACCGATTGCCATTTCGTCACTCGCTGCAAACACGGCCGTTGGAGGTTGGTCAAGTTTCAAGAATTGATTCATTATGGAAAGCCCGGACTCGTACCAGTAGTTTCCGCTTGCCATCAGTTCTTCGTTAAATGGGATACCTGCATCGGAAAGCGCCTGTTTGTAGCCTTCAAAACGCAGCAGGCCGCCCAAAGGATCTGTAAGCGGTCCGGTTATCATGGCGATTCGGGTATGTCCCTCGTCAATCAGGAACTTCGTGGCATCGTAAGCTGCTTGGAAGTGATCAATCGTTACCGATGGCAGCACATTGTCCGCGTCTCTTGTGGCAGCCAGAACGACAGGGACGGATGAAGTTGAAAGTGCCTGTAGATGATCCTCCTTCACTTCGCTGCCCATGAACAACAGCCCGTCCACCTGTTTTTCCAAAAGCGTGTTAATCAGCTGCAGCTCTTTCTCCAAGCGCTGGTCGGAGTTACAAAGAATAATATTGTACTTGTACATCGTCGCAATATCCTCAATACCGCGTGCCAACTCAGAAAAGAACAAGCTGGAGATGTCAGGGATAATCACACCCACCGTCGTTGTCTTCTTGCTTGCAAGGCCTCGTGCCACGGCATTGGGGCGGTAGCCAAGACGCTCAATAGCCGCCAATACTTTTTTCCTTGTGGTCGGTTTGACATTCGGATTTCCGTTGACGACCCGGGAAACAGTAGCCATCGATACGCCTGCTTCACGTGCGACATCATAGATTGTAATTGGCATGAAATCCACTCACTTTCATCCATATTTTGGTTTTCATTCTCATTTTCATAATTTACTAGCACATATAATACGATATGCGGTAAAGAGATGCAATCGTTTTCTTCGTTAAAGCGTGAAAATGTTTTGAACAATTCTTTTATCAGTAAAAAAAGACTTCGTCCCTCTTCGCTCTATTTAAGATCGCTTGCAGCGTCTTCCGTCCGCTCCGCTCACTTCAGAAGGGAGTCGATGAGAAAACCACTTGTCCTGTCAATGGTGTAATGAATGCCGACTCTTTTCCTTCTTTCGCTCCCTGCGCTTTGTTTCGCTTAAAAGGAGCTGTGAGTGGACGAAGTTTTTCTTCTGCTGAACAAAAGGAAAGAAAGTTTAACTGATTTAATAATTTAAAGCGGTTAAACTTTCTAACATTTAAAAAAATCCCGCCCGACTACAGCTAACGCTGCGCCGGGCGGGATTTCTAGCGAACCCATTTTCATCTGTCAAGATAACCTGCTTGACTTTACTTAGCGAACAGACAATGCATCCTTGTATAGGCCGGATGCTCTCAATTGTTCCAGAATCTCGTTGAACTGCGGAATGGTTACTTGCTGTTTCGCATCGGACAAGGCCACATCCGGATCAGGATGCACCTCAATCATGATACCATCTGAACCAACCGCAAGACCTGCTTTGGCAGTCGGCAGCAACAGATCGCGGCGGCCGGTGGAATGTGTCACATCAACGAATACCGGCAAGTGTGTTTCCTGTTTCAACAACGGTACAGCGGAGATATCCAGCGTGTTGCGTGTCGCTTTTTCGTAGGTGCGGATTCCTCGCTCGCACAGCATTACTTGTGTATTTCCTTCTGACAAGATATACTCGGCAGCGTAAATGAACTCCTCAATCGTTGCTGAGAGACCGCGTTTTAACAGAATAGGATGATTGAGACGGCCTGCCGCTTTCAAGAGTTCGAAGTTCTGCATGTTGCGGGCACCGATTTGAATCACGTCGATGTATTTGGTTGCCAACTCCAGATCAGCCGGGTTGACAATTTCACTGATCGTCACGAGGTTGTATTCATCCCCGATGCGCTTCAGGATTTCCAAGCCCTCTACGCCGAGTCCCTGGAAGTCGTATGGCGAAGTGCGCGGCTTGTACGCCCCGCCGCGCAATACGCGCAGCCCTTGCTTCACGTGGTTTTCTGCTACGGCACGCACTTGCTCATAGCTTTCAACCGAGCAAGGTCCGGCGATCAAAATTGGGCTTGCTCCACCGAATTCAACGCCTTTAATCGTGATAACAGTATCTTCTGACTTCTTCTTGCGGCTTACCAACAGAACCTTTTTGTTATCGTCCTTTTGCAGATCAAGCGATGCTTTGAAAATTTGCTTGAATAAATGGACAATCGTCTCATCCTTGAACGGTCCATTATTATTTTGGACCAAGAGATTCAGCATCTGGCGTTCACGCTCAGGATCGAAGCGGTTGACGCCTTGTTTCAGCTTCGCTTTGCCTAACTCTTGAACCAACTCGGCGCGTCTATTGATCATTGCCAAAATCTCAAGGTTAATTTCATCCAATTGCTTGCGAAGTTTTTCTACTTGCTCATTACTCATCTTCTCTCCACCTCTCATCTCATATGCTCTCCCAAAGGTTAGGGACTATTATAAGCGATGAAGATTTGTTTGTCAGCAATTTAGCACCAAAAAGCGCGAAAGTGAATTGTAAAAATATTCGAAGCGCTTTCATTTTCGATAATCACATAATCACTAGAATTTATTCTATAATTCGACAGGATTCTTTCATCCTGACCACAAACTAATATATTATGTAAGAGTGAAGTTTCTGCGGACGCCTACAGGCTTGGCTACGCCCAAGTTTTCCCAATAAGGAGTGACAAAATGTGTCACAGCATACAGAGATGAATCCGGCAAAGGGTTTGATTTTTGCCTTGGATATTGGAACTCGAAGCGTCGTGGGATTAATCGTCCAACCTGACCACGATCAGTTCCGGGTTGTAGATTGCGTAATTCAAGAACATAACGAACGGTCCATGCTGGATGGCCAAATTCACGATGTTGTGGCGGTGGCCAAAGTGATTGACCAGGTGAAAGCACGGCTTAACGAAACACACGGCCCTCTCACCAAAGTAGCCGTTGCTGCAGCCGGACGCTCCCTCCGGACTTGCCGTACGACCTTTGAAATGGATATTTCTCCGCTTTCCTGGCTGACCAGGGAGGATGTTCTGCGACTGGAGTTTTCCGCTATTCAAGAAGCCCAATCCCAGCTCGCCCGTGAACTGAACGACCGGGATTCCACCCATTACTACTGTGTTGGCTACAGCGTTGTAAACTATTATCTAGATAATGAAGTAATCGGCAATTTGATTGATCAGCGGGGAGAAAAAGCAGGGGTGGAAGTAATCGCCACTTTTCTTCCCCGTGTCGTGGTCGACTCGCTTCTGGCTGCATTGAAGCGGTGTGATCTGGAAATGCAGGCACTCACTCTTGAGCCGATTGCCGCTATCAACGTGTTGATCCCGCCTACGATGAGACGGTTAAACATCGCGTTGGTTGACATTGGAGCAGGCACGTCCGACATCGCGTTAACCGAGGATGGGACGATTACGGCTTACGGCATGGTGCCGGTCGCCGGCGACGAGATAACCGATGCGCTGATGAACGCCTTTTTGCTGGACTTCCCCGTCGCTGAATCGGTGAAACGCGCGCTCACCAGCCAAGAGACTGTGCAGTTTCAGGATATTCTAGGACTGGAACACTCCCTTGTCAGGGAGGAGGTCGTTGCCGCGATTGACCAGGACATCTCCAACCTTGCCAAAAAAATTGCCGACAAAATTATTGAACTAAACGGCAGACCCCCGCAGGCTGTCATGCTGGTAGGCGGTGGAAGCTTAACTCCGAAACTACCTGATAAAGTAGCGGAATTCCTGCAGATACCGGCTGCCCGTGTAGCCGTCCGCGGAGCAGATGCAATCAAGCAGTTCGTTGGCACACATCCGCTGATCAACGGGCCTGAATTCGTCACACCGGTGGGGATTGCGGTGGCTGCCCAACGCCACCCGATTAGATACGTAACCGTTACGGTGAACGAGACACCGGTACGGATTTTTGATCTGCGGAAGATGACGCTGGGAGATGCGCTGCTTGCCGCCGGAATCGATATCCGCCGCCTGTACGGACGACCAGGCATGGCGATGACCGTAACCTTTAACGGGCGGATGAAAATGATTCCTGGCGGTCATGGTACCGCTCCTATTATCACCAAAAACCAAACAGCTGCGAGTCTGGATGAGGCAATCGCAGACGGAGACGTCATAGTGGTTGTGCCCGGCCAAGATGGAGAAGAAGCAGCGGCAACCATTCTGGATTTGGTGACCGAAGCCGATACACTTGATGTGACCATAAACAAAAGACCTGTCTCACTCGGTCCAATCGCCCTCATCAACGGTGTCGCTCATGATCTGCATGCAAGCTTGCATGATCGCGACCAGATAGAAGTTCGGCTTCCCCGTACGTTAGAAGAGGTACTGAAGGAAGCGGGCATCGACTATTCAGACAAGCAAGGGCAAGAACATGCTTTTATCCGCTTCAGTTTAAATGGCCGTGAATATGTTCTGCCGCAGACAGTGCGCAAATTCCTTGTGAACGGCAAGGAAGCCAGCTTGACATCCCGTGTAAGCTCCGGCGATCAGATCGAACTGACGGAGGAGTCTTTTCCTCTTCCGACCATCCAAGAGATGATACCAGCCGAAGATTGGGTACAACAGGAGATGAAAGTGACATTTAACGGCAAACCGGTTGTCATTGAGACTGCCCACATGTCAGTGACGATGAATGGCCAAAAAGTACCGGTAACTGAGCCAATCAAGGACGGAGCCGTTATCCATGTACAGACCGCTCAAGGCTCTGCCCCTGTATTTAATGATGTGTTCCGCTATGTCGACTTCTCACTGGACAAGCCGCAAGAAGCCCAGGTGACACGATTGGTTATGCTGATTAATGGCGAACCGGCTTCTTTTCAATCCGAGATCCACAGCGGAGACAAATTGGAGCTGTACTGGGAGTAAAACCTCCCCGGCGTAACCTAAGGCTGTGCCGCGACGTACAGGATGTGATAGTGTCGACTATGCAACAGGACGTTGCGTTTTGGTCGACAACCCATAACCTTAAAAAATGCAGGCAGCCATTAAGGCTGCCTGTTTTTGTGTTTCGTTATGAGAAGACCGAGCCAAAGCAGAATGATAAACAACAATAGATTCCCTGTTCCCGCAATATCTTCGCGAAGATGCACGGCATGAAACATTGAAGCAAGCCTGCGAGGGTCAGCTTTACCGGTTTTTCCCCATTATTCCCTCTACTTGTCATACAGCTGATTGATTGTGCCATTCGCATGTCAAGACCGGTCAATCCGCCGGCACTCCACGAAGAAAGGCGCAAGGTGATCAGCTTGTAGTCAATTGCGATCATCGGGTGGTGGTTCAACTGTTCAGCCAAATCCGCCACTTTATTGATAAAGGCGATGCCATCCATGAATTCTTGGAAACGGAACTTCTTCTCTATCCATTTCTCGTCTTTTCGGACCCAACCTGCTGCAAGGGCCAATCCTTCCGCAATTTGCTCTTCCGTCAAGCGCTCCACAGCTTCTCCTCCCTTATCGTTGCGTTCCGTTAGGCAAGGGCTTCCGTAAGTGCCTCGGCAATCGCTTGCTTCGTGATTTTCCAATGAGATGTATGCCATTTGACCGTTTGATCTTCCAGCAAAAAGATCTGCGGAGACTCATGCTTAATACCAAATCGCGCCTCCACTTCATTGGAAACGGGGCGATCTTCCCTTACCAGGATAACAGCCGCAGGAATCGCATGGTCAGCCAAAAACGCTTCAAACTCGTCATGTGCCTGAGAACTGATCGGACAAGTCGTACTGTGCTTGAATAAAATCCGACGGCTAGGTTGATCCAGAAAATGATTGAGATCCTCAACGGAATGCAGTTTTATTGGAATAGACATTCTGTTCAATCCTCCACTTCGATTCGCGAGAGCAGCGAGTCAGCGCGATTCAGCCGATACTCGCACCCGATGCTCTTCACGTTCATCCTTTCTTCTATTTCAACATGAATATGCTGGAAACGCAAGGGAGGCACATCTATGTATCCCTGCTAAAATCGGCTACATGATAATTTGCGTCAGTCGGCGGCGGGTTTCGTTCATCCACTTCTCATCCCCAAGCGATTGGGCAAGCAAAAAAATATCTAAAAGTTCGTTAATTCTTTCTGCTACAGCATGTTTTACTTCTACGTCTTCATATTTATCGGCAGCCATTACCAGAATGTTGGAAAATTCTGATACTAAATGAAAATCAATCTCCTGCTTGGAAGGTCGAGGTCCCAAATCTTCCATCAGTTGTTTCAATTCTTCTTTGACCGTTTCTACAACCTGGGAGTGTGCACAGTCATCGTTCAGACAGACGTGTACCGGCACATTGTGAATTTTCACGCGGCTGCGGTACACTACGTTGCGCAGCACGATGCCCATTTCGCATCCACAACGGCTGCATTTCTTCTGCATGAATAATTCCCCTCTCTTAACCTTATGGCATACACTATCTGACACCCAACTAAAAATTCGCGGAACCTACACAAATTCCTGCCTGGACCTTTGTGGTACATGGTGGGTGAAATCCCAAAAAATAAGCCTCCCTATTAATTGGAGGCTTTATCCTTTCGCTCTTCACGCAAAAGAAACAGGGCATACTGCAAAGGTCTGCGCACGGCTAACCGATAACGGGCTGCTTGTTTCAGACCGCGGAAAATGTCGCGGCCTGGTTTGGGATTTTGCTCGATTAGCCAAACTTTGCCGTTTACATCAATGCCAATATCTAAGCCGAACTCGATCATCCGGCCGTAATGTTTTTCCACTACCTCTACCAATCGAAAGGCCAGCCGGCGGCATTCTTCCAAAATCGTCTTCGTTTTGTACGTTCCAAACCGCGGGGTTAAAAAGGCAACGGCATCGACTGCCTTTCCTCCTCCGTGAAGGTTGGAGGTTGAGCTCTTTTCTCCCCCTACTCTAACTCCTAGTCCGGTAATTTGCCACACTCCAAATTCATCCTTCTGAATCAACAGACGCATATCAACGGTTCGCTTGGGCACCAAATCAAGATTAAGGCCTTGCTGGATCAAGAAAAATTCGTTGTCCAGCTTCTCATTCTCAATCCAATTTTCCACCCAATTGACCAATTGGACTTTTCCGGAAAGCTGTGCAGCCACTTTACGACCGCCGTGCTTGCTGCGTCCAAGCAAATGGAACTGGCCGTTTATCTGTTTGATGCTGACAATGCTGCGTCCGCCTGTACCGTTGTTTGGTTTGAGGTAAACAACCGGATGCTTGGCGATCATGGCCAACAGATCTTCTTTGCTGTAGGCAACTGTCTCCGGGAGCCAGCGGCGCATTTGTTCATCCTGGGCAAGCACTTGATATACATTCCATTTACTGGAGAATCTGCTGTTGGCATAAAAAAATAAAGGCTGCTTGCGAAACGCGAGATAGTTTTTATGCTTGGGTTTCGGGTAATAGCGATAACGGTCGATGACAATATCCGGCCACGAAAACCATTTGCTCGTCCATCCTCCCTCCTCAGACGGGACAAATCCGCGGACTTGGCGTTTTGATTCAAATACATCATCCGGTGAAAACAGAAAAACGGTTGCTCCCAATGCTTTCCCTTCCTGGATCAACCGGCGAAAAAATGCGGGCTCGGCAAATCTGGTGCCACTACGCCAGGTTAAGATTCCGATGGTGCTGTTTCTCATGCGGACACCCTTTCTATTCCCCCATTCTGTGAAAACGTCTCGCCGTTTTTCACAAAAATCGGAAGTGAACGTTTTGTTATCAAGGTATGTGCCCCTATAAAAAAAGGTACTAACACAGTTAGTACCTACGTGTAAACAACATTTACTTTTTCACACTGGGGGCAAATCGCCACTTTGCCTGAATGGCCGAATTCGTCTTCCACGCGATAGCCAATGATTTTGCCGGAGGAGCAGAATAAACATTCCTTATTAAAGTCCATATCGTACTGTGCCTTCCAGACAATTGACTTAAACCCTTCCCCGACACGAATCGTAATCAAGTCACCATCTCGCTGATGAGCAAGGGAGATGTCTCTTCTCATAGGGTTTTTCCATCCTTTCGTTTTTTGAAGTCATTTTGTATCCTCTAGCTTTTCCTTGAATTCAGAATAATAAACCTATCCTTTTAACGAAGATTTGCAAATCTAGGCACATGCCGTGCCAGCTTTCATTCTCCACCCATATGCTATGGATGTAAGTGATAAACACCCAACGAGAAGGAGGATTTCATGTGAGCGGCATACTTAATGGCTTAGACGATTTCGGTTTGATACTCGTATTGTTCATCCTGCTGGTAATTGTGGGTGCTTCTGACGACTAATCGCAAGGAAGCACCTTAAAGGAAACCATAAGACTTCAACCAGAAGGAGGGATTGTCATGAGCAGCTTCTTCAACGGAAATTTCGACGATTTCGCTTTAATTTTGGTTCTGTTCATCCTGCTGGTAATCGTCGGTGCATCAGACTGATTCATGTGAGGACTCAAAAGGCTAGCGAAGGCTAGTCTTTTTTTGTATCCTGGAAAGTAAAGCAAGTTGCCGCATATGCTAAAATACCGAATCTTGCTAAGCGAGTTTCACCATGGGGCTGCTCTGGAGGAGCAGCCTATTTTTTGAAAATAAAAACTTTTTATTCAGAAGAAAAAATTTTATTAGTTGACTACGCTTTGTAATTGAATTTGTGTACAATCATAATAAGAAAAACGTTGTCAGAAATGGACAATCGTTTTTCCACTGGCTGCATGATTGGAAAGAAAGTTTAACCACTTTCATAATTTAAAGCGATTAAACTTTATTTTATAGTTAGAAAAAGCTTCGATACAAAGTAAGCAGACGAAAGTGAGGTACATACAGAAAATGAGAGACCCTCGTTTGGTTCAGCTAGCAGACAACCTGGTGAATTATTCCACACGTGTACAGCCCGGTGAAAACGTATTGATTTATGCGATCGGGCAAGTACCTGAGCTGGTGAAAGCCGTTGTTCAAAAAGTTTACGAAGCAGGCGGCAACCCTTATGTGCAGTTAATCGATCCTTCCATCCAACGTGAACTGCTCCTTGGAATCAAGGAAGAGCAATTGGCGGTTATGCGTGAAGCGGATGTAGCTTTCATGAAGAAAATGGATTGTTACATCGGAATCCGCAGCGGTGACAACATCAATGAAATGTCTGATGTACCAAGCGACAAAATGAGCTTGTACAATCGCTTGTTCCAACGCCCGGTCCTTGATGTTCGCGTGCCGGAAACGAGATGGGTGATTCTCCGCTATCCGAACGCGTCGATGGCGCAGTTGGCCAATATGAGTACAGAAGCGTTCGAGGATTTCTACTTCCAGGTATGCAATCTTGATTACAGCAAGATGTCCAAAGCAATGGACAATCTGGTTGAAATGATGCAAAAAACAGATAAAGTGCGGATTACCGCTCCAGGCACTGATCTTACCTTCTCCATTAAAGGGATTCCGGCGATTAAATGCGCTGGCAGCTACAACATCCCGGATGGCGAAGTGTTTACAGCTCCGGTTAAAGACTCCGTCAATGGTGTAATCTCCTACAATACGCCATCGCCTTATAACGGATTTACCTATGACAACGTGAAGTTGACGTTTAAAGACGGCAAAATTATCGAAGCTACGGCTAACGATACGGAACGAATCAACAAGATTTTCGATACGGACGAAGGTGCGCGCTATGTCGGCGAATTTGCGATCGGCGTAAATCCGTATATCCAAAATCCGATGAAAGATATTCTGTTTGACGAGAAAATCGACGGCAGTTTGCATTTCACCCCTGGTCAAAGCTACGATGAAGCGCCGAACGGCAACAAATCCTCCATTCACTGGGATCTTGTTTTGATCCAACGTCCTGAATGGGGCGGCGGCGAAATTTATTTTGATGACCGACTGATCCGGAAAGACGGAAAATTTGTCGTGCCGGAACTGGAATGCCTCAATCCGGAAAACCTGAAGTAAAGTAAAGAAAACGTTGTCCTTTCGTGCCTTCCGTTACAGCTTGCGAAACTATGGTCAAGGCTGGTCGCTGCGAAATGGGACAATCGTTTTTCTCCACTGGCTGCGCGAATGGAAAGAAATTTGAAATGATGCTCAATAAAAAGACAAGCCCTCTTATTGGAGAAATCCATAAGAGGGTTTGTCTTTGAAAGATTGTAAACTTAGGATGTCCGTTAATTTTGGCACCTCGCAAACGTGGGCCTCGATGTTGTGTAACATAGAAGTGATCTCAATTATCTCTGCAAGTAGCGAAATGAAAAAATTAAATGATACACATCTGATTAGTAAATAAAAATTTATTATTGTTTAGAAATATTGTTGATTTTTGTTTAAATTAGTAATATAATCTTTACTAAATTGAAGGTGAGTTGTTCATGAACGAAGAAATTGCTAAAGAATATATTGCTTTGATACCAAATCTATTTGGTAGTTTTAGCGAATTAAATAAGGGGTCAGTAGAGTTATCGCATATGCAGAATCATGTAATTGAGTTTATGTATATGCAACAAAGAGCGCTGAATCTTAAAGAAATCAGTACTGGTTTAAAAATAGCAAAGCAACAACTAACGAATATCATTCGTGATTTAGAAGTTGACGGCTATTTGGTCAAGGTACCTGATCCTAAGGACAAACGTGCAGTCTTGGTGTCATTGACACCTGCAGGTAAGGAAATTGCAGATAAAAAATGGACTGAGATTTATCAAAGATTTATCAAAAATCTAACGAAATTAAGTGATGAAGAGCAAATAGATTTAAACTTTGCTCTTCATAAAGTTAATGTATTATTAAAAAAGATGGAGGATTGAAGCATGAGTCAAAGAGAACGCGTTTCAATCATAGGTATAGGTGTGATTATCGGTTTCGTGCTGGGTTTAATCTTTAAAGACATGTACAAATGTCTGGTTACCGGTATCATAGTATCGTCAGCAATCACGGTAATGTTAAGCCAACAAGCTAAAAAACAACTCACAGATAAATAAAAAGAACTGCCCCTCAAGTAGTTTTATCTACTTTTGGGGCAGCCCCTTTGTTTTATCTGGAGACGGTCTGGTTTCTTTTCAGGATCCTCTCTTGGTTTTGCTCGATAAATTGGATAGTGGACTGCAAATGATGCAGGGTGTACTCCCAACACATCTTTTGATAATCATCCAAGTTTCCTTCCAGTTCGTTATATTTTTTATTCATTTGAGCGTAAAGCTGTTTTTGGAACGTGATGCTGTCTTTTACCAGTGCCGCGCGATCTTCCTGACTGCGCAGACCGCCGAAAAACAGCTTTACCAGCATGTCGGAACGAAGCATCGGCGATTGAATTGGCGTGTTGATCTCGGAGTGGAACAACTTCTTGCCCTCATCGGTAATGCTGTACAAAATCTTGTTCGGCTTGCCGGACTGGACAATCTCGCGCTTGGTTACATATCCTTCCTGTTCCATCTTTCTCAGCGCCGGATAGATGGCACCATAGCTTGCATCATAAAAAAAACCAATATTATTGGAGAAAGCCTGCTTAATATCGTAGCCGCTCATTTCGCCATAATTCAAAAATCCTAAAATAATCGTTTTTACATCCATATTATATCCTCCAACAGTTGCGTCCCCTTGAATTTAAATGTGAATTCATCACATTGGGTTCCCGCCCTACAGTCGCCAGGGAAGGATTCTTTATCACATTATAAAAGTAATTTCTTTAATATATCAATACATTTTCTGCTGTTTCCTTAGAAATGGGCGTTCCTCTGTCCCTGTTTTACCATAAAATGATACATACCTAATCAGGGGGGATCGATCGGTGAAACGGAAAAAATGGTCTACTTTCGTCAAATCCAATACTTCCGCCAACAGCCTTCACCCGCTCAATTTTTTTGTACCCCTAGTGGAACAGGTGAAAGACGGAGTAGTATCCATTATTACCCAGGATAATATCACGTCGAATGACATTAATAAGTTGATTCAAAACTTTCTCGGTATTAAAGCGACACCGGAAGAATTAACGGAACGCAGTTTCGGATCGGGATTTATTATTCATCCGAAAGGGTATATTTTGACCAGTGAACATGTGATCGGCAAATCAAAAAAGATTATGGTAAAACTTTGCAACGGACGTATTTTTGAGGCGAAACTGATTTATGCGGATGCGAAACGGGATTTTGCGATTATTAAAATACAGGCTAACTCTCCCTTGTACTCCTTGCCTCTAGGTGATTCATCCACTACACGTGTGGGTGAATGGGTGATTAGCGTCGGTGCTCCGCTCGGTTTGGAAAACTCGGTCACGGTCGGCATCATCAGCGCCAAAAACCGCCGTTTGCAGGTCTCCTCCCGATATTATGAAGAAATTTTTCAAACAGATGCTGCGATCAATCCGGGAAACAGCGGGGGACCGTTAATCAATTTGAGAGGAGAAGTAATTGGCTTAAATGCATTTATTATTCAGTCCAGCCAATCTCTTGGGTTTGCGATTGGAATTAACTCGTTGAAGCCCCATATCGCCAAGGGGTTCTGATAATGAGAAAAGGAAGAACGCTGCCTTTGCGTATCTTCCTTTTTTACGGAGCATTGTTATTTGTTCTCCTTTTTGAAGGCAATCAGATAAACCTGCTCCCCTTGCTGATTTAACTGTTCTTCCGCTTTTTTCAAATCTGATAGCTGCTGGCTGTCCAATTCAGCGATAGGCAGTTCGTCCAGATGATTTAATTTGCTCATATAGTCCCTCCGCTTTTGACAATTTCATGGCAAAAATACGATTTCAACCGGGAAACGACTATTCGTAGCATTTCCCATTGGACATCCGATTATGAGTCATTGTAGACTCAATATTAAATAATATTCGCCTTGGTTTAATCTAAGCTGCGCATTTTCATCAGATAGATTCAGGGTGTTTGATTAGCTGCGGAGGGTTACCTATGACGAAATTAATCCGAAGATGGAATCTGGTTTTTTCATCCTTGTTATTCATTCTGTTTTTTTCCACATTCGGATATGAGTATTATCTGATTGAAAAGATGAAACATCTTTTGCCCCAGCAGATGGCCAGTTTCCAACTGATCATGATCATCAGTGCTTCCATCATCGCGGCGCTCATTCTGGGAGGATGGTTCAGCGTAAACATTCTCTCTCATCATCTGCAAAAGGAAGAGCTTCACCACAAGCAAATGTTCTTCAACACCATCCGCGCTCTCAGCAAAACTCTCGAAGCAAAAGACTTATACACACACGGACATAGTGAGAGGGTCGCTCTGCTTTCCCGTGAAATCGCTCGCAAGCGAAATCATTCTGAGCGTGATGTTTTGTTAATCTATTTGGCCGGCCTTGTCCACGACATTGGAAAGGTGGGAATTCCATCGGCGATTTTACATAAAAACGACCGCTTGACCGATGACGAATTTGCCGTGATAAAACGACATCCGCTGCTTGGCATGCAAATTCTGGAGCGAATTGAAGAACTGGCTCCGCTCATTCCCGCTGTTGCCTATCACCATGAACGCTTTGACGGAAAAGGCTATCCTTTTGGTCTCAAAGGCAGGGATATTCCGGAGATCGCACGAATAATGGCAGTAGCAGATGCCTTTGACGCGATGACATCTGACCGTCCTTACCGCAAAGCGATGCCGTTTGAAAAGGCCATTTCCATCCTGATCGAAAACCGCGGCACCCAATTTGATCCGGACGTAGTGGACGACTTTTTGAAGATAATGAACGAAGATAAAATCCGTCAAGCTTATATGATGACCAAAGATACAGACTCATTCCTGCACGATCTTACGCTTTCTGCCGATAAAGTTGCTTTGTGACCTTCCGTCGCAAAGCTTTTTTCTTTTTCTGGTGATTAGTGATGACAGAAACCGTACAAGCTATAACTAACTTTGTGAAACAGGAGGTGACGGTTCATGCTGGAAATGACGGAACTTCAGCAAATATTTGAGAGGACCCGTGAAGCAGCCCACACCTTTATGAACCTGATTCAGCCTCTCAATGATAACGCCCAGGATGAACACACCAGGTTGTATTATCATCATATTTTCGAAGAAGAGGAGCAACGTGTCGACCGTTTAAATGTCCTGATCCCGGCGCTGGTGGGAATATCACAAGAAGGACAGGCTGAGGGTTTAAGCGACAGGGAACTGTCTCGCCTTTTGTCCGATATCAATCTGGAGCGGTTTGGCTTACATAATTTTCGGGAGCATCTGGAGTTGGCCCTCTATCATTTTCAAGATGAACAGACCCGTTCGCTATTGAATCAACTGCGGGAAATGACCCATGCCGATTATTTGAAAGCAAAAGATTATATGCTGCAGATGACAGAGCAAATTTCGGACACAAAAACGATTTCGGTGGTAGACCACGACGAGGGGCATGCCGTGCTTTCCGTTGACCACCTGAAGGCATCTGCCGCTGCTCCTATTGTACTGCTGAAAAAAGGATTGACGGTGGGAAGTTTGCGTACATCTGGTTCATGAATGACTCATAGGAGGGATTTATTTGGACAAGTTTCAGACATATCCGGATTCACCCTTATCTCAGGAAGAATGGCGCCAACTGGATCAAACCGTTGTTGATATGGCTAAGCGCCAATTGGTTGGACGACGTTTTATCGACATATACGGCCCGCTCGGGGAAGGAATTCAAACCATTACCAATGATATTTATGATGAATCGAGATTTGCCAATCTCAGCTTGCGTGGAGAATCATTGGAATTAACCCAGCCGAGCAAACGGGTAAGCCTCACCATTCCAATTCTTTATAAGGATTTCATGCTCTACTGGCGGGACGTTGCCCAAGCCCGTACCTTGCAGCTTCCTCTGGATATAAGTGCAGCCGCCAATGCCGCGAAGGGATGCGCATTAATGGAGGATGATTTGATTTTTAACGGTTCCACGGAATTTGATCTGCCCGGATTGATGAATGTCAAAGGAAGATTGACGTTGATCAAAAGTGATTGGATGGAATCAGGCAGAGCATTTGCCGATGTGAACGAAGCCCGCAACAAGCTCTTGAAAATGGGACACAGCGGCCCGTATGCGATGGTCGTCTCGCCAGAGCTCTACTCGCTCCTGCACCGCGTCCATCAAGGAACCAACGTTTTGGAGATTGAACATGTCAAAAGCCTCGTAACCGATGGAGTTTATCAATCGCCGGTCATCAGGGGGAACCGTGGTGTGATCGTAGCCACTGGCCGCCATAATTTCGACTTGGCAATTGCCGAGGATATCGATACCGCCTTCCTGGAAGAGGAACAAATGAACTATATATTCCGCGTTTATGAATGCGTTGTGCTGAGAATCAAACGGCCTAGTGCCATCTGTACGATTGAAGAAGAAGAGTAAGCAAAAAAGCGGTTTAACCGAACCTTCGGCTAAACCGCTTGTGAGTTTCATCTGGCTTGTTCAAGCTATCAGGCGATTCGAATCACTTTTGACAACTCGACGGACTGCAGGAACGACAAGTCAACATACTGTTTGGCCGTTTCAAGTCCGATGTCTTCGATCAAGAGCATAACTTCTTCCCGAAACGGAAGTGTGCAGCTGCCGGCGTTCAAGTCACATAGACGCTTCAAATATTTTATACGCTCCTGCATTTTTTGTTCGCGCATCCGTTCATTGCATAGATCACGCACATTTACATGCTTGGCATCCGCGATCATGCTGATATCCTGAATATGGACGATCAGGCGTCTTCCTTCTTCCGTAACGAATCCGATCGAGCAAAGCTGTCCGTTAGACATCTCCAGGCGAGTAACCACCGCATGTTCAAATTCTTCACCGCTGCGCAAGCGAAGAAAGCCGATCTCAACGGTACCGCCGATCTTTCTTTCGTTCGTGACAATGGTATGCATGTCTGTGTAGCCATTTATTTGATAGCGCATAATCTGAACCTCCTGATGTCGAACGCTGCAGAGAGCATGCCGCATAGCATTAACGATTGATAGTATAACAGTTGATAGCAATAACCATTGATAGCAATTCTCATTCTCGTCTCTATTATCGTATAATGAATTGCTTGAATCGTCAAGAATGAGAATCATTTTTATTCGACTGTTTCATAAGCCTTATGAATGACATGCTGAATTCCGTCAGATCTTGATTTGATCAGTTTCTTCAAACATGTTGGATAAATCGATAAATGATCTATTTCATCGATTTTATGCCATTTAAATGTTAGCTTTAGATCCAGTTCTTCCTCATAACCATGAAAAACATCTGTCTGATAGATATCGGTCTGCGGGAAACTGATGAGATAATAAAACTCAATGCTGTGGTGCTTCTCATCCTTGTATTCAAATAAGTTTTCAACAACCCACAACAGTTTATGTATCTCTATTTCAGCGCCAATTTCTTCTCTGAATTCTCTTCTTGCCGCCTGAATGGTAGTTTCATGTTCCATGCATCCGCCGCCCGGAAGTACCCAAAAATCATCTTCTTCCGACTTATGCAATAGAACACGCTCATTATGGAACGCTACTCCTGAGACTCTGCAAATTCTTTTTGTCAAAACCATCTCCCCTTCGCACCGACTCTGATTCCTTCCTTCACTCTCTTCACTTTGCCATGCCTTCACAAGGAACACGCAATGGGACGAAGCTCTTTCCTTTTATAGCCGATGGATGAAAGTTTAACCACTTTCATAATTTAAAGTGATTAAACTTTCTTAATCTTATATATTAAAAAAAATCTCTTACCTAGGCAAGATAAGAGATTGGATGAACTGATTTTTTATTTATGAGCTGCAAATAAATCAAGTTTGGCAATGCGCTGAACTGCTTCCCGCAAGCGCTCCTCCGAGGTAAGCAGGGCAACCCGCACGTAGCCTTCACCGGTAGGCCCAAAACCGACGCCGGGCGCGACCACGACATGCGCCTGCTCCAGCAAAAGATCGGCAAACTCAATCGACCCCATTCCGTTTGGCACAGACAGCCAAGAGAAGAAAGAGCCTTGTGGCGGCGCGGCCTTCCAGCCAATTTCGGCAAGGCCTGTAAACAGCGCGTTTCGTCTGTTTTCGTAGACGGAAACCAGTTCGCTGACACATTGCTGAGAATCGGTAAGCGCCCGGACCGCCGCCATCTGTACGGCGCCAAACAGACTGACGAAATAGTGGTCCTGAATCAAGTTGATCAAGCGAACCAGTTCCTTGTTGCCAACCATGGCGCCAACTCGCCAGCCGGCCATATTATATGTCTTGGACAAGGTGTAGAATTCTACTCCCACTTCCTTGGCACCCGGTGCTTGCAGGAAGCTGACCGGTTTTTTCCCGTCAAAGCTGATCGCGCCGTAGGCAAAATCATGGCAAACGACGATCTCATGTTTGCGGGCAAAGGAAATCGTCTCTTCAAAGAACTCAATCGGCGCATTCACCGCTGTCGGATTGTTCGGATAATTGAGGAACATCAGCTTCGCTTTGGCCAAATCTTCATTAGAGAGTTTGGTATAGTCCGGCAGGAAGGAGTTTTCTGCCTTGAGCGGCATCATCACCATACGGCCTTGCGCAATCGCCACACCTGACCAGTAATCGGGATAGCCCGGATCGGGAACCAGCGCCACATCCCCCGGATTTAACAAAACCTGGCAAATTTCTACCAGCCCTGTTTTGCTGCCGAACAGAATGGCCACCTCTTCTTCCGGATCGAGATCAACATCAAATTCTTGCTTATACCAGTGGGCAATCGCTTCTTTCAGTTCTTTTCTCCCCTGAAACGGCGGATATTTGTGATGCAGTGGATTGGCCGCTTGCAATTGCAGTTCTTCCACAATATGCGGCGGTGTCGGCAAATCGGGATTGCCCTGTCCGAGGTTGATGATGTCATAGCCTTTGGCGATATGTTGGTTTACCTTGGCTACGAGTGTGGAAAAAAACTGGGTAGGCAATTGCTCCATAATGCGGGCTGGTTGAATACGCATGCTCTTCTTTCCTTTCTATTGTGAAAAACCCCCTTCTTTCGGAGAAGGGGGTGCGTGTCTGTTGGTTCACAGCCTTATCTCCCAGGAAGTGTTCCTGCAGGAATTGGCACAGCGTCTCGAAATACAGGTAATCCGGTATCTCAAGACCCGCTGCCGGGCTTCATCGGGCCAGTCCCTCCGCCTCTCTTGATAAGCAAGCTCAACTTATAAAATTTTTGTTACATACAGACATACTAGCCAGCAAAGCCTATCTTTGTCAATCCCTTAACATTTATTTGCCGGTTTGTTGAATCTTCACTTTGGCTCCGTCTTTTAAAAGGGTCTGGCCTCTTACAACGATTTGATCACCAACCGAAATGCCGGACAGAATCTCAATCTGATCGCTTGATTCTTTGCCGGTGGTGACTTCTGCCATCTTGGCTGCATCTCCCTGCACTTTGTAGACATACTGCTTGCCTTCCTGATCAAAAACGGCTTTGCGGGAGATGACGATGGTCTTTTTATCCGTTTTTCTCTGATCGGCAAACTTGACGCTTACCACCATATCCGGCTTCAGTTGGTTGTCCGGGTTCGGAATGGTGATCTCCACCGGATATGCTTTCAGCTGCTGGTCCATGACCGGACTTACCGCTGCCACAGATGCGTTGATCGTCTTGTTCAACGCTTCGATGTCTACGATTGCTTTGGTGCCTGGTTGCACGTTTCCGATCTCTGTTTCAGAGAGATTCACCTTTACTTTCAACGGATTGATCTTCACGATCGTCACCACAGCCGTTTGACCGCCCTGTGGCGCTGCCATTTCGCCAACTGCACCGTTGACGGAAGCGACATATCCGGAAATCGGCGCGCTGATGCTTGCATTGGCCAACTGTTCGCGGGCATTGTCCAGAGCAACCTTGGCCTGGTTGACGGATGCTTCCGAGACGTCCACGCCCGTCAGCTGATTTGCACTTTCATACGCTTTTTGCGCGTTGGCGTAAGCCGTTTGTGCGTTGACCAAGGCAAGCTTGGCCTGTTCCAGCTGTTGGGAAGAGATGGCTCCCTGCTGAAACAATAAGCTCATCCGTTCCGCATTGCGCTTCGCATCGTTTAGGGATTGCTCCGTTTGTTCCAACGTGTTTTTGGCCTGCTCCAGTCCTTGGCCTGAACTGTTTTTGCTCTGGCTTAAGTTAGCCAAAGCGAGCGCGTAACCAGCCTCCGCTTGTCGGACGGAATTGAGCAAATCTGTTTGATCAAGCGTAAAAAGTACTTGGCCTTTCGTCACGAACTGCCCCAGGGAAACATTCAGCGTTTTGATCTTGCCGCTGACCTTGGGAGAAACTTTTACTTCCTGACTCGGGGCAAGCTTGCCGGTAATCCCTGATTCATTGACGACGGAGCCGCTGCCCGCAACCTCTACCTGAACCGGAGTGATTTTATTTTCTTCTGCCGTTGGCGCTTGTGTCGGTGAACATCCCGCCGCCAATAGCAAAGCGGACAATACGACTGCTATTCCTAGCTTTGCTCGTTTCATGATTACTCTCCTCCCATTTCCATCCCTGTTGTGTTTGCCTTGCGCTTGCGGCTGGCAAAGCGGCGCATTTTGTTAACCAGATCGTCAAAATACGTATAAACAACAGGAATCAGAACCAAGGTGATAAGGGTTGAAAAGCTTAATCCAAAAATAACGACAACGGCCATCGGTGCCTGAGATTCGTTACCCGAACCGCCGCCAAAGGCAAGCGGCAGAATGGCGAGAACGGTTGTTAACGTCGTCATCAGGATCGGACGCAGACGCAATGGTCCTGCTTTCAAGATCGCTTCGTTGCGTTCCACGCCTTTTTGGCGCAAGTTGTTCACATAGTCAATCAATACAATGGCGTTGTTTACGACGATCCCTACCAGCAAAATGTACCCGATTAAGGCAGGTACGCTAAGCGATTTGCCTGTCAACAAGAGTCCCACGACAACCCCGATGAAGGTTGGCGGAATGGAGAACATGATGACAAACGGGCTGAACAACGATTCAAACTGGCTGGCCATTACCATGTACACCAGCACGATGGACAAGATGATCGCCAATCCCAAGCTGCCGAACGACTCCATCATGTCTTTGCTTTGTCCGCCGAACTCAATGAAATATCCTTCCGGCAGGTTTAAGTTGTCAAGACGCTTTTGAATGTCGGCCGTGATGGAACGCAGGTCTCTTCCGGCAATGTCACCCGTGATGCGAACTTCCCGTGCCTGGTTGGTGCGTTTGATCATGTCAGGCACGTCTTCCAGCTTAATCTCGGCAACAGACGAGAGAGCCACCTGTGCTCCGGTCGGTATGGTAATCCGGTAGCTGTTCAAGTAAGAAATATCTTCCCGAAAGCTGTCCGGCATTTTCAGGCGCACATCGATTTCGTCATCTCCCGTGCGGAAACGGCTGACAGTGGAGCCGTCAAACGCTGTCCGCACACTGGAAAGGATTTGATTGACCGACAAGCCGTACAAGCTGGCTTTTTGCGGGTCAACCTTGATTTGGTACTGCTTGTTCTTCTCTTCCAGCGTTGTTGTGACGTTACGGGTTCCTGCTACCTGCTTCACTTCACCCGCGATAATTTCACTGATATCTTCCAATACGCTCAAATCATCACCGCGCAAACTGATGTCAATCGCAGAGGAGCTTGGACCGCCGGACTCGTCTGTTTCTTTGACGGTAATATCGGCACCCGGAATGGAAGCCAGCTCTTTGCGCAGCTCTTCAATCACTTGTTCCGTGGAGCGGGTGCGCTGCTCTTTTTTCACCAGCGTAACCTCCAATTGTGCCCGATTGGCAATGTTGGAGGCGATAATTGCCGGTCCTCCGCTGCTGCCGATGGAGGTGTAAAGCTGCTCCATTTCGGGAACCTTTTTCAGTTTGGCTTCTACTTCCGAAACGACTTTCTCTGTCTCTTTCAGCACAGTCCCTGTCGGCAATTCAATCGAGACGGTTATTTTGCCTTGATCCATTTTGGGGATAAACTCTGCTCCGACCAGCGGTGTCAGGGCAATCGCGCCGACAAACATGGCGATCGTCGCTGCAAAAACCGTTTTGCGGTGTTTCAAAGCCCAGCCAAGCAAGCGGCCATAGCCCTTGGCCACTTTATGAAAGCCGATGTTGAACCAAACAATCGGATTTTTTCCTTTATAGGCTTGGGTTTCGTATCTATCGTGATCAGGCACCTTTTTCAACCAGCGAGAACTGAGCATCGGCACCAGCATGAGGGAAGCAAACAGCGCGGCGATGTGGGAATACACCACGGTAAGCGCCAGCGGTCCAAACAGTTCGGAAGCCAATCCCTCCACAAACACGATTGGCAAAAATACGGAAATCTGCGCAAGTGCGGACGCCATAACGGCGGTTCCCACTTCGCTTGAACCGATCTTGGCCGCCTCCATCATGCTTTTGCCTTCCTGACGGTGACGGTAAATGTTTTCCAGGATTACAACGGCAAAGTCCACAAGCGAACCCAGGCCAAGGGTTAAACCGGATAACGAGATCAAGTTAATTGTCTGCCCCGTAAAGTACATCAAGCTGAACGTAGCCACAATCGAGATCGGAATCACCACGGCTACAACCAGCATGGAGCGCACGCTGTTCAGGAACAGGAGCAGCACGATGATCGAGAAAAGTCCGCCGATCAGGGCGTGTTCACCAACGGTGTAAATGGAATCCTTGATAAATTGCGAAGAGTCGCTGATGAGAGACAATTTTGCCCCTTCCGGCAGTTCCTTCTTGATCTGTTCCAATTCTTTTTTCACCGCGTCAGCTACCTCAATGGTGTTGCCGCCGGTTGCTTTAATGATGGATAAGCCTACACTCGGCTCACCGTTAATATACGCTTTCTGATTTACTTCTTTAAACGTGTCGGAAATCGTGGCAATGTCTTTCAGCGCGATGCTGCCGGAACCAACGCGAAGTTGGGTGTTGCCGATTGACTCGACGTTCTCAAACTCCCCGTCGACGCGGATGCTCAGTTTCTGGTCACCTTTGCGGACCATCCCGGCAGAGCCAGCCAGATTCGTTGACATCATGGCTTGCTGAATTTGATCGATGCTAATCCCGTAAGCGGCAATTTTAGCCGGATCGAGCACCACGTCGATCACCCGGTCTTTTCCTCCGGAGACGCTTACGGAAGCAACGCCTTCAATCCTTTCCAAACGCGGTTTGATCAGATTTTCAGCCGTTGTTTTTAATTTGACAACGTCTTTGTCACCACTTAAGGTCAGCGTCAAAATCGGCATGGAGTTCGGGTCCAAACGCAAGATCCGCGGGGAACCCGCTTCATCCGGCAAACGTCCGCGGACGCCATCCACTTTGTCACGCATATTAAGCGTCGCTTGATCCATGTCCGTTCCCCAGTTGAACTGCAGGATCACCTGCGATGCTCCTTCAATCGAGTTGGAGTTGATCTCCTTGACATTGGCTACGGTTCCCAATGCCTCTTCAATCGGCTTGGTCACCAGTTTCTCTACCTCGCCCGGGGAGCTTCCTTCCACCGTGGTAACGACGACAGCGATCGGCAAATTCAGCTCCGGATACAGTTCTACCGCCAGCTTGGGCAATGACACGAATCCGAAAATGAGCAACGCCAAGACGAGCATGACAATCGTTACCGGCCGCTTAATGGAAAAACCCGATAGACTCATTTTTTCTCACTACCTCTCTCTCGCGCAAGCGCAGCTCGTTTCTTCTTCAGATAAGAGTTGATCAATTCCAGGGAGTTGTTTAGCTGCTCCAGTTCAGCTTGGCTAATCCCTTCGAATATTTCGGGAATATAACCTTTTCTCATAAAAGAAAAGCACTCTTCCAGCCGCTCAAGGTTATTTACCGGTGTTACCCAGACGACCCGGCGATCTTTCTCATCTTTTTTACGAATCACCCAGCCATCCCGTTCCAACCGATCTACGATACCGGACACCGTACTGTATGACAGATCAACTGCCTTGCTGATCTCTCCAATTGTTTTGGGAGATTCTTTAATTTGCTCCAGCACGATAATCTGCGGTTTCGTTATTCCCGCTTTGGCCAACTCTTCCATGATAATGTCAAAGAACAATTTATTTACATTTGGCAAAAGCTCTCGCAGTCGATCAAACCCATCCATGCTTTCCTCCCGCAAAAAATATTTCGTTTCCCGAAATAGTATCGCACATGTAATATTTCGTAGCAAGAAATATTTTTTGTTGTTTAATCACATTCCCAGCCTATCCATCATCTGTCAACAGATTGACGCTTCCTGATGTGAAGTTTATAGTTATAACGAATGCTTTTGGAAAGGATGCGCTATTCGTGCTGTTTAATTCGTACGAGTTTATTTTTTTGTTTTTGCCGATAACTTTCGCAGGGTATTTTCTATGGAATCACTTTCGTCTGAGCAAGCTTGCGATTGCCTGGTTGGCAGTTTGCTCGCTGTTTTTTTACAGTTGGTGGAACATTGCGAATCTGCCGCTGATGATGGGCAGCATTTTGTTTAACTATCTGGTCGGCACAGAGCTTACAAGAAAAAATGGGATGCCATTTAACAGACTGCTCTTAACATTTGGAGTAATCTGTAACCTGGCTCTTCTCGGTTACTACAAATACGCCGATTTCTTCATCTCCAACGTCAACGGTGCGCTGGGGACGCAAATCCCGCTGCTCCAGCTCGTTCTGCCGCTTGGCATCAGCTTCTTTACCTTTACGCAAATCGCCTATCTCGTCGACGCCTACCGGGGCGAAGTGAAGGAATACAACCTAATCAACTATATTTTGTTCGTCACCTTCTTCCCCCACCTGATTGCGGGTCCGATCCTGCATCACAAGGAGATGATGCCGCAGTTTTCGTCCATCCGCAAAAAAGTGATCAACTGGCAGAACATCTCGCGGGGATTGCTCTTGTTTTCCATTGGACTCAGCAAAAAAGTGATCATCGCAGACACTCTTGCCGGCTGGGCCAATCCGGGATTTCAAGCTGCCAGCCTCAGCCTGATTGAAGCGTGGTCGACGGCTTTAAGCTATACCTTCCAGCTCTACTTCGACTTCAGCGGCTACTCTGACATGGCAATCGGGATTGCGCTCTTATTCAACATTCGTCTGCCGCAAAACTTCGATTCGCCATACAAAGCAGATTCGATTATCGATTTCTGGCGGCGCTGGCACATGACCTTGTCACGCTTCCTGCGCGATTATTTGTATATTCCGCTCGGAGGGAACCGCAAAGGCAAGTTTCGCCGCCATCTCAACCTGATGATTACGATGGTGCTGGGAGGATTATGGCACGGAGCCGCCTGGACGTTTGTGGTCTGGGGCTTCATGCACGGATTGGCACTGGTGATCAACCATCTCTGGCGTTCGCTTGGACTGAAAATGAACTGGCTCTTGGGTCGGCTTCTCACCTTCCTGTTTGTGGTGGTCGCATGGGTATTCTTCCGTGCGGAAAGCTTCCATCAGGCAATGGTTGTCCTAAAGGGAATGGTTAATGTTCACCACATCGGATTTTCGCTTCGAGCAATATCCCCCGCACTGCCTGCAGGGATCAAGGAAGTGGCCATTCTCGCTGTCATTTATCTGTTTGCGGCTGTCTGGAGGAACAGCATTGAATGGGAAAAGGGGTTTGCTCCCAACTGGAAGTGGGGAATTATCGTTCCGCTGCTTCTGGTTGCCGGAATCTTTGGCTTAAACCGCGTTTCTGAATTTTTGTATTTCCAATTCTGACGGGAGGATTTATGAAAGCGTACAAAAAATGGGCCAAAACCGTACTCGCCGCCACATTCGGCATACTGGTCCTGTTGGTTGGCCTCAACTATGTCGTAGATCCGCTGCAGTTTTATCACAAAGCATATATCACTCCGGATTTCTCCGATCAACAGCGATACCAGAACCCGGGACTAGCCAAAAATTACGACTACGATACGATTATTGTCGGCTCCTCCATGACGGAGAATTTCTGGCCGTCGTACGTCAATCAAAAGCTGGGTGTAAAAGCGCTAAAGCTCTCCATGTCCGGCTCCACCGCCAAGGAGCAAAACATGATCACCAATCTTGCCATCCGGACAGGCAAAGTAAAAACCGTCTTGTGGGGCGTAGACTATTTCTCGCTGAGAGGCAATCCTGACCGGGTGCGAGAGGAATTCGGAGCTTTTCCGTATTACTTGTACGATGAAAATCCGTTTAATGACATGCAGTATCTTGTGAATCTCGATACGTCCCGGCAATCCTTCCACTGGTTGGGGATTTCCGCCGGAATGGCCGCTCCGAAAAACCCCGATCTGAACAAGCTGAACACATGGGAATCACCAGGCTTATTCAGCAAACAACAGGTCTTGAAAGAGTGGAACAAACTGAAACAGGGCGGCTCATTCAAGCCCGGCGAATATGAGCTGGGCCACGTGCAGCGCAACATGGACGAGAATGTGCTGGCCGTGATCAAAGCACATCCTGACGTGCAGTTCGTCCTGTTTTATCCGCCTTATTCGATTCTGCAGCACCGCTATTTCTATGATAAAGACCCGGCATTCTTCGAAAATGAGCTGTACGTGAAGCGCTATCTGTTCGAACAGGTTGGGAATTTCCCCAACGTAAAAATTTATGATTTCCAGCAAGAACAAAAAATTACGTTTGAATTGGACAATTACAAAGATCTGGCCCATCATTCCTACAAAATCAACCAATGGATGATCGACCAGATGGCACAGAATCAATACCGCGTGACATCCGATACGCTGATTCCCTATCTGCAAGCCTTAAAAGAGCAGGTCGTGGAGTTGAAAGAAGAAGAGTTGTAGAACATGGAGAAAGGGACTGCCCATTGCCTATGGGACAGCCCCTTTTCCATACTTTTTTCCATTATGCCCACTCGTCATTTCGTTTGAATTCGCCGCTTTTGCCGCCTGTTTTACTGAACAGGTAGGTGGGGCCGATTATCATCTCTTTGTCCATCGCCTTGCACATGTCGTAAATGGTGAGGGCAGCGGCACTTGCCGCGGTCAGCGCTTCCATCTCAACACCCGTTTTGCCGGTGGTTTTTACGGTAGCTTCCAACGAAAGCGTATCTTCTCCAACATACTCAAAGCGAATATTAATGCCGGTCAAAAGCAGCGGATGGCACATCGGAATGATCTCCCACGTTTTTTTGGCAGCCATAATGCCTGCTACTTGCGCAACTGCCAGCACGTCTCCTTTGCCGATTTGTCCGGCCTGGATGCGAGCAAGCGTCTCAGGCTTCATCTTCACCTGACTCTTTGCTACCGCTACCCGTTCCGTAATGGTTTTGGCGGAAACATCCACCATTTGAGCCCGATTCTGCTCGTTAAAATGCGTTAATTGATCCTCTTTGTTCACGTCTTCCTATCCTCCAATTTGGGACATGCGGCGCAAGGTCGGGGTATGGCTTTGCGCTTGTTGCTCCAGCGCCTGAGCCATTTCGTGATTCTCCGGTTTGATAGCCAGAGCCCGGAAAAACAATTGCTTCAACCCTTCCGGATCACCGATAAAAGGCCGCACATTCAATTCGTCAATCCAATACAGGCAAGGCTTCAAATTGCCGTCTGCCGTTAAGCGCAAGCGGTTGCAGTTGCCGCAGAAGTGATCACTGACCGGATGGATTAAGCCGAAGCTGCCGCGTGCACCCGGCAACCGATAGTTTTCGCTCGGTCCGTTGCCGAATACTTTCTCCGATTGTTTGGCTTGAAGCCCCATCGCCTCGGCACGCTTTAATACCTCGGAGAGCGGCAGGTAGCGGCTTCGCCATTCATCCGATGCCTCCCCGATCGGCATGTATTCAATGAAGCGTACGTTTAACGGGTTGTCTATTGTCAGGCGCAGGAAATCTTCCATTTCATCGTCGTTAAAGCCTTTCATCAAGACAACGTTCAGCTTGACAGGCGAAAAACCTACGGCAATGCTCGCCTCTATGGCTTCCAGCACACGGCTTAACTCTCCGCCTCTGGTAATCTCCCGGAAGCGATCTTCTCTCAGGGAGTCAAGGCTGATGTTGACACGGGTCAAACCCGCTTCCTTCAATTCTTTGGCCATTTTTGCCAAGAATATGCCATTTGTCGTTAAAGCAATATCTTCAATCCCCGGAATGGCCGACAGCATTGCAACCAGCTTCTCGATATCGCGGCGGACGAGAGGTTCCCCGCCGGTCAGACGCAGCCGCTTAACTCCCAGGCTGGCTGCCGCTTTCACAACTTCCACGATCTCTTCGTAGCGCAGTATCTGCTCATGCGGCTGGAATTTTACCCCTTCCGGAGGCATGCAGTACACGCAACGCAAGTTACACCGATCCGTCACGGAGATGCGCAAATAGTCATGCACTCGACCAAAGCGGTCCAACAAATGATCAGTTGTCATTTTGCTTCCCTCCGATCCTTACTTCCCTTTACCGTAACCTACAGCCTGTCGAAAATCAATAAGAGAAGCCGCTCCCAACTGCAGATTTTCTCCTGATTTTGCACTGGTTTTTTCCCTGATATTTTTCGGGGTTTCCCCTGATCTTGCCGTACTTCATTGGCAGGATTCGAGACTTTATGTTATGGTCTAATTGAAAGTTCTTTCCCTATTATCTACTTGAATTAAAGTGAGGAATCATTATGCGCGTTACAGTTCAGTTATTTGCGGGCCTTGCCGAACGGGCGGGCACTCGCCAGATTACGGTAGACCTTCCCGACAACGCTGCCGTAAGCCAATTGCTCACCAAGCTGACGGAAGAGTATCCTTCTCTTGCCACGCTTGTGCCGACGTGTTTTGTCTCTTTGAACCATGAATACGCGACACCGGAGCAGTTGATCCAGGATGACGACGAAATCGCTCTTCTGCCGCCGGTAAGCGGCGGGGAAGAAGCCCGCTTCTCGATTACCGATCAACCGCTGTCCGCCGATGCCTTGATCAAGCTGGTATCCAATCCGCATGCCGGAGCTATTCTCACCTTCGTGGGCACGGTCCGTGAATTTACCCGCGGACAGCGTACGGTTTCGCTTACCTATGAAGCATACGCACCGATGGCAATTGAAAAGATGAAGCAAATTGACCGTGAAATCCAGGAACGTTGGCCAGGCACTCAAGTAGCGATGCAGCATCGTGTCGGTCACCTGGATATTGAAGATATCGCTGTTGTGATCGCTGTGGCTACCCCGCACCGCAACGAATCGTTCGAAGCGGGCCGTTACGCGATTGAACGGCTCAAACAAATCGTCCCCATCTGGAAAAAGGAGAACTGGGAAGACGGCAGCGAATGGAAAGGCCACCAACTGGGCCCGTGGAATCCGCTTGCGCCAGCTGAGTAACCCCCCGGCCAAACTTAAGGTTGTGCCGGGCGGGGCGCCAAACTTATCATCTCATTATTATTATAAGGAGGGAATCCCTCTTGCAAACCCGATATTCCCGTCAAATCCTGTTTGCTCCGATTGGACGAGCGGGACAGGAACGCCTTGCCAACAGCCGCGTGGCCATCGTCGGAATGGGAGCGTTGGGAACTGTTCTGGCTAACCATATGGTCCGGGCAGGAGCAGGCTTCGTTCGCATGATTGACCGCGACTTCGTGGAGCCAAGCAACCTGCAGCGCCAAATGCTCTACGATGAAGAGGACGCCAGGCAGCATCTGCCCAAGGCGATGGCTGCTTACGAAAAGCTGTCCAAAATCAACTCGGACGTCACCATCGAGCCGGTCGTGGCGGACTTGACTCCCTACAACGCGGAAGAGTATTTGGCTGACGTCGACCTGGTATTGGATGCCACCGATAATTTTCAGGTGCGTTATTTAATCAATGACGTTTGTGTTAAGCATAATATTCCTTGGATATATGGCGGAGCCGTGAGCGCGAAAGGAATGTTTGCCGTCATCCGTCCAGGGGTCACACCTTGTCTTCGCTGTCTTTTTCCCGAGCCGCTGAAGGCGGGAGATGCCCCAACTTGCGACACGGCAGGGGTGATTGGTCCCATCATCCATATCATTGCCTCGTATCAGGCGACTGAAGCGTTCAAAATTCTCGTGGGCGCTGAGGACGCTTATAACCCTAATCTGGAGCATTTCGACATCTGGCAAAATCAGCATTCGCAAATGAAAGTGGGCAAGCTTCGCCGCCCGGATTGCCCCACCTGCCAGAAACGCGGCTTCACCTTTCTTCAACCTGAATCGCCAAGCGGTATGGCAACCACTTTGTGCGGACGCAACACGGTACAAATCACCCCTGCCGAGCATACCAGATTAGACCTCACCGCTCTGGAACAGCGTCTTGCACCGCTTGGACAAACAGAACGCAACAAATTCCTGCTTCGTTTTCACACAGAACCCCACACACTGGTCATTTTTCCGGATGGACGAGTCCTCGTTCAGGGAACCGATGACATCCCGATGGCACGTACGCTGTATGACAAATACATTGGCAGTTAAAGCTGCGATAGTCCTTTCTTTCGATTGACGGGTACATAGCTTCCCGTCAATTTGCTGATGTTAGAAATATTAGATTTGAACATTATGTGAATTTAGGGTGGTCGTATCGCGTTTCTTCAAGTATAATGGAGACATAGCAAGAATCGAAACGATGTTTCACTAGATGAAACACGCTTCTTTTCCAAATGAATTTATATCTTAGGGGAGGTAATCCACTTGGCTAAGAATGACGCTTTCTCTGTCAAATCGTCTCTGCAAGTAGGTAACAAATCCTACCAATATTACCGCCTGCAAGGCTTGGAAGAGCAAGGCATCGGTAATGTTTCCCAACTTCCTTTCTCTATTAAAGTGTTGCTTGAAGCTGCGGTACGCCAATTTGACGGCCGAGCCATCACCAAAGAACACGTAAACCAACTGGCTAACTGGACCAAAGGCCGCGATGCGAACCAAGAAGTTCCGCTTATGCCGGCACGCATTGTTCTTCAAGACTTCACCGGTGTTCCTGCCGTTGTTGACTTGGCTGCTATGCGCGAAGCGATGAAAAAGAACGGCGGCGATCCGAAACGCATCAACCCGCTCGTTCCTGTTGATCTCGTTATTGACCACTCCGTCATGGTTGACGCTTTCGGTACCCAAGACGCTCTTGAAACCAACATGACGCTTGAATTCGAACGCAACGAAGAGCGCTATCGCTTCCTCCGTTGGGCGCAAACTGCTTTTGATAACTTCCGTGCCGTTCCTCCGGCAACCGGTATCGTTCACCAGGTTAACTTGGAGTATCTGGCAACGGTAGTCGCGACTCGTGAAGTTGACGGCGAAACTGTAGCATTCCCTGATTCACTTGTAGGTACTGACTCCCACACCACCATGATCAACGGTTTAGGTGTTCTTGGCTGGGGTGTTGGCGGCATCGAGGCAGAAGCAGGCATGCTTGGTCAACCAATGTACTTCGTAACTCCTGAAGTAGTTGGTTTCAAACTGACCGGTACACTGGCTGAAGGTGCTACTGCTACTGACTTGGCTCTCACTGTAACTCAAATGCTGCGGAAAAAAGGCGTAGTTGGCAAATTCGTGGAATTCTACGGTCCTGGTCTCTCCAATATCTCTTTGGCTGACCGTGCGACTGTAGCCAACATGGCGCCTGAATACGGTGCAACAATGGGCTTCTTCCCGGTTGACTCCGAAACCTTGAACTACCTCCGTCAAACCGGACGCAGTGAAGAATTGATCCAATTGGTAGAAGCATATACCAAAGCACAAGGCTTGTTCCGTACGGATGAGACTCCGGATCCTGTGTTCTCCGAGACGCTCGAACTTGATCTTTCTACTGTAGTGCCTAGCCTTGCAGGTCCAAAACGCCCACAAGACCGCGTTGAGCTGACCCAAATGAAGGAATCCTTCAACAACAGCATCCGCACTCCTATTGACAAGGGCGGTTTCGGTCTTTCCGAAGAGAAGATCAATCAATCTGTAACCGTCAACCATCCAAACGGTGAAACCAGCACCATGAAAACAGGTGCGGTGGTAATTGCGGCGATCACTTCTTGTACCAACACTTCCAACCCAAGCGTAATGCTCGGCGCCGGTCTTGTTGCGAAAAAAGCGGTTGAAAAAGGCTTAACCAAACCTGCTTACGTGAAGAGCTCGCTCACTCCTGGTTCCCGTGTCGTTACCCAATATCTGATTGATACCGGCTTGCTCGAATCCCTCGAAAAAATCGGTTTCAACGTAGCAGGTTACGGCTGTGCGACATGTATCGGTAACTCCGGTCCACTTCCGGATGAAGTATCCAAAGCGATCGCAGATAACGACCTGACTGTTGCTGCCGTACTCTCCGGTAACCGCAACTTCGAAGGACGTATCCATGCGTTGGTAAAAGCGAACTACCTCGCTTCTCCTCCGCTCGTTATCGCGTATGCGTTGGCAGGAACCGTTGATATCGATTTGACCAAAGATCCAATCGGTATCGGCAAAGACGGTCAACCGGTATATCTCAAAGATATCTGGCCAACTCCGCAAGAAATCAACGAAGCAATGGCGAAGGCGATGAATCCTGAATTGTTCCGCGCCCAATATGAGCATGTCTTCACAGCTAATGAACGCTGGAACAAAATCCCTACTCCGGAAGGCGACCTCTACGAGTGGGATGCAGATTCTACCTATATCCAGGAACCGCCGTTCTTCCAAAACCTGGAGGGAGAAGCAGGTCATATCGAAGACATCAAAGGCGCAAAAACACTTGCTCTGTTGGGTGACTCTGTCACAACAGACCATATCTCCCCGGCAGGTAACATTTCGCCAACCAGCCCGGCCGGTATCTACCTGCAATCCAAAGGCGTTGAACGCAAAGACTTCAACTCCTACGGGGCACGCCGTGGCAGCCACGATGTCATGATGCGCGGTACATTCGCAAACATCCGTATCCGCAACCAAGTGGCTCCTGGCACAGAAGGCGGCGTAACCACTTACCTGCCAACCGGTGAAGTTATGTCGATCTACGACGCTTCCATCAAGTACCAAGCTTCCCATACTCCGCTTGTGGTTATCGCCGGCAAAGAGTACGGTACCGGTTCTTCCCGTGACTGGGCAGCAAAAGGTACGTTCCTCCTTGGTGTAAAAGCGGTTATTGCAGAAAGCTTCGAACGTATCCACCGCGCGAACCTCGTGGGTATGGGCGTTCTTCCGCTCCAATTCACGGAAGGAAACAGCTGGAAATCTCTTGGCATCACCGGTCGTGAAACATTTGATATCGTAGGTCTCTCCGACGATATTCAACCGGGCCAAACTGTAAAAGTAGTGGCAACCCGTGAAGACGGCAGCACATTCGAATTCGATGCAATCGTTCGTCTCGACAGCTTGGTTGACATTGACTACTATCGCAACGGCGGTATCCTGCAAACCGTTCTTCGTCAATTGAAAGACGAAAACGAAGTAACAGTAGGTTAATTACCCATCAGCAAAAGAAAATCCCTTGGCTTCGCTCATGGCGAGGCTAAGGGATTTCTTTTTTTCTACAGTAAAATAGACAGTAAATAGGAGAAATTTTTTCTTTTTGTGATTTTCCCCCAAAAAATAATGAACCAGCCAAATGCTTGCTTCGACTACATAGTGTCAGCTGATCCCTTCATTACCCCATAAGGGAGAACAGGAGGTTACACATGACTCGCGAGTCTGATTTGCTTGATCAATGTCGAAATGGGAAGAAGGAAGCTTTTTACGAGTTAGTAGAGCCGCATATAAAAAAGGCGTATCGTACAGCTTTTGCCATCCTCCATTCCCACCATGAGGCAGAAGATGCCGTTCAAAATTGCCTTTTGGAAGCTTATAAGTCGATTATGTCGCAAAAAGAGATCCAGGTCTTCGGTGGCTGGTTTCATCAGTTGATCGTACACCGTTCGCTCGATCTGGCCAGACGAAAAATGAAAGAAAGCGAACGACTTACAGCTGCGGAAGTTCTGCCGATTCTCTCTTCCAAAGAACGATCGCCCATTGACAAGGTGCTGGAAGCAGAAAGACACGACCAGCTTCTCTCCCAAATTTTGAAGCTTCACAGCCACCATCGCACAGTTATCGTGCTGTATTACTTCCAGGAAATGAGCATCGAAGAGATCTCCCGCATGCTTGAACTAAAAGAAGGAACCGTAAAGTCTAGATTGTTTCACGCTCGCACTCAATTAAGTCAGATGTACATGTCGGAGCCAAAGGAGGACGTGCAATGAATCAGCAAGATGAGCAATGGAAAAAGGACATAACGAATGCGCTGGAACAAATAGAAGTCCCGGATAGCTTGTTTTCTTTTGCCAGGGAATTGCCCGATCGCATGGAAGCCGAGTTGAATTCCTCTTCCGACGGGGGTGCGGGCCGTGTCTCAACGATCTCCCCCAGGAGGAAAAAATCATGAAACTTAAAATTGTAGGCGCAGCCACTGCAGCGACGCTTGTACTCGGCGTCTTTGTCGGTGCAACCGTTTCGCCGACTTTTGCCGAGTATATCAAATCGTTTTTTGATCGCCCGACTCTGGATACCGGTTTGCAAACAGCTGCGAAACAGGGCTTTTCCCAAGAAACCCAGGCGGCTGTTACCGATCAGGGCATAACGTTCAAGGTGAAGGAAGTACTGGCTGATTCCAACCGTCTGATTTTTACCTACAGCATTGAGGATGTCAATGGCAAGCCGATCGATCCGGTAAACATTTTCGAAAAGGTTGTATGGAACAAGTACGAGAATTATTTCATCAAAGGAAATGATGCCTTCTACATCACGGACGATGAGGGGAACGTCGTCTCCATCAGTACCAACTACCAAACGGCTAAAGGCAGAATCGTGACACAGAGCATCCGCCAGGTACTTCCTCACCCTCCCTATGCCGATCTTACCTTCCGCTTGAAGGAAGATCTGAAATCAAAGAATCTGTATGTAAATATTGACGTCCATGAAATCAATTCCATCAAAGGAAGATGGAAGCTCAAGGTGCCGGTTGATCTGGAAAAGAGCCTTGCCGCAACCAAAACGGTCCCACTTAATGAACAGTACATCACTCCGGAAGGGCTTCGCATCGAGCTGCAAAACATCGTCTTCTCGCCAACCGCAACCAGCTTTGACATCAAGTCGGAATGGACGGAAGAAGGCAAGGAAAAAATGAAGGATCATCCGGAGTTCTTCTTGCCACAATCGAAATCGTACAGCTACCACGGGCTGCGCTACCAGATTGTCGATGAACTGGGCAATGTCGTCGGTACCAACCATCCGTTGTCGAAAGAACAGGAAAAACGGATACCTGTCTCGACAAGAGCTGATGAGGATATGGAAAATGGCGAAAAAACAGTCTGGCACCACTCCTTTGCTCCGTTTAAGGAAAGCAAGAGCCTCTACTTCGTGTTGAACGGAGTGGTAAGAACGGAGTATCCTTTCAAGGAAATGGTCATCGAGCCTAAGACTCTTGAAGACAACCCGGTAACCATGGAGTACAAAGGAAACAGCTATACATTCAAAAAATTTACTGTGGATAAAAAGACCAACACAGCTGTACTGGAGATCGACCAAATTGTCACGGAAATGGGCGGAGATTTCCAGCTTACCGATACAACCGGAAAAATATACCGACTAGACCACATAGCTTCAAAGGGTGAATGGGAACCTGTTAACGGGAAAAAAGATTTCTTCAAACTGCGATACAAAGCAATCTTCAAAGACTTCAAGGAAGTGCCGCAAAAACTGAAAGTGACGCTTTTGACCGCTGCAGTCGTTTATGACGATGTGAACTGGAAGGTAGAGCTTCCGAAAAAATCGCAATAACCCCCGTCACAGTTCTGCTCAAAGCAAAAAACCCGGATCACAATGGAAAGTGATCCGGGTTTTCACGCTGTAAACCATTCAGTCTGTGTATTCTTTTATTTCAGCATTTTTCCCATTCGCTTGGCCGCCTCCACCAATGGCTGGGCGATTTCCTGCATTTTCTCGGGTGTCAGCCGATTAGACGGTCCCGAGACGGAGAGCGCAGCGATTACTTTTCCTTTGCGGTTGAAAATCGGGGCAGAGACTGCAGCCGCACCTGCTTCCCGCTCTTCTACGCTGGTGGCATAGCCTTGCTTGCGTATCTGCTCCAATTGGAAAAGAAACTGCTCGCGTTCCACCGTTTCCGGCCAGATGGTCTCACGCAGGATTTTGTTTTGCGTTTCCTCATCCTCGTAGGCCACCAGCAGCTTGCTTGATGCCCCGACAGTGAGAGGCATGCGTGCGCCAATCGGAGCGACCCGCCGAATCGGTTGATTGCTCTGCACGGCTTGAATGCGAATCCTTTCCATCCCGTCGCGCACATATAAACTAATCGTCTCTCCTACCAAATCGCGCAGCCGTTCCATTTCCGGCAAGAACACAATCGATATGTCATCTGATTGCGTCAAATTAGCCGATAGCTCCAAAATCCGGTAGCCTAAGCGGTACTTCTCTGTTTCCGGATTGCGGATCAGGAATCCTTTGCCCTCCAAAGAACCAATCAGGCGATGGACGGTACTCTTATGAAGCGAGATGCGCTTGGCAATCTCACTTAACCCCAGTTCGCTTTCCTGCGTAAAACAGAGCAAGATGTCAAGGGCCCGATCCACAGCACGAACGGTTGATTTTTCCTCTTCCAGCGTCCTCACCCTTTCATCACCCTATTGGACCAAGTTGTTTCACCAGACGAAATCGAGTTTTATAATTATTACTTCTAAGTATACCGGATAGGCAAATAAGACGTAAAGAGTAAACAAGCTGGTTATAGGAAAAATTCACTATTATACATCCCGTTCTATCCGTTCTACGGCAATAATCCTCCAGAACAGAATCAACTCAAAAAAAGGAATAAAAAATGCTCCTTGATTTCATTTACCAGATCAGGTAGTATGGAACCAATGTTAAATGGAAGGGTGACCTTTAAGCCAATGATCTACTAATCCTTTTCTCAAGAAAACATTCCTTAAAAGTAACGGAATATTTTTTTCTGGATGGGATTAGTATGGGCTTTTTTACATATGCAAAAAGATTTTAATTCCTGTAGTACTTATGGGTGCTATGTCTTTTTGTGATTGTCCTGCCTCCTGTCCAGATAAGTGGATAAGGAGGTTTTTTATGCTTATACTTCGCAATCGCTTTGTACAAACGATCCTATTATCAGGACTTTTTCTCCAAATCGGCACGTGGGTACGCAATTTCTCCGTCCTGCTGTATGTGGTGGATAAGACGGGAGAGGACGCATTCGCCGTTTCGATGGTTTCGGTTGCTGAATTTGCGCCGATCTTTATTTTCTCGTTTATCGGGGGAACGTTTGCCGACCGCTGGAAACCCAAGCGAACGATGATCTTAAGCGATATGTTAAGCGCTATCTCGGTATTTGCTGTTTTGCTTACACTCATTTGGGGTTCGTGGAAAGTCATATTTTTGGCCACCCTGTTCTCCGCAATCTTGTCTCAATTCTCGCAGCCTGCCGGATTGAAGCTGTTCAAACTGCATGTGCCAGCCGATCTGATCCAGGCCGGGATGTCCCTTTACCAGACGCTGTTTGCCGTGTTCATGGTATTCGGCCCGATTGTTGGCATCTTCGTTTATCAAAGCTTCGGCATTCAAGCGGCAATCGCGATAACGGGGGTCGCTTTCCTGATGTCAGCCGCCACATTGCTGTTTCTGCCGCCGGACCACGAGCTTGCTGAAAAAGAGACGACCCAATCGACGATCGCACAAGAGATGGCCGCCGGGATACGCTACGTGCTGTCAAAGAAAGAACTGACGCTGCTCGGGTTCTGTTTCCTGTCCGCCGGATTGGCGCTCGGGCTTATCCAGCCGCTTGGTGTATTCCTCGTTACGCAGCGGCTCGGTCTGGAGAAAGAAAGTTTGCAATGGCTGATGACCGTCAATGGGATCGGCATGATTCTCGGAGGCGGGTTGGCCATGGCTTTCACCAAATCCATCGCACCGCAAAAACTGCTGGTGCTGGGCATGCTGGTCAACGCGATCAGTATCGCCGTATGCGGCATATCGACTGTACCATGGCTGACATTGACCTCGCAGTTTTTCGGCGGTTTGCTGCTCCCTTGCATTCAAATCGGAGTCAACACCATGATTATGCAAAATACGGAAGCCCAGTTTGTCGGTCGGGTCAACGGCATTCTCAGTCCGCTGTTTTCCGGAGCCATGGTCGTCATGATGAGCATGGCTGGCTTGCTCAAAAATACGTTCTCCCTCGTGGCCATGTACGAAGTGGCAGGAATCCTGTTTATCATTGGCCTCTCGTTCATTTTGCCGCTGTTACGTCTGCCGGAAGCCGCTAAGAAATAATTCGTGAACAAAGAAACAGGCTACCCGATGTAGCCTGTTTCTGCCATTATGCCAACTCTTCTGTTGAGGTTACTTCCTTACATCCAACAAAACTTTTCCTGTACTTTGCCTGCTTTCCACCCATTCGTGGGCTTTTGCAGCGTCTTCAAGCGGGAATCGTTTGCCTATCTTTATTTTCAAACTTCCGTCGGCCAATAACGAAACACCCGATCCGCTGTATCCTGCAGGAGGTATGGACGCTTGTTTCGAGTCGTTCCCAAGCTGAATCCAAGGACAGAGCGACAGCTTGAATGCAGATCTTTTGTCTCAAATCTCCCTGTTTCTCCACTTGAATTTCCGAAGTTCACCAAACGTCCGTACATTGCCAGGCAGTTCAAACTTTTTTCGGAGACCCATCCGGAAATCGAGTCTAAAATAACGTTTGCGCCTTCCCCATTCGTCAGTTCATTCACCTTTTCGGCAAAGTCTTCTTCCTCATAACAGATGACGTGATCGGCACCGGCTTCTAAAGCTATCGCTGCTTTGTTCTCGCTTCCTACTGTCCCGATTACTTTTCCTGCACCTAAAATTTTCGCTAACTGGATTGCCGTAGTTCCGATGCCACCCGCCGCGGCATGAATAAGGACTGTTTCGCCTGGTTCCAGCCTTGCTACATCTGCGAGAAGTTTATAGGAGGTAAAAGAGACAATCGGACAGGCTGCCGCCGTATCAAAGCCTATGTTGTCGGGAAGGGCAAAGGTAAGGTTTTCATCCGCAACTACATATTCTGCATAGGAGCCGTTCTTCGGAAAAGCAATCACACGTTGTCCAACCTTCAGGTGTTGAACCTCAGAACCCACACGCTCAATAATGCCTGCCGCATCCAGTCCGGGAATGAATGGCAGTTTGCCTGAATCCTTTTTGCCGTATCTCGATTTAATATCGGCAAAGTTGACACTGGTTGTTTCCACGCGGATCAAAACTTGTTTCGGGTTGATCGCCGGAATCTCCGCGTCCGTATATTTCATAGTTTCCGGTCCGCCAAATTCAGTGACAAGGATTGCCTTCATTGGTGGGTTCCTCCCTGTCCTGCGGCAATCTCCGGGTTGTAACGCTTCAAGTATTGGTAAATCTCATCGTCTATCAGGGCAGTCAACTCTGCTTCGATTCCGTTTTCCTTCAGGTAATCGGTCAAAGCCGCGCCTCCCCGCTGCAATCGTTTTTTGGCCAGGTCAGCAGGGGTAAACAGATACGGGATCAAGAGCTGCAAATACCAAACGTCCCGCGATTCTTCCGAGACGTCAATTTGCAACTCCAAATCAGGGTTTTCAAATGCAAACAGCATGTCAAACAACGAACTTTTTGCCTCTTCGTCATACTCTGTCAGCGGCAATTTCCAAACAGCCACATAATGTTCCTCGTTAAACAAGGCGAGCTGCTCCTCCACCAACTGATACGATTTTTGGAATAATTCTCCCGACATGTAAACACCCTCCCGTCCTTCATACCTCATTCATATGCTGAAGGTAAGTAAAAACTACAGAAGAGTTGTCCCTTCCGCCATAGCCTGGGCATCTTCCGCTGTGATCAAGACCGCTCTCGGTTTGCCGCCGCTTTGTCCGGCGATAAATCCTTCCGCCTCCATCATGTCGATCAAGCGGGCAGCCCGGTTATAGCCGATGCGGAATCTGCGCTGCAGCGCCGATGCGGATGCTTGGCCTTGTTCCGCAACAAATACAAGCGCTTCATAAAACAGGCTGTCGTCCCCCAAATCGTAGGAATTCATTGTCTGCTCCAGATCTTCCTTGCTGAACAGGTAAGAAGGTTTCCGTTGATTCTTGATCATCTCGGTTACGCGGTCGATCTCATCATCGGAGACGTAGTTGCCCTGTAAGCGGATCGGTGTCGCGCCGCTCTCCAAAAACAGCATATCGCCGCGTCCCAACAATCGCTCGGCACCGCTTTGGTCAAGGATTGTGCGTGAGTCAATCTGTGAAAAGACGGCAAACGCGAGTCGAGTCGGCACGTTGGCTTTGATGTTTCCGGTAATGACGTCAACGGATGGACGCTGAGTGGCAAGCAGCAGATGAATGCCGCATGCACGCGCCTTTTGAGCAATCCGAATGATGCAATCCTCTACATCCTGCGGTGACACCATCATCAGGTCTGCCAACTCGTCAATGATGATCACTATGTACGGAAGCCGTTGGTCAGTCTGTTTGTTATAACGGTCAATATCGCGTACGCCCGCATCAACAAATAATGCGTACCGCTTCTCCATCTCCTCCACCGCCCACTTCAAAGCGGCGGTGGCTTGTTTGGCGTCGGTTACAACCGGTGTCACCAGGTGCGGCAGATGATTGTACGGCGCCAGCTCCACCATTTTGGGGTCAATCAGAAGCAGGCGTACCTGTTCGGGAGTAGCCTTATACAACAAACTGATAATAATCGAGTTAATACAAACGCTTTTTCCCGAGCCGGTTGCGCCCGCGATCAAACCGTGCGGCATTTTTTTGATGTCGGCAACAATCGGTTCTCCGCCGATATCCATGCCAAGGGCAATGGCAAGCGGTGACGGATGGTTTTGGAACTTTTCCGAACCGATAATCCGGCGAAGGTAAATGGGCTCACTCTTCAGATTGGGCACTTCGATCCCTACTGCATTGCGCCCCGGAATCGGCGCTTCGATGCGAATATCCTTGGCAGCCAAATTCAGTTTAATGTCATCCGACAGACCGGTTATCTTGTTTACTTTGACACCGGGAGCAGGCTGCAGTTCGAAACGGGTAACGGACGGGCCTTTGACAATGCCAACCACCTGTGCGTTGACGTGGAAATTCTCCAGCGTTTCTTCCAACAGCCGCTTCTGCTCAAGTGTGTATTCGTACGAATCGTCGGACATAATCGGCGGCTGGTCCAACAGGGCAAGGCTCGGGAACTCATAATCGTCATAGATTACCGGATCGGCTGTGGCTGTGAAATTTTCCAGAAGCTGATCGGTTGACATCACCTGCTCTGGATCTGATATCGCCACCTGCTCTGGTTCCGATGTCACCATCTGGTCTTGATCTGGTAGCGCCCCCTGATCTTGTCCATGCTCAAACCACTTCACCTCTGCAGCTTCAACAATCACAGGTTCTATAGAAGGCTTGATAACAGGCTCAGGCTTAGACTCAGAGTAAGAGTAAGAGTCAGGCTCAGCAGAGTCAGGCTCAACTTCAATCTCACTCCCTGTCTCACTTCTTGTCTCAACCTCGATTTCAGGTTTGAATTCTTCAACAACCGCAGGATCGTTTACCTCTGTTGAAGGCTCGCTTTGAATGATCGGAAACGTTGCTGCTGTCTCCTTCCTTGCGGTTATCTCCATCGGAACGTTGGGTTCTTGAGCTTTCACTTCTGCCACTACCTGCTTATCTTCCTTGTTGAAAGCTTCTTTTTCTGGCGTCTTTACCGTCGTTGTACGCTCCGCTTTTTTGTTCGGATCAATCTTTCCGTAAATCGGAGAGATAATTTGCGTAGGTTTGAACGCCTGTCCCTCTTTTTCATCCGGTTGAAAGACCGGCTGTTTGTCCTTCTTTGTCTCTGGCTGCTTAGACGGTTCCTGAGAGCTTGTCAGTTGTTTGCCCTGTTCTTGTTTGAATACCTCGAAAGGCGAATCCTGTTCGACTGCTCCCTTCCGCCGCTGGGAATAGTCAGCTTTATCCGGAATGACCGGAAAGCGAAACTGCCCGCGCCGTTCCTGATCTTTATCAGGTTTCGTCCGAACGCGCTCACGCTCGCGTGGATAGATGTTCTTGGTTCTCGTCTGCGGCTGCCTGGAGGATGAAGGAATGCGCTGTTGCCTGTTATCTTCCTCGTCCTGAGTGTCCGCCTGTAGGCTTTTCAATAATCGTTCTAGCCACGACCACATGTTATAACGTCCTTTCTTACTGAATAGCAGCTTGCATGGTTAGGACCCTGCCCAACTGAGCCTGAACTACATTCGGGCAGACTATTATATCTCTTCCATCTTACCATGAAAACTTCCTCTAGTGCCTTTTTTCGAAATCCTTGCAACCTTTTTCCTTTTTGATCGTATATACTTATGGCGGGTGACAGGAGGTCCTAACCCATCCGTGAACTTATACATAATCTTCGGACTCTCTGCCAACTCAATTTTTTAAAAGAGGTGGAACGAACAAATGTGGAAAAAGGGTAGTATTCTCCTGCTGGCTTTCTTGTTACTGCTCACAGGATGCTCTTCCCAGGCGTCACTGGTGCGCGACGCAATGGTAAAATCCTGGGATAACCCGAATTACGACTACAAGGGAACGCTGAAACTGGTTGGCGACTTCCAAAAGCTGAACGATGTTGCCGGCGATAAAATGGACGACGAAGCCAAAATGCTCCTTTCTACTCTGCAAAGCGGCGTAACACTGGAAGGATCGCAGAAGGACATTAACACCGGCAAAATCGTACTGACTTTGAACGAGGATAAAATTCTGCGTGACCATAACCTCTGGACCGGCGATCAAAAAGCAAGCATGGAAGTTTTGGTCAACAAACAGGATGTTTATCTCAAATCTCCGCTCGACACCAAGTATTTGGCTCTAAGTCCGTCCACTAGCGGCACTCCGATCGATCCGGCCAAATTAAAAGAGTTTCAAGAAAAGCTGCAAACTTTGATGATCTCCTTTATGAAAAAGTACGTGGCACAGTACGGTTACAAGCTTTCCAACGTGACGAACCACGGACAGGAATCTGTTCAATTGCCAAACGGCGAAAAAGTAGATACGACTCACATTTCCATCGCAATGGACGCAAAAGAGATTCTCAACCTGCTTCTCTATACGGCGAAAGACGCAACCACCAATCAGGAAGTTCGTACGTTTGCCATCGATCTCTTGACACTGGTTAGCCAATATTCCGATCCGAAAGATAGCCCGCTCCCGCCTGGTCTTGATCAGCGCAAGCAGGCTGAACTGATGGTTGATATGGCTTTGGCAAGCATGAAGAAGGAAATCGAAAACTTCGAGAAAACCAATTCTGTCGACAAGCTGTTGGCAGACGCCAAGAAAAAAGGTCTCGAAGGTTTGACGCTCAACTTCGATTATTACATCAATGCGGATAAACTGCCGGTTCAATCCAGCAGCAAGATTCTCGTAACTTTCAAAGACCCGCAAGGCAAAGTGAAAGATCCGTTCACTTTTGGATTGGAGTCACAAAGCCAAATCTGGAACTGGGGCAAATCCACTTCCTTCAGCTTCCCGACTGCTGATCAAACAGTTAGCGAGCAGCAACTGGCGAAAGATCCTAACGCGATTAAGGCGTTCAACGAAAAAGGTTTCTTCTATCAACTGCTGAAAATGGCTCTTGCGGAAGAACATATGAAAGGCACGAACACGAACATCATGCTCCAATAAGCAATGGTAAAATAAGACCAGAGGATTAACGTCCTCTGGTCTTTTTAGCGAACGGCTTGGTTCGAAGAAAAATTTCCAAGCTTTTAAATGTCATTTTTTCTAACATAAAAATCCGGAATATTGTATACTGTTCTATATTATGTCAGTTTTTCTCACAGGTGATGCGCATGAAGAAACAAACACTTGAAGTATGTCCGATCTGCCGGGCTGTTTTAGTTGCTCATTCCGGCAAAGGAGTTACAATTCTCTGGTGCTCCCGCAATCCGTCCCATTTCCGCTGGACGCAGGAAAGGTGAGAAACGCCCTTGTTTTTTTACTCCGTTCCAACAGAGCTTTCCACCACCGGTTCCAGACGAGCGGTAAAGTGGCGCAAGATTTGCGGCTCGTACGTAAAGCGCAAGCCCTTCACCTCATCGCGGCGCTTGTATATCGCAATCAGCGCATCGGCAACCACGCGAAGATGATTATCGGTATAAACACGGCGCGGAATCGTCAATCGCAGGAATTCAACAGGCGATTCCAGATTTTCTCCCGTCTTCGGATCACGTCCCAGCAAGAAGGAGCCAACCTCTACGCCGCGTACCCCTGCTTCCAGATAGAGTTCCACCGCCAACGCATGGGCAGGGAACTGGAAAAACGGAATGTGCGGCAAAAACTTCTTGGCATCAACGAACACGGCATGGCCGCCGATTGGCTTTTGAATCGGAACACCTGCTTCATCCAGCCACTTGCCTAACAACTCAACCTGCCCGATGCGGTGAGCCAGATATGCTTCATCCACCACTTCCGTCAAACCGCGGGCAAGCGTTTCCATATCGCGTCCGGATAAACCGCCGTACGTTGGAAAGCCTTCGAACGGAACAACCATGGAACGCGTCTTCTGGTACAATTCCTCGTCTTCCTTGATGGCAATCATTCCGCCCATGTTAACCAAACCGTCTTTTTTGGCGCTCATGGTTAACCCTTCTCCATAAGAGAACATTTCCCGGATGATTTCTACCATGCTTTTGTTTTCATACCCTGCCTCCCGCCGCTTGATGAAGTAGGCATTCTCTGCAAAACGGGCGGCATCGAAGAAGACACGCACTCCGTATTTTTGACCCAACTGGCTGACCGCACGGATATTTTCCATGGAGACAGGCTGCCCTCCTGCGCTATTACAGGTAATGGTGATCAGAATAAAGCCGATTTTTTCTTTTGGAGTTTGTTTGAGGAAGTTCTCCAGCTTCACCAGATCAAAATTGCCCTTAAACGGATGCAAGGAGCCGGTATCGTAAGCTTCCTCAATGACGAAGTTAAGCGCCTGCCCTTTGGCAAGTTCAATATGCGCCTTCGTCGTATCAAAGTGCATGTTTCCGATGGCGATTTTGTCCGGCTGGTCCAACAAAAGCGGAAATAACACCTGCTCGGCTCCGCGCCCCTGATGAGTCGGAATCGTATAGCGATACCCGATGATCTTCTCGACGACTTCCTGCAAATGATAGAAGTTGCGGCTTCCGGCGTATGATTCATCGCCCAGCATCAATCCCGCCCATTGGTAATCACTCATCGCCCCTGTACCACTGTCAGTCAGCAAATCTATATACACATCATCCGAACGAAGGGAGAACGGATTGTATCCCGCTTCAATAATCTTTCTTTCCCGCTCTTCACGCGGAATCAGGCGGATCGGCTCCACCATTTTGATTTTATACGGTTCTGCATGGTACTGACTCATCCCTTTAACCTCCTTTATAGATACTCGCTTGTAGTATCAACTATGTAAAATAGCAAATTCTGTGCCAGACTTTTTGACCATCTTTATATAAGAGAAAAACCTCCTGACCACGAAGGCAGGAGGCTGTCGTTTCTGAAATCCCGAAAGGTTTTCGCACCTGGATTCTCGTATCAATATGAAACAAGACGATCTGAAAACATGTATAATCATGAGACACTAATTACCTTTATGTATCAAATTTAGTCAACATCAGTCATCATTCATTTGCTCATCATTCAAAACAATCCCGTATTCCTGCAATTTGCGGTAAAGCGTCGCTCTGGATATACCCAGCCGCTTGGCAAGCTGGCTTTTGGAAGGGATATGGGCAGCCAGATTCTCAATGTATCTCTTTTCCAATTGGGCGAGTGTCATTGCTTCCGTCTGCAAAGGTATCGTCAGGTTTCCCTTGTCTTTGACTTCGTGGTTATTGGGCAGCAAATCCTGCGCATCAATAATTCCATCGTCATCAAGGGCAGCGGCACGTTCCAGCATATTCGACAACTCTCGCAAATTCCCCGGGAAATCGTACTGCTGCAAAGCAACAATCGCGTCTTTCGACAATTTCATCTGTTCGATCCCCAGCTTCTTTCTTGCCTTATCCAAAAAGAATTGGGCAAATGCTTCTATCTCTTCTTTCATCTCTCGAAGGGCAGGAATTTCAATCGGAAAGACGGCTAGACGGTAGTAAAGATCCTGGCGGAACCCGCCTGTCTGGGACAATTCAACAAGGTTGCGATTGGTTGCCGCAATGAATCTGACATCCACCTGCCGTTCCTTGTTCCCGCCTACCCGCTTTACCCGATAATCCTGCAGGACTCGAAGCAGCTTCGCTTGCAGATGAATGCTCATCTCGCCAATCTCATCCAGAAACAAGGTTCCGCCGTCTGCCATCTCGAACAAGCCAGGTCGTCCGCCTTTTTTTGCTCCGGTAAACGCCCCTTCCTCATAGCCAAACAGTTCGCTCTCCAAAAGGGATTCCGGAATTGCCGCACAATTGATGGCCAGAAACGGTTTTTCCCTGCGCTCACTGTGCTGATGGATGTAACGCGCCAGCACTTCTTTCCCCGTTCCGCTCTCTCCGGTGATAAGTACGGTGGATGGGATAAGCGCTGCCCGTTGTGCCAGCCTCCACACTTGTTTGCTCTTTTCATGCTGGCCAAACAGAATTCCCTCCGCTTCCATCGTCTGAACCTGAATCGTCCGGATTGTTTCCGTCGCAATGTGCAGTTGTTCAGTCAATCGGCGCAGCTCCGTGATGTCGCGGAAGATAGAGACTGCACCGATGCACGTTCCTTCCACAAACAACGGGACGATGTTGGACAGAACTTCCCTGTCTGCCACTTTCGTCCGCACATTGGTTTGCGCTTGTCCGGAGCGAAGCGTCTTCAGCAAACGCGAAAAGGGGACGGCATCCGTTACATACCTCCCCACCAATTTGTCAGGCTCCATACCCGTAATCCGTGTATTGGCTTCATTCACGTAGCGGATGATCCCTTCCGCATCGATAACCGCCATCCCGTCGTGCAATGCATCAAAAATCGGTTTCGCCACCTCCAGCATGGTGGACAGTTTGTTCATAGCGATCCCCTACTTTTGTATCAAACTCAAAATCTGATCATGGATGAATCCATTTGTTGCCACGAGGCTCGGCAAGGCGTCAGGATCAAAGGACGTGTGCTGATACAGCTGATTTTGCCAATCTGTCACTCTAGCTCCCGCTTCCTGCGCAATCAGAATTCCGGCTGCCACATCCATAATTCCCGATTTCTGCATCACCACATAATCGATCCAGCCGTGGGCAAGAAGACACCAATCCAATGCAGGGGCAATCGTGCGAATCAATCGCTTCGTATTCAAAAAGAGCGGCTCGGTGAAGGCCAATTCCTGCTGTTTCGTCACAGAATCACGTCCGCGCACATACGTCCCTACTGCCCGTTTCACCTCATTCCGGGTATTGACCGCAATTTTTTTCTGATTCAAATATGCGCCTTTCCCCTTCTCTGCCCAGAACATCTGCTCGGAAACCGGATTATAGACAACCCCCAAAATGGTTTCCCCTTGGTACTCAAGCGCAATGGAAACAGAAAAGTACGGGTATCCGATAAAGTAATTGTTGGTTCCATCCAGCGGATCGACAATCCAAACAAATTCATCGTTTCGCTCCACCACGCCAATCTCCTCGGAGAAAATGGTATGGTTGGGAAAACGCTGATGTATCACTTCAATAATGCGGCGTTCGCTCTCTTTATCCTCAGGAAGCTTCACATCATTATGTGACTCCAAATCGGGAAAAAGCTGTTGGGTGAACCGTTCTTTCAGGTATTGCCCCGCCTGCAGCGCCGCTTCTTTCGCAGTTTGAATCATGGTTTGATCTACTCCTTTTCGCCTATCCGTCAGGTATTGAAGTATTTCATAATTTTTCTACATTTTCCCTTGCAATCATACGCCAAACTGTCTATGATGAAAAGACCATTTTGTATGGGTAGAAAGGGGGCGTAAGGATGAATAGTGATTTTATCCGCCTGAAGAACCTTGAAGGTGAGCTCAAACTTACGCAAATGAACAAAAACCTCGGCTGTTCAGTAACCAGCAAAGAGTTGGTTTTCCAGAAACCCCACATGACCTATCATCTCTTTTTGCACGATATTATCAGTATGGTTCCGATCCAATTGGATAAACGAAATATTTCTTTTCAACACCAGTCGGAATTGGTTCAAACCAATTTTGGCGGCGACTATTACAAGATTACGGTAAAATGGGCCAGAGTCGTCACGCGCTCCGGTGTAGCGGAAAAGGAAGATGCCGAATTTATCGTTCCGCTCTCCTCCAAGATGCTTCAATACATCTCACAGTTCAGCGGACTTGTTGTGATTCCTTGATGAAATATCCATATGCCCGAATGTAAACAAACGCTCTTCCTGATCTGATCGGAAAGAGCGTTTTTGTGCTATTCTGCCTTAAGTATCATAAAGGTTGCGGTCGAATGGGTGATTAGTCGGTTCCGTTCATCATAAATACTGCCTTCACAAATCACCAGCTGTTTTCCGCGATGAAGAATGGTAGCCTCGGAGCGAAGCGTTCCTGTTTTGACAGAGCGAATATAATTGGTTTTCAGTTCTGTGGTGACGGCAAACTCACCTTTTGGCAGCAGCTGATTGATCATCGAGCCCATGGTTGAGTCAATCAGGGTTGCAGTAATTCCGCCATGGACAACCCCGAGACTGTTATGCATAAACGGAGTGACCGGCACGATAAATTGATACGTCTTCTCATCAATGAAGCGTCCGGAAAGCCCGAGAAAACCGGATAAATACGCACTCCCCCGTTCCTTGCGCTGGCGGATGGCCTGAAGCGCCAAGCCGAGGATGGCACGGTCTTCCTCACTCCCGTTTTCATAAGCCGCAAGAATATCTTCCATCATCCCTTGATTCCCCCGAAATACAGTTTCTCGTTCATTTCATTATTCTACCGAAGAATTCTGCCGCAGAGAAAGAAAGATATCACACATTCACTTCGCTTGCCGTCTGTTCATTTCGGGCCGGGAACGGCTTGGATGCACGACGGAGTCTTGGTTGTTGAAACGAGGTCAAGACCCCAATCAAGATAAACATACCGCCAATCGCTTGAGCCACCTGCAGTTTTTCGCCAAGCAAAATGATGGCAAAAACCGTCGCAAACAGCGGCACCAGGTTGAGGAACGGCGATGCTTTGCTAGGGCCCATCCGTTGTACGGAGAGTGTCCAGCAGAAAAAGGCAATGACAGAAGCGAAAATTCCCAGATAAAGAACCGAACCGATAACTTGTCCGGAAGCAAGATGCGCTTCATGTGTGCCGAGTTCCCAGAGGGAAGCAGGTAACAGGAACAGAACGCCTGCGGCAATCGACAGAGCAAAGCCTGTCAATCCAGGGATATGTTCAGCCGTTTTGCGGACCAAAATGGAATAAAATGCCCAAATCAAATTGGCAACCAGCATCAACAAATCACCAGGGTTGAACTGAAACTGGCTGAGCTGGCTCAGGCTTCCCTTGCTAACAATCCAGATGACGCCAAGAAAAGCAAGCACAATTCCGATCACCTGGAAGCTGTTGATCTTCTCTTTCAAGACAAAATACGAAACGATTACAATCATCAGCGGCGCCCAGGCAGAAAGGATGGCCGCATTAATAGCTGTCGTATGCTGAATCGACACGTACACCATCGCGGTAAAAGCGGCAATGCCCAGAAATCCCATCGCCAAAATCGTTCTCCAATGTGCGAGGTACTTCTTGTAATTGCCGCGGATGTCGCGAAATGCAAAAGGCAGGATGATGACAAGTGCCAATGCCCAACGCAGCAACGATAAGGTAAATGGCGGCACTTCAGGCAGAGTTGCCCGTCCAGCGACGAAGTTGCCGCCCCAGAAGAGGGCAGCTATAACAGGTAAGAGATAAGTCCACTTGGTTGTTTGCATCTTTGTTGTTTGCATTTTAGCTGTTCCTCCTCAAAATTGTGTCTTATTTCTTACACTTTAGCATACTTCATCCCCTAAAAATGGATTTTTGAATTATCTTGCTATTTAGTATTTATTCATTGCTTTTATCTTGTAAAGCGTTTAAGCATATGCGCGAAACAGTGTTAAAATAAGGATAAAACCGATTTTCAGGGATAGTATTTATTTGTTGTTAATGATTTTTTATCATTATATTTGTATATTTATTCATTCCTGCAAGAAAGAAACCGACCCTGATAGGCCGGTTTCTTCTTAATTCCACATCTCTTTCATGTCGTTAAACGGGTAAAAGCGGAAGATGGCTTTTCCAATGATCGCGTCCTTGTCAACAAATGGTGTGGGCCACAGATGGGAGTCATAGCTGTCGTTGCGGTTATCGCCCAGGAAAAAGAATTTGCCCTTTGGCACAACAACCGGCCCGTACTCGTATTTCATCGGTTCCTTGATGTACGGCTCATCCACCTTTTTGTCGTTGCGGTACAAGACGCCGTCCTTTATCTCAATCTTGTCGCCGCCTACACCGATTAACCGTTTGATAAAACGATCCTCTTTGCCTTTGACAGGCGGGTAAAAAACGACGATATCCCCTACCTTCAAATGGCTCGGGTCTGTGATTTTTTCAATAAATAACCGATCGTCAATGTTTAGTGTCGGGAGCATGGAGCCAGAAGGTATTTCAACCGCTTCCGCGATGTAGACTCGAAACGTAAAACTAACCGCCAGAGCAATGGCGATCGGCACAATCCACTCTTTCAAAAAAGATACAATTCTCATCAAACGCAATTCCCTCCATTCTATGCTTGCCTAGAAATAAATACGAGCCTGAGGCGCGAAAAGTTACATAGAAATTTTCCCTGAGCGAATGTTCAGACTTTTTTGGTTGTTCTCTCATTTGCAAAAGTGGTAAGATAATTTGAAAACCAGATAGAGATACAAGGAGGGTCAGAGAGTGACCGAAAGAAGAAGTGACATGATCAAAAAAGGATTTGACCGTGCCCCGCACCGCAGTCTGCTGCGTGCCGCCGGTGTGAAGGAAGAAGATTTTGATAAACCGTTTATTGCTATTTGCAACTCGTATATTGATATTATTCCAGGCCACGTGCATTTGCAAGAATTTGGCCGTATCGTCAAGGAAGCCGTTCGTGCTGCCGGCGGTGTTCCTTTTGAATTTAATACGATTGGGGTAGACGATGGGATTGCCATGGGGCATATCGGCATGCGCTACTCCCTGCCAAGCCGCGAGATTATCGCCGACAGTCTGGAAACCGTCGTGTCCGCCCATTGGTTCGATGGATTAATCTGTATTCCCAACTGCGACAAAATTACCCCGGGCATGATGATGGGTGCGCTGCGGGTCAACATCCCCACCATTTTTATTACGGGTGGTCCGATGGCTGCCGGCAAAACGTCTGACGGCCGTTCCATCTCGCTCTCTTCCGTCTTCGAAGGGGTTGGTTCCTATCAGGCTGGTCTGATTGACGAAAAACAACTGACTGAACTGGAACAGTACGGCTGTCCTACCTGCGGCTCTTGTTCCGGCATGTTTACCGCGAACTCGATGAACTGTTTGGCAGAAGCGCTTGGATTGGCCCTGCCCGGCAACGGAACCATTCTTGCCACCTCTCCGGAACGCCGGGAGCTGGTGAAAGCATCCGCCTCTTATTTGATGCAGTTGATTGAAAAAGATATCAAACCACGTGACATCGTGACTCTGGAAGCGTTGGACGACGCCTTTGCGCTGGACATGGCGATGGGTGGCTCCACCAACACCGTGCTGCACACGCTTGCGCTCGCTCACGAAGCTGGTATTGATTATCCGCTTGAACGGATTAATCAGGTAGCGGAGCGAATCCCGTACCTTTGCAAGCTGGCTCCTGCTTCCGATTATCACATCGAAGACTGCCACCAGGCTGGGGGTGTCTCCGCCATCCTGAACGAGCTGTCCAAAAAGCCGGGTGCGCTTCATCTGGAACGCATCACCGTAACCGGCAAAACGATCGGCGAAAATATTGCCGATGCGAAGATCCAAAATGAGGCGGTAATCCGCAGACTGGATAATCCTTACAGCGAGAAAGGCGGCCTTGCCGTACTGTACGGCAATCTGGCACCGCAGGGCTCCATCATCAAATCGGGAGCCGTTGACCCGTCCATCAAACGCCACGAAGGCCCTGCAATCTGTTTTGATTCGCAGGAAGAAGCCCTGGCCGGCATCGCGAACGGCAAAGTGAAAGAAGGACATGTAGTGGTAATCCGCTACGAAGGGCCAAAAGGCGGGCCTGGTATGCCGGAAATGCTTGCGCCTACTTCACAGATCGTGGGAATGGGACTGGGAACCAAAGTGGCGCTGATCACGGATGGACGCTTCTCCGGCGCCTCCCGCGGGATCAGCATCGGCCATGTTTCGCCGGAAGCTGCTGAAGGTGGACCGATCGCCTTCATTCAGGATGGAGACATTATCAGCATTGATATTGCGGAACGCTCCATCGAGCTCCATGTCTCACCGGATGAGCTTGAGCGCCGAAAAGCAGCTTGGCAAGGTTTTGAGCCGAAAGTAAAAACAGGCTATCTCGCCCGTTACTCCAAGCTGGTAACCAACGCCAGCATGGGCGGGGTTATGAAGATTTAAGGTGTTTTGCATAAGAAAAGACTTCGTCCCTTTTGGTTCCGTGAAGGCATTCAGAGATGAAAAACTGTCCGTTCCGTTCATTACGGAAGGGAGTCTTCACAACCCACCCGACGTAAGCTTACGCTACGCCGCAAAGGACGTGCCAGTGTCGGCAAGCGCCATACAGGACGTATCAGTGTCAGCCATGCAGCAGGACGCTGCGTTTTGGCTGACCCTCAGGACGAGGCGGTGTTAGCCGACCGCCGGGCGGGGCCCCTTCTCCGCTGCACGCCCCTTTCAGGGGTTTGGATGTTTCTCAGGGGGTTTTCTCACCTGGCAACTCTGATTCCTTCCTTCACTCTCTTCACTTTGCCATGCCTTCACAAGGAACACGCAATGGGGCGAAGCTCTTTCCTTTTCATA
>JBHGXW010000059.1:0-28588 GCA_041920465.1 Paenibacillaceae bacterium | reverse complement strand
TCCTTTCTTGCCTCCGTTACAGCTTGCGCAGTTGTACTCAAGTCCGGCTTCTCTCATCGTCAGGAAGTGGTCAAAACCGTAGCATCGGCCTTCGTATCGCTGCTTGACCACTTTTTTTACCCACCCGGCCATAACTTACGTGGCGCCGGTCGGGGCCCTCTTTCTCCTGACGATTTTTGCCCACTCGGCTTAAGCTATCGCTGTGCCGAGCGGGGCCCCATTGAGCGCCTGGGCTTGCGCTGTAAGAGTCGCTGCGAAATGGACAATCGTTTTTCTCCACTAGCAGCGCAAATGGAAAGAAAGTTTAACCACTTTAGTAATTTAAAGTGATTAAACTTTCCTATATAGTTAAAAAAGGGATTGTCTCTGGATTACGAGACAGCCCCTTTTTTAGTGGCTTTATATTCCATGGCGGCCAGACTATACCTGACTTTGCCATCGTCGCATGTTTCCAAGAGGATTCCTGCTCTTACGAAGGCCTCCAAATTACTGCTAATGGTCTCAAGGGTTATGCCAGGAAATTGTTTCCTCATTTCCTGGACGATTTCCTCTGCTGTCAGCTTACGTTCCGTTTTTTGAAAAACTCGAATCATTTCTTCCCGTCTGCCCGTATGCTTGAGCTTATGACGCTTCATGATTCGCACTACACTTTCGATCGTCACGTGCTTACTCCCCTCCACTTCGAACTCCCGATATACATATACCCCCAAAGGTAATTCACTCCTATAAACTCAGTATAGGAAAGATTGGGAGTGAAAGAAATGGCTCAACAGAGTCATTATTTATTTACATAGGAGGGGCAGTCGTTGCCAAAAGCCCGGCCAACACAATAATGGCAACTGCCGTGAGCAATTCCCCGCGCAAGCTCCACAGCAATGATCGGGCATACATCTGACTTTGTGTCTTCCTCGCATCTTCTTTCGGCTCCGGTAAAATCCTGTATCGTTGAAATCCGGCCAGACAGAGGGCGACCGCAAACAATGCCAGTTTCCCGAGCAGAAGGTTTCCATATGTGGTATGGATCAATTCATCCCATGTCCGCAGTTTCAAAATGGCAATCACAAGGCCGGTTATCGTTATTATCAGCACGGAAATAAACGCTATTCTTGAGAATTGTTTCAGCAAGGCAGGCAAACGATAGGGCAGGTTGCTCCTCAGCGCGAATGTCAAATATGTTAGCCCTGCCAGGCCCCCGATCCAAATAGCGGCGGCAGCAATGTGAATGGCATGTGAAGCTAGCGGGACGCCGCCCAGCCATTGTCCACTCATCTCATGGCTGTTTAACGGGAACGTAATCACTACTCCTGTAAATAAGAGGATTCTCCCCCCTACCCTCCAACTGCCATTATTTACATCAGAGGATAGCAGAAGAAGCCCGCTCATGAAAAAGATTCTTAGCAAGCTTGCCGTTCCAATCAAAGTGGAAGTCACGACTCCTAATGCTTTCTCCCAAATTCCCGCAGAATCGACGCTAAGTGTTTGGGCCACGCCATAGATGTGGGCAGAATCGCAAGCAATAAACAACAAGACAGCGGATGCAAAAATTGCCTTCTCCCACTCCCAAAATTTCAAGTTCGACTCCCGGACAGCTTCTCGGTATCCTTTCCAAACCGATAAGAAGATCAGCCCTCCGACGACGATAGCCGCAGTCATTTCAATAACACGAAGCCACGAGCCGCTGTTGTCATGGTTGTGGTGATGATGTGTTACTTGCAGTCCTTGCTGCGTTTGCACAGAAACACCCGCTTGATTGGAGGATGGCACTTGATCCGCTAGGACAGGCTGTTCAGCAGTTGCCGGTTGCTTTACGCTTGATGGTTCTTTAACGTTTGCTGGCTGCCCCTGAACATTCGCTGTGCTCCGTCCAGTGTTTGTCGCTTGAGAAGGATCGGCCGTTTTCATTTGGCTGCCTGGTTCCGCTGCCGCTGCCTGCCGGGACTCTTCATTTCCTGGGCTTGAATGGATAGCAGGTATTGCCGAACCTTTTGCGGGAGCTGCCGCATGGCTGGCGGTTGAAGCCCGGGGCTTGCTGGCGGCTGACTGAACGCCGGCCTGCTTCGACGGTACCACCGCTGTTGGTGGAGCGAAATTTTTGCTTGTTGGCTGTTCTTGATCTTGCGGTTCGCCAACAGGATCATCAAGCGACCTGGTCTCGGACGGGCGGATTTTGGGCAAATCTACCCCGACCGCAAAACGAAATGAACCCTCAGTAACATGCGAATCTACCGAAAGAACCTGCCAATCCACATAATAGACTCCGTTCTCCAGCGGCGGCACCGAGAGAATCAGCCATTCTCCGTTTTCCCCGGACTGTTTGGTGCTGATTGTCTTTCCCGAGGCATCTTTTAAAGTCGCTGTGCTTAAATCCGTATTAATTTTCTCCGTAAATAGAAGACGGATTTCTGCGGGAGAGTCCTTCAACTCCGATTCCTGTTGGGGAACAGATTTTGCGACATAAGCGTGGGCTGAAGCGGAAATGGGGCACACGGATACGCACAGGATTGCTAACAGCCATAATAACGAAAGATATTTCTTCATCCCGACCTCCGTCCGAAAGCACAAACAAGCCGCCGGTGAAATTTCGGCGACCTGTCCGCTCTTACTCCGCATTATTTTTGAACCGGTTTGGTGATGAGGATTGCCGATTGCAGGGAACCTATCGGAGCCAGGTACTCAACTGTTGCTCCTGTTGATTCCGCGGCAGTTTTCAATTCCACGTTGCCTTTGCCTTTGAAGCTTGAATCAATCGTTTTCACGATGAATTCCGCCGGTACAACAGTTTTGCCATTCATAATTTTCAGACCTGGCACATTTACCGCTTTGCCGTTTACATACACATACGGAACGCTGTTGATCGCTGACACCGGAAGCTTTGCTTTGCCATTTTGTACAGTGAAGGTCATGGTTGCTTCGTAGTTGGTTGCATCGTATTGGCCGGCAACTTTTTCATCCGTGGTTGGTTTGGCTCTTAACAGGTAGTAATCTGCCGGCCCCGTAGTGAAAGCAATTTTGCCATTGGCATCCGTTTTCAAAACCTGCGCATCGGAAGTGCTGCGGCGAATGATCGAGATTTCCGTGTCAGCCAACGGTTTGCCTTTCAGCAATAATTGAACTTCCGCCTTTTGATTCGGGATGACTGCTGCCGGATTGAACAGAGGAACAAGCTCGGCGCGGTCGGGGCTTACTTGTTTGCTAAAGCCTTTCAGATATTTCACTCTTTCAACAGATGGAACATCACTGACGGCAACAAACGACTTGGCGCTTCGCAACGTACGGCTGGCCACATCGCCGTGTTTAAAAATACTGTCCCCTTCAACGGAAATGATGTAAGCGCCAGGTGTAGCGGAAGAGAAAGAGGCAACGTAGTAGTTGTTGGTTCCCGGATTTGTCACATCCTTTTCTTCTCCGGTGTAGAACAAGGTGTCAGAAATGTCCGTTTTGGCACCCGACGGAGACGTTACGTACACCTTGGAGGTTTGTGTACTCCATTTCCCGTCAATTCGATAGCTTTTATGCTCATTGGTATGGTTGCCCAGCAGCAGTTCCACATAGGAAACTTCACCGGAAGCAATAATCGGCGTATTGGTTTGGGACCAACCGTCATGAGCAAATGCAGGCAGGGATAAAGAGATGGATAAAGCAAGGCCCGCTAAAACAGAAGTGAATTTTTTCATGGTCATGTTCCCCCTGACAAAGTATGTACGTCGATTGATGACAAGGGCAATTATACCAACCTTCTATTTTTTCGGGATGACTCACTCGGGCTATTTTTTGAGCAAGAAACTTGTCAAATGTGTGAAACGCCGGACACAGCACGACTCCTATTCCAACAACAGATTCCGGGCACTGTTGAAGCTGTTTATTTCAGCGCGAAGATTGTATAAGGGATCGGCTGTTCAAATCCCAACCGCTCCGCCATCCGGCAAGAGGCGAAATTGTCAATGTTGCAATCCCAATGAGGAGTGATTCCCATCTGCAAGCATCGGCGAATAAAAGCATGGGCTACGATGAATCCCAACCCTTTACCTCTATAGTTCTCGTCTGTAACGATGTCGATCTCAGCGGCATACGGATTGGCAAAAATGGCCGTACATTCACTGACGAGCAGCCCATCCTGCTCCAGACAAAATCCGAAGCCGTTGTGCAGGAAGTTATGAACCCCGCCCCAATACTTTTCATAATAACCGATCCCGAATTCCTCGCTCATCTGAATCGTTCGTTCCTCAATTTCATGCAGCTTGAATTCGTCCGGATACGGCTGGCTGCGTTCCAAAGGAAACAAATCGGGATTAAACCGATAGGCGAATCGCTTCACTTGACGCAGATCTTCTCCGAAAAGCCGGTGAATCACCTCGTCCCAGCCGCCGGAGGACGAGAATAAGGTAAAGCGTTCGGCTTTTCCTTTGATTTGCTGCTTATAATAGTTATTCAGCCAACGGATCACTTCCTGATTGTCAGCATCCCCCGCCAGATGATAGATTCCAGATTTCGTTCCCAGAAAAATAGCGGAAGGCGAATCTGGTTGATTAACATATACTTCTCCCTGAATCACCTGCTGCAGGACGGAATATACAAAGGTTGGCGTAGCAGAAGACCGTTGAAAAAAAGGAATAACGTTGGGGTATTCTTTTGTTTCCAGCCGTTTCAAGGGAAACCTCCGAGACAATTAGTAATTTTATCAAGAAACCCACCCGACATAGCTAATCCGTCATTCATTTTGCTCCTGCCGCCGCTGCGGGTTTGGCCTTTTTCTTCATCGGGGCGTAAAAAGAACCGGTATCCCAGAAGTTTTCCTCCGAGCATCCCAGACAAGTATTTCCGGATTGAATAGGAAAGCTAAGTCCATCGTTCCAACATGCTTGCGAGCATGCGTTAAACGTTGTGATGCCTCGGCAGCCTACTTTATACAGACAGTAGCCTTTCTTTGCGCCCTCGTCATCGAAAGATTCAACAAATAACCCGGCTTTAAAGGCATCGAGACGGTTGCATGTGGAGTGAACGCTCTTGCTGTAAAAACATTTTGGACGTCCCCGGCGGTCCAACTCCGGCGGTTCACCAAAAATGGCGCAATGAGCAATAATTCCTGTCAACACTTCCGGAATGGGCGGGCAGCCGGGAACATTGATAATCGTTTTATCCGGGAGAACCTCTTGCAAGGACCGCGCTCCCGTTGGATTGGGATTGGCCGCCGCAATGCCTCCATAGGAAGAACAGCTTCCGATGGCAAGTATGGCTGCTGCGTGCTCTGCCGCTTCCCTGACTTGCTCAGCCGCGGAGCGCCCGCCTGAAAAAAAGAATTCATCCTGCGGAATGCTTCCCTCTACGGCAAGAATGTATTTTCCACTGTACTTTTCCATCGTCTGTTTTCTGGCAAGTTCCGTTGCTTCTCCGGCAGCTGCTGTTAAGGTTTCATGATAGTTCAAAGAGATGTAATCGAGAATGAGATCGCTTGCCCTTGGATAACTGGAACGAATAAACGATTCAGAACAACCGGTGCAATCTTGAAAATGGAGCCAGATCACAGGCACTTTTTCCTTCTGTTCCAATGCTCGCACAACTTGTTCGGTTCCTGAATGTTCAAGATGAATCATGGCGGCGGCCGCGGAACACATGTCTAGAAATTGTCGACGGCTAAATCCTGCTTCGATTATTTCTTCATAAATGGTTTTGATAATTGCTCCCATCCGACAGCTTCCCTTCTAAGGGTCTATTTTTTTGATTTCTAGTGTCATTATAATTCCTTCCTTTCCGTTCGTTCGTGAGCATAATGTGAGCAAATGGTTAAAAAAAAGCAACACGCTTACATGTCTCCGTACTCTGCAGGTGACAACTAAGCATCAAGTTCGGTCGGCACATGCGTATAAACAAGACGCATCACCATGGCAGCAAGGAAAAAACCACCGCTATATGAACGAGCATGAGTTTGGAATAAGGGAGCCATGAGCAAAGGAATCACTTATTCTTTCAGATGCTATTTTCCGGTTTCTGTTTTAACCAGTGCTAAATTTACCATCAATGGCAGACCACGTCAATTTGTCATTTTAATTTCTTTTCCTGAATTTCCAATTTTTTAGATTGAAAAACATCATTATATGTTATATTTATGTGAACAAAACTAACATGAGGTGATCGTATGATTTGGAAGCTATTAGCAATCTCGCTGATGCTCGTCTCCACTATCCAGTTCTTTTTCATAAGAAGACTCTGGATATCCCGTCAAAAGGAAAACAAGAATCAGACTTTGAATACGGAGTACCAAAACGTATACGGACAAGTCCAGGTGGCGTCGGATCAGTTAAAAGGGGTAGTTGAGCAGATGAAGCTCACCGCTCATACCCTGAATCAGACATCGGTGTCTTCCAAGGAAAACACCCTGGAGTTAATGAGCCACAGTGAGCGGACTGCGGAATATACGCTGCAAGTTGCGCAGCAAATGCGGATGATTGAATCTTCTGCCTTGGAAATCGCCACTGTTTCGGAAGAAATCCATTCCGACAGCCAATCCTCCTTTCAGGAACTGATTCATACGTGGGATTCTCTTCAGCAGTTGCAGGATAAAATGGACCGGCTGCTGGAATGCCATTACACGCTGTTGAAACAGATGGAGAGTTTGGTCAGCCACTCGCAGCAAATCAACAAGATCAACCAGACAATCGGGGCAATTTCTCAACAAACAAGTATCTTGGCGCTGAATGCATCTATTGAAGCGGCGCGGGCAGGCGAGCACGGCAAAGGGTTTTCCGTCGTTGCAAGTGAAGTGGGTAAACTGGCTGCCGAGACCTCGAAAGCGGTGGAACAAACCCGTGATGCCATCATCCGCATCCAGGAAGAAATTGAGTTGTCCACCAAAATGGTGAAAGAAGAAACCCAACAGGTAGAAGACGGATCAAAGGAAGTCCTGCAAGTCCTCGACCTTTTGGAGTCCTTTAAAAACAAATTGAGCCATATCACCACGATGGTTTCAGAGTCTACCCAGGCAGTCGGCGCACAGTCCGGCGGCATTCAAGAAATCGCCGATCTGCTCCATCTCATCTCGGAAATGATGGTAAAAAGCAAGGAGCGGGTACAGACAATCACCACGGAGATGGACCTGCAGCATCAAACCATCCAGCAGATGCTAGCCATCAGCGATTCTCTCACCACTACTTCAGAGGAACTGCAGGGTATCATCCAAGAAGATACATCGGTGTATCAGATCGATCCGTCAGCTATTGAAACCATGAAAAACCATCTGTTCCGGCTGCTCGAAACTGTCTCTCTTCATCAATTGGACCCGGTACAGCATCACAAGAGCTTGAACGATTTTCTTCAGTCCAACAGGGATCTGGAAGCAATCTGGTCAAATCGTCTGGACGGCACATTCATTTTTTCCAATCCGCCAGCCGGTCTGGTTAATGCCAAAGCTCGCCCCTGGTTCCAGGAAGCCATTAAGGGCAACGCTTATGTTTCTGACGTTTATACATCAGCCCTGACCAAACGGCCGTGCATCACCATTTCGATTCCCATCCAGCAAAACGGGCAAGTGGTTGGTGTTCTCGGCGCCGACCTGTCAACGTGAATCAACTTTCCGGAAAGAAAAAAAGACTTCGTCCCTCTTCGCTCTATTTAAGCTCGCTTGTAGCGTCTACCGTCCGCTCCGCTCACTTCAGAAGGGAGTCGACAAGAAAACCACTTGTCCTGTCAATGGTGTAATGAATGCCGACTCTTTTCCTTCTTTCGCTCCCTGCGCTTTGTTTCGCTTAAAAGGAGCTGTGAGTGGACGAAGTTTTTCTTCTGCTGAACAAAAGGAAATAAAGTTTAGCCACTTTAACAATTTAAAGCAGTAAACTTTTCGATATGATAAAAAAGGAGACGTCATGCGCGTCTCCTTTTTGTATTCAGCGGGTACTATTCTCTTGTATCCCGTCAAATCCTATGGTAGAATAAGGATTGGTCTTCACAATCAGATTGATGCAGCCGATAAAACCCTCAATATAATATTATCACAAAGAGTCAGCTTTGTCAAACCTTCAGACCTTGAAAAAATGACGAGAAAAGGAGCGGTTCCATGAGCACGGTTAAGCAGGATTTGCTGGAAGAACAACAGCGGGTTGACGATGTACTTGAGCTGATCGAGAAAAGAACCGACACCCTGCGCCAACAGGTAGGCGGAATAAAAGCAGACATCGTTGAAATCCGCAAAAACTTCTGGGACGATGTAACCGTCAATTTTGACGATGCGCATGAAGCCGCAGAAACATACGCAAGCATCAAGCAGCAAGCGGAAGTGCTGTCTGAGCGGGAACGCAGCCACCGGCATGCAGAACGCCAATTGAAGACGCTGATCCGCCTCAGGCAATCCCCCTATTTCGGGCGTATCGACTTTATCGAAGGCGGCGAAAAGAAAGCTGACGAGATTTATCTGGGCATTGCATCCCTCCTCGATGAAAACGACGAACAATTCCTCATCTACGATTGGCGCGCTCCCGTAGCCAGCCTGTATTATGACTATCCGCCCGGACCGGCCGAATACGAGACACCAGGTGGCACGATCACCGGCAGCATGGAATTGAAGCGGCAATATATCATTCGGGAAGGCCGTATCCGCAGCATGTTTGATACGGGCGTCACCATTGGCGATGAACTGCTGCAGGAAGTGCTGGGCAAACATGCCAATACGCAGATGAAGAGTATCGTCGCCACCATTCAAAAGGAACAAAACCGCATCATCCGCAACGAAAAAAGCCGCTTGCTCATCGTACAGGGCGCAGCGGGCAGCGGCAAAACGTCCGCCGCCCTGCAGCGAGTCGCCTATTTGCTGTACCGCTACCGGGAAACGCTCAGGTCCGACCAGATTGTGCTGTTTTCTCCCAACCCGATGTTTAACAGCTATATCTCCACTGTACTTCCCGAGCTGGGGGAAGAAAACATGCAGCAGACGACGTTTCAGGAATATTTGGAGCGTCGGCTCGCCAAGACGTTTCGACTGGAAGATCCGTTCACCCAGTTGGAATATGTGCATACAGCGACAAACGAACATGGCTATGAAGCGCGCATCGAAGGTATCCGCTATAAGGCTTCCACCGATTTCATGCAGGTGATTGAGCGATACATCGAATGGCTTGGACGGGAAGGCATTTGCTTCAAAGATGTGAAATTTCAAGGGAAGACGCTCATTTCTGCCGAACGGATCAAGGAGCAGTTTTACTCCTATGAAGCTTCTTTAGCGATCCCCAACCGGATGAAGCTGGTAGCGGAATGGCTGCTTAAGGAATTGAAAGAACGGGCGCGTCTGGAGCGGAGAAAACCTTGGGTGGAAGACGAAATCCAACTGCTGGATCAAGACGCCTTTCATCAGGTTTATCAGAAGATGCTGAGAAAAAAACGGCTGGCGGGAAATACATTCGACGACTTCGCCTTGGAACAGAAGCTGCTTGCCACAATGGTTGTCAACGAGCACTTCAAGCCGTTGCAAGCAGATGTAAAGCGGCTTGCCTTCATTGATGTGCCTGCCGTCTACCGCCAGTTGTTTGCCGATCCGAAGTATTTGGCTCTCTTCTCATCAAACCTTGGACTGCCCAGGCATTGGGACACAATCTGTGCAGAGACAACAGAAAGGCTGGACCGCCTCGAGCTGGCCTATGAAGACGCAACTCCCTTTTTGTATGTAAAAGAGAGAATGGAAGGATTCCAGACGAACACCTCCGTCCGACATGTTTTTATCGACGAGGCGCAAGACTACTCTCCCTTCCAGTTCGCCTTCATCAAAAGGCTGTTTCCTTACAGCAAAATGACGCTGCTTGGCGACTTGAATCAGACGATCTATGCCCATGGTGCTGCCAACTCCAACTTCACCCAGTTGTCTTCGCTCTACGGAACCGAGCAAACGGAGACAATCGTGCTTACGCAGAGCTACCGTTCCACACGGCCAATCGTCGAATTCACCCGTGGGTTGATCGCAGGGGGAGACGAGATCGAGCCGTTTAACCGGGAAGGTACGAAACCGACCGTGACAAAAGCAGCAGATACGACAGAGCTTGCCGACAAGATCAAAGATCGCATCCGCTCGCTTCAGGCGGAAGGTCACAAGACGATTGCCGTCATTGCCAAAACCGCCCAGGAAAGCCAGGAAGCTTACAAGGCGTTGCAAGGCGATATTGCGCTTCGCCTGATTGACATAGAGACGATTTCCTTTGAGCCCGGCACGCTTGTCATCCCCTCCTATCTATCTAAAGGAGTGGAATTTGACGCTGTTATCATCTACAACGCTTCAGAGACACAGTACGGAAAAGAGAACGGTAGAAAGTTGTTCTACACCGCCTGTACCCGCGCCATGCATGAACTGCATCTCTATTTCGTCGGCGAGTTGAGTCCGTTCATCTCTGCTCTTTCCCCCGACGTATATGTGAGGGAATTTTGATCGTTTCAAAAAAATGCCGTTAGGGGTGCTGTAGTTGCGGGGCACCTCTCACGGCATGTGAAATATGTAGTGTTCAACTGAGGAAGGAATTGCCCTCCTGCCCCTTTTGATTCGTTTCAAGCCTTCTTTGGTCCGAGTCTGAAGTCTTCAACCACTAAGCCCTCCCCAATGGGAACAGGATAATTCTCTACATTTCAATCCTCTTCATCCGAGTCTGTATTCTTCAACATAAACGTTTTGATCATGAAATAGGACGCATGCTTAAATTTCAATCCTCTTCATCCGAGTCTGTATTTTTCAACGCATCGAAGTCCTGACGGTGACCTTCTCATGTATTCGTTTCATTCCTCTTCATCCGAGTCTGTATTTTTCAACGGGAAGCGCAAGCGATTCAAGATCAACGACAAACTGGTTTCAATCCTCTTCATCCGAGTCTGTATTTTTCAACGTGCGTGAAATGCGTGGCGGCTAAATGGCGGGAATTGTTTCAATCCTCTTCATCCGAGTCTGTATTTTTCAACATGCAGCTCGCTGGCTACGGGCAAGGCGTGAAGAGTTTCAATCCTCTTCATCCGAGTCTGTATTTTTCAACGGTTCACCACGAGGACAACAACGCGGCCAAGCTGCGAGCTGTTTCAATCCTCTTCATCCGAGTCTGTATTCTTCAACCTGACTCGTCGGATCGGGGATAGCCCGGTCGCCTGTCACGGTTTCAATCCTCTTCATCCGAGTCTGTATTCTTCAACCGACTTTTTTTGCATCCCAAAAACCAAGTAATATCAAGGCTTTTGCTTAAAGCAAGAAAGATTTAAAGGTTACATTTTTCGAAGGAGCATCCTCTTGCAAAAAAGAAGGCCTCGCCCACGATCCCTTTCTTTGAGCTTAACAGGTTCCAATAAATCGAGCAATCAGTTACGGTTTATTATTTGTTGATTAACTCAGAAAAATAATCAATTGTCTCTTCTTTTTCACTCCAGCGCGATTCACGGTCAAGGTCATTGCAGTATCGCTGAAGCTCACAAGTGGCACATCTCGCTCTTGAGCGGGGTTCAGGAAAATGCTCATTTTTTACAATGTAATGGATCATGGAGATCATGCGTTTCACATGCTGTTTTCTGGCTGTGGAAATGGCAACGGGATATGCCTTTTTCTCAGGAATGATGTAGATGAATCCTTTGTCAACGGGGGTATTTGTCATTTCTTCGATTGCCAATGAGTAAGCGACCAATTGATACAATATGTTATTCCGCAGCCCTCTAAAGGTATGTTTGCATTCCACCGGAAAATATCGTTGTCCTTTTTCAAATTTTGCATCAATTAGCATGTCAATCTTTCCATGCATACCCAGCAGCTTTGAACGCACAGGATAATGAAAGTGCCGCTCTCCTTCAATCAGGTCATAGCTGCGCATCCCTCTGCGTTTTTCCTTTTTTTGATTTTCAATATGCTCCACTCGGCCCTCGGACATTTTAAAAGTAGGGATCTTGGGAACTGGCTGAACATAGGTAAAGTAGACATACCTGGGACAAAAGACAAACTGCTTTATATCTGTCACACGAATCTCCACTTACAACACCTCAGCTTTGTATAGAAAATCTTCGGATTCAAGTTTGCGGACATTTTCCAGCGCATCTTTTCCAAGTGGAAAGATAATGACACTTCCATTTGCATCATTCAAAAGCCTTCTCATTTTCATCTCCAGTTCCTCCAGATAGTTACGATTCAACGGTCCAAAGAAGGCACTGAACTGGACTCGTCTAAGCCCGTAATCTTTGCATGCTGAGGCAATCTTGTTGCGGATTCTGTCTTCTGAAATATCATAAATAAGCAGATAGTTCATCATTTGTTACCACCCTACGACATGACATTGATAGCTCTTTCCCTCACGGAAGTATGTGGCCAGTTCTCTTGCTTGCATCTGAATGATAGTCTGCCATAAATACCGTTTTCCTTTGTATTTCTCTCGAGAATCCAGTTTTTTGTAAATGTGTTCGCGCAAAATCTTCCTTGTAGCATCATCAAGGCCAATGTATCCGTCTTCCGATTCCTTAATACCGGGTTGAAAGCCTCTGGATAATAACGCAATGACAACCCGATCTACCAATGGCTGCCGAAACTCTTCAATACAATCGTGGCGCAACGATACTTTCCCTGCCCGATCAGTATGAATAAATCCGGCAAAAGGTTCCAGACCCGCCCGAATAATAGCTCCCATTACTTTGGCGCTGACGATGCCGTATCCGAAGTTCAGCATCATGTTAACCGGATCTTTCGGCTCCCACGGTTCTCTGCCTGGAAAAGAAATCTTGTCTTGCAACAACACTTTAACTCCCTTCCAATAATACTGACTGGCTAATCCCTCTATGTTGAGCAACGTCTGGCGAATTTCATCTACACTTTCTCCTGAGACTTGCTGCAAAAGGTGCCGGCGATTTTCAATCTGGTTAATATAATCTGTCAGTTTCTCTCTCATTTCTTCGTCTTTGCGGCTTCTCAAGAAATATTTGATCGTGATAATCTGATTTTTCAGCTTGGCATCGTAAAGAGTTTTGGAAATCTGTACACCACGCTGATCGGACAGGCTGGCAAATTGCTCTCTTCTTGTTTTCACTGTCCCGTGCAAAAAAGGAGAATACAGCGTCGCATACGGGTTTTCCTTATAATCGAGAAAATGGATTTGTGTCCCTTGTTCCATCAGGAGTTGAATCAGATCGGAACTGATTGTCACTCCATTGCTTAAAATAATCAGGTCTTTCAGCTCCATTATCGGAATTTCCTCAACGACTTCTCCGCGCTTTTTTACAACCAGACGCTGGCTTTTCTTGCCTAGCATAATGCCTGGTTCGTCAATCAACAACTCTCTTTGGAACATAAGAAACCCCCTCCCGGGAAACTGGTATTCTAGTAAAATTGTTTCCGTTTGGGAGGGGGGATATACGGCTCACCTGGAATATTTTGTATAGGTTTTGGAAGTAGTTACTCGTTTGTAGGGTAGAAAAACATGACGTAACACTCTATGTTTATGTAATTCTAAAGACTTACCAGAGTAGGCATTAATCCTGTCAAATGAATCTTTAGCTTCCAAATCACCCATATCATCGAGTATTTGAAATACTTCATAATGAGAAGCATCGTACTCTGCTAAAAGGTTCTCCTGATCAAAACTAAAGTTATCTGGTTCTCCTTCAAGCGAATCCGCTCCAATAAACTGAACAAAGCTTCCCCGTTTTCCAAAATAATTGACATGCGTAAATAAATATTTTAACAGAACAATCTCCGTGTCACTCATATCATTTACATCGATAGCGATCTGCAAAACACCATTAAAGTGTACGTACTCGCGAAAGGCAATGGTCTGAATGTACGGTATTTCCGCAGTTTTTTCTTTGGGTTCACGCAGGATTTTTTGAAACGTGTGTGTGACTACTCCATGCTCAGGAGGCTGGAGAAGTATCCTTCGCTTTTTAATTAAGTTAAATACTTGTTTCGCCAGATCTACGCCATTAACACGAAATCCTGCATCAATTAATGCCATTTTGATAGAAAATGGCGTTGGAACAAGCAATGTCTTTCCTCCACTTGAGGTGCTCATTGTTGATCGTAAACTAAACAGGGCTGTATGCCGATATTTTGCAATCAGGTACATAATCTCCCTCTTTTCCTCTTTAGTAGGGAGCAACTTCATGTATCAAATTAGACATGATTTGTGCAAATTCACTCATTGAGTCAAATTCTCTTACCTCAATCTGATTATCTCCCAACCCGTTCAGTGTCCTACTCAAGCTGGCAATTTCACTTCGATATTCTTCATTTAATGGACTGGCTGTAGGAGCAGGTATGGTTGAAGTAGAAAAAGCAAGCGATCCCTCAAAAGTCACAATATGCGGATTTTGCGTATTACGATGAGCACCAGTTGGACGAATAAAAGTATAAAGAACACTTTTTAGAAGAGCTTTTATTCTTTTTTGCCGTTCTTCATCTGACAAATCATAGTTCATGGTAATATCATTGCGTCCAATTCTGAACAAATCCAAGTGCAAAACTACTGCATATTGCCCCGATGAAGCTGGACGATGGAAAATATTTTGCCCCGTATTGGCTGAACCCGTCTTATCCCCCGAACCTTTCCCTCGGCCTTCTGGTACGAATTTCACATGAAAAAATGAATCAGTTTGTGTTGTTTCCGGTCTACCTACGAGCCAGCCAAATTCTACAGCTGATTTTCTCGCAATCGCCCTTTTCTTGCCACCAACTTCACTTGTTATTAATACTCCTTCTGCATCGTCTATCACACAGCGGTGCAGCGCTCCCATTAGAATTTCATGATCCTTGGCATCTTTTTCAAATTGTTGTGCAAACTCAGTATCGGCAACAATCCGATTCGCATCAAATTTTTTGCATGAGTTACAAAGAGCCAATTCCTCTTCCGTTGCAATATTATAAAGATGTTCAGCCTGAATATGCTTGAACATATCTCCTGAAATGGCGTTTACACTATGTACTGCTCCATTTTTATCCACGATTTGTACTTGCCGTGTCTGTAAATAATTCCCTTCTGCTCCCTCATTATTTAGTGAATGAAGGTTAAGTGTAACCAATCCGGAAATGGCAATGGAATTAATTCTCATTCATGTTCTCCTCCATTTTCTTCTGTTTTTGCTTTCACAGCAAATCCAAATGCAAGCAATAGCATGCCTACCAATTCAGAACCATGAGTATGAATAAAGTCGATTACTTCTTTCAAATCCTGATCTGTAATATTGCTTCGATAAGATTTTCCTTGATCTTTTAATTTTGTATTTTCCCAGTTATACTCTTGGACAAAGCTGCTCAAGGCAATAATGAACTCATCTTCTTTTTTACATTTTCTTTTCCAGTCTTGAGCCAGTCCATGCTTCACTTGATAATGTTTTTTGGATGGATATAATAAGGGTTCGATCGTGGATTGGCGAATTGCTGAAGCTATCTTGTTGAATGCTTCACTTTTGATAATACTGCTTGCCACCTTATCTTCCATATACAACTCCTCCATACTTGCCGTAGTAAAATGTTTTACAAATTTATCTTGCAATTTCTGTCTAAAGAAGAAAATGCCGTAATCGATAAAAAACAATAAGCCCTCTCGTGTTACTCCTGTAGACAAATATTCCCTGTACTGCATAAGCAACGCAATTTCCTCAGAATGCTTGTCATTTAAATTCCGAATACAGTCTGAGTGCTCCTTAACGATTCGCTCCCACCTGGCTACATCCTCCTTACTTTCTATTCCAAACCATCCCGGTAAGGATAGAAAAGAAATATTCATCGTCGCGGAAGCTGTCCCCAAATTTTTAAAGTAAACACTATACAGCCCTTTAATCAATTGAGAAGGTTTGAAACGATTTTTCCGAACTGACTGTGCCAACTCGGAATATTTTAATAATTTTTGAACTGTATTTAGTACTGCTAAAATATCTAGTTTGGTTGTCCCTCCATAAAGCGGGGTTTCCAATAACTCCTGATGTAGAACCTTAAGTGCATATGAGGAGTACTTCTGTGGAGCAAGAACAAAAATTTTTGAATCCTTGCCACCGTCACCAGTGTTATATGCCAACATTCCCCGATACATCGCAATAAACTTCATCCATTCATCGAACCAGTCAACAAGCTTGTCAGACATACTCGTTGGTGTTGAGCTGTCCGGCTTCGGACGATGAATCCCTTTTCCTGATGCAGGGTTAAATATTTGCAGACTGGAAATGATCTTTTGCAGTTCTTTTTCTTGCTCCGCTTTTGTTATTTCTACTGAAAAACCAAGGTTCCTCGCAATCAGTTCGGGCGACAGCTTATCCCAAATATATGTATTCAGGTTGTTAAAGGTGGACGATCCCATCCGCATGCTGCTCAACATTTTAATAAGTGGAAATATGGCCGGAGCTCCAGATACTGCCGTTCCCAATTCCTCCTCTAGTGCTGTAGCCATCTTGTTTCCTTTTTGTTTCATTGCGTTATTAAATTCTTTAAAGATTTTTTCCTGTTCCTTCATCTCTTCATAATCATAAACACTTTGGAGGTCTGGCAGAGGTACAGGATCACTTCGTTTAAACTTCACAAAATGGTATAAAGGTTTTGGTTGCCATTCGAGCACTTTTTGCAAGGTAAGTGGACAAGGTAATTGAATTTTATAACCTCCGCCGCAATCTTCAATTTCTACTGCTCCTTCCTCATAACCAATAATCTCTTGAAGCAAATGCGCTATTCCAATGGCATTTAAAGCATCGGCATAGGTATCTGTTTTTTTGTTGATTGTAATTGAAGTAATTGCTTGCAAATAGCTCACCACCTACTCGCTTGGTTGAAATGACCTTTGGTCTGATAAACGCAAATATCGTACTAAAAAACTGTACAAAAGATGGTATTTGTAGGTAAATGGATCAAGCTCAAGAATAAACTCAGATAAATCCTTCGATGTGATATGCTTGTCAATTGCCAATTCAATTTTACTGAGTAAAAAAACATTGTTTTTTACTAATGTTTCCATTATGCACTGGTTGCTATCTTTTGTGAAGGTTGTATTTTCTTTAATTTCAGCACTTCCCTTCCCTCCATGGTGACGGGCAATTGCGGTATAAATTGCGGAAACCAAGTTATCATCCTCAAATACTTTTCGTAGAACATCCAAAACGGCAAATGCTCCCTCGATAGAGTGATAACCTCTATCGTATTTTGCTCCCCCTGACCGTAGTTTCTCGGCATCTCCATTCTCGATGCAAAAGGTTGTATGTGATAACGGTTTGCCGCTCCGATATATCGGGTCTTCCGGATAGTAATCTTTCATCCACGTTTGGGCTGCTTTTTGCCATTTAACATTCAGTTTGCCTACATCATGAAATGTTATCGTCAAATCCAAAGCCAGTTTCACCGAATCAACTGGACAAGAGAGCATTTCAGACAGACGTTTTAGAGCGTTGGAAAAATACCGCTGATTCCTTTGTTTCTCAAGAAAAACTTTGTGTATATGATCGACATATGATGTACACGTATAGGAAAAAGATTTTGATAGATCCAACGGGCTGTATGTAATTGGAATTTCTTCACCAGATAAACCAAATTCCAATCCAATATCTTTGGTATATCTTACAATCTTGGGTGATATTGCCAACATCCATGAAGTAATTAATTTACGTTCATCCGTTATTGGTTGCCAACAAAGATTACCTGTCTGCTCAGAATAAAAAGGAGCCTTAATCAGTATTTCTGTTTCTGCATCTTTTAACCATATATTTTGAAATTGATAGATACTATACCGCGGGACAGAAAGAAAGTTTGGCAGTTTATTGATGTTAATTGTTTGATCCGGGTCGGAAGTAATTAATATCCCAACAGAATCAATATTTCGTATTAATTCACTGGCAGCGGATTTGTCATGAAAATTTATGGTCTCATTTACTTTTGATGCAATTTCGGAAAGATTGTTCAATGATCTCATAATGGCTGCTTTATCTTCTATATGAACAGCGTCAACAATCATTTTTTCATCTTCATAGTTCAGTATTTTCCCAGAATGATCTTGCATCAAAGCTCGTGTTACGTAAATTTGCCTCCGCAAAAGTTCTGATCTGTACGGCCCAAACTTTTCGATTCCCTTATCATCCTTTGGCAAATCGTATATGTACACTGTACCTTTGTTTCTGTCTTTATAACGAGCACATCGGCCTGCTCGTTGAATCAATGCATTGGCAGGACACAGTAGAGTATGTAAATTATCTGCACTTATATCAAATCCAGCTTCGATTACCTGGGTAGCAATTAGGATGGTGTTGTTTTTTTCTGCTTTTGGCCCAAACATCTTCTCAATACTTTTCTGAATTCTCATTTTGTCCTCATGCAAGAAACGGCTATGAAGTAATAATAACGAGCATTCATTGGGTACAAGAGGCAAAAGTTCTTTATATAGCTTTTGTGCATGTTGAACTGTATTTACGATAACCAGTGTTCTATTGCCATCATGATGCTCCAGAATGGTTTTACCGATTAACGGGGAATTGCACCATACGTATTTCCTTTTTTTCTCTTTATGGCTTGGTAAATTAGATATCTCATCTTCATCAAGAGTTACCAATTCTGCATTCAAATGATTTCTCAACAATTCAATAGATTCACGAGGCATAGTCGCTGTCATGAGCAAGAATTGAGTAGTAAAACTTAGCCTCTTGATCATTTCTAGCACAGTCTTTAACGAAGTCACTGGATCAAGTAGATGAATTTCATCAAAAATGATGAGGGAGCCAAATAAAGCAGCTTGATTTATATTTTGGAGAAGAGTTGACACGGAAAAGGGGATATGAAGATATGCTGAGAGTAGTTGATCAATAGTAGTAAATATGATATCTCCTTGAAAAAAGGGGTCATTCTGATGTTCACCGGTTTGTAGCGTAATACATAATTTGTGCTCATCTCTTTCATCTGTTCTCTGCTCATGGGTTGTTACCACTTCGAATAGGTTCTGACAGGTAGTAAAGGTGGATTGATATAAATCAACAGCTAATGACCGAAGGGGAAGTACATAAATTACCCGGTCAACAATCCTTCTCCCTTCATATCTGTTTTTTAGATACGACAATAAAGCTGCCCATGTTTTTCCAGAACCTGTGGGTGCTTGTAGGAGCACGTTTTTATTTTCTTCAATGAAATTTGCTGTTCTTTCCTGAAAGGGATATGGATCTATGTTTCGCTGCATCAGTTTTTTAAAGAAGGTCTTCATTTTGATTCACTCCTAATGTTTTGGTGAGCGAAAAACCATGCGGGCTTGTTATAGAGACACCATATCAGGCGTATTGATAATCCCGATATGGTGTTGATTAAGCTTCCCTAATTGGGAAAGCTTATTTTGTTATTTCGATTAATACAATTAGTACAAAGTACAGTAAATCCCTGTTAACTTGTACTAAAATCATAAAAAAGCCTCCTTTCTACAGCTAAGTTATAGTAAGTTTGCGTCATTGAACGTAGATTAATACAAGATAGCCATAATATACTACAAAATAATTAAGGGAAATATCTCCTCCTATTCTTATCCTTTTATTCTTTACCTTTTAAAAAAGTGATTCTTATAAGACTATGGAACTTTATTAATAATGAAAAATACTTTATCGGAGGGACTGTAGGTTTCAAAATCCATGTGACAAATTAATAAAATTTTAGGCAATACTATTTTATACATATCCTTTATCAATGGATGGGCATTTGACCTGATAAAAGGGATTGAAACTTAATGATTTATGTATTCTATTTTGGCTCATCCAAAAGGGGGAGAATCAATTTCTCCCCCAATTAATGTTCTATATACTCAACCCTCACCATCCCCAGTCCAAACAACGGATTTTTTCCAACATGCACCCATTCAGCCAACTTTAACCAAGGCAGAATAGCGTCTATTCCCTCTCCTTCATAAACCGCTTTTCCCACTATTCCGCCCATCTTCAGTTTCTCTTCCTGTCGATTCGAATAACGCTCCCAGTCGAGCCATTCTGTCTGATTTTCAACCAATTGAATGCTTTCGTGAATTCCAGCAAAAAACGAACGGAAATCCATACTCATTTCAATCCCCTGGTGAAACTCCAAAAGGGAAGAGATTCTCCTCAGAACCGAGCGCATGATTATATCCATTTCCGGTTTGCAGATTAATTTACTGTCAGATTGTAAACGTGTGGGAGTACAGAAGTTAAGGCATATTTGCCCTTGTTCTTTGCTTTTAGTGGATGTTCCATTTTTTTCCGAATTCATGATAATGTCGGCTCCTGTGATGATTCTTAGCTCTTTGGCGTTTACCAATCCAGTTGCCCCGGAGTAAACCTTCCCACATACCTCTCCATATTGGTCTAGGCTGAGGATTTGTCTGATTCCATAAGGCAGCTTTCTTTTGCCAATCCCTTCTCTCCCCATCTCGCGTAGCACAATGATGAAATACGGAAGATAATCAATCGCTTTGCCAAAAAGGGTGAGGAAAAAAGACAGCTTTTCGCCCTCTTCATACAACGTCCTTTTATCTAAAGGAGGTTCAATCAGAAAGGGGCGCGGAATCATTTGTCCACGATTCTTTGTTGATGCGAGCGTATTTTGCGGACTTGTCTCAAAAATATAAGGATACGGACAATGAGCTTGCAGAAGGCAGGACTGACAGCTTGTTTCATTTGGAATCGTACAGACTTTTTTCTTAAAAGAATGCCCGAAAGATCCACGAAACGTGGAACCTTTATAGACCGGCAGTTCCCACCCATTTTTTCCTGATTCTATCTGAACTTCAATTTTGGCCATTTTCAGCTTTCGGGCAATTAAAAGCCCTGCTTCACTTAACATTAGTAAATTACCCATTATTCCCCTCTTAATTTTCTTTGATTTACAGAGCGTTTACAAATTCCCCATCCTCTGTTCTATCCCTTCAAGCCACTTGCGCATGAGTTTGGCGTAGCCATGTATCCTGCTAAAGATCATTTCGGCAAGCGCTTCATTGTAGGTATGAACCGTCAAATTGCGATCATCCACCATCTCAAGTGCCAATCCGGTTTCTTCTTCCGTAAGCAATCCGACGGAATAACTGGCTCGTATCACTCCTTTGGGAGATCCGATATCCAGGCCCTCTACATCCAGCAAATATTGCTTTGCCGCTTTCCAGATGGCCTCAAATGTGTACTCGAAGCGTTGAATAGAGGCATCTCTCTCAATTTTGGAAGGAGCAGATATGGCAAGTACTTCTTCTAAGGTACCTAATGCCTGAATCGCCACTTTTATGCGCTGCTGCAAACGTTCCATTCAATTCCCTCCCCTAGCACTTTTTGTCTAAAACTTTCATCCGCGTCTTGTAAATTTACCACTTCCACTTGATAGGGAATGGGTGCTTCTTCCAGTGCTTCTCGAAGCCGGGCCAGTGTTCCCGCCGGCAAGGAATGGTCCGTCCAAACGGCAAGGTCAATATCGGAGGTTGGACGCTCCTTTTTTTGGGCCCATGAGCCGTATAAATATACTTTCACCTGTAGTCCCGTCAAGTTCTTTCCAACGATTTCACGAACCTTTTGTAAAACGGCTTCGCGGGCAGACTTCTCTTGAGAGTAGCTATTTTCAAAGTCATTCATTCTTGCCCCTCCCCTTCGAAAGACTATCTAAGGTTAACCTGATTACTATAATAATTCTTCCAATTTTTTATTCTTATTCTACAAATTCCAGAGATATCCCCGGAAGCACTCTATCAAGATTGATTATTTCCCATCTGGTTCCCTTTTGCCGTCCAATCAATCCGAACAAAAGCATCCCATGATGAAGCAGCTTGTGTTGTTTCTCCCCGATTTTCACCTTGTATTCCGGTAATTTTTCATCACTGAGATCACAGACGGTCATATATTGGCTGTTAATCTTGGTGATTTGAAACAGGCCGTCTCTTTTTTCAAGAAAGTCAGTGAAACTTCCCCTTAACACACCAGCCGCTTTGCGTAATATCTCAGGTTGAAATCTTCTTGCATATAAAGAGGTATCTGGGTCAAGAAGACGGATGCAATCGTAAACTTCCTCTTCAAGCATAGGAAGAAAACTGCTCATTTTCCCAAAATCGGTCTTCCACCTTGTGTCCAACCACTTCAAAAAACTCTTTATCGTCGAAAAGAAAGAGCTCGCCTGGTTTATGGATGCATCAAAATGTGTCATCAGATAATGGAAAGAGAGCAGTTCGATCCAAAGTTCATGTGAACATTCTTGCCAACTGTTAATCTGCACATTCTTGTCATTCAAAAATTCTGCCAAGAGAGACAGCCCTGTTTTATACTTTTGGATTGTCGCGTGTGATTTACCCGCTGTCTTTTCTTTATAGAAGTTAACGATATCTTGTGCATAAAATTGATAGGCTGTTTCAGGAGTAAAACCCAGTTGCTGATAGAACGGGATATCGTCACGATTCAATCTTCTTGGCTCTTGTAACGGGTTCTGGCATCTTTCCAGTGTAGTGGCCCTTGCTTCTCCTTTGGTAACAAACGGAGACATTGGCAACCCCAATTTTTTGCGTACGAAATTAAAATCGGCGGTGTGGCTAACTTTCCCAAATTGGGCCAAAATGAGGGCAAACAGTTGATATTCCGCTTCTCTCAACCATGCTTCCAGTAGATCGTAACGGCCGTTTTGGGCAACTTCCATTGGAGACGAATGATGAAAAAGCGGTAATGGTTTGTTCAAAGATTCAACTAATGATAGATAATTTTGCGCAAAATAGCCAAAATATGCAGGAACACTCGCTCCCATCTGGATACAATATTGAGAAATGATCGCATTTACTGGCATTTTTAGCGCTTTTTCTGTTTTCTCTTGCAAATTCAGCATACTCTTGTCCTGGCTAAGCTGCTCCAAAAAACGGGCAAGCTGTTCCGTTTCAAAACCGCTTACCGTCATCTTCTCATCCTCTATTTTAATCTGGGCATATACAGCAGCCAAATAAACAGGTTCAGGGCATTCATTATCTTCGTAACGATACCAATCTCCCAACAAAGTGAGAATGCCGTTTTCTTCTTTCCATTCATCAAAATGGAGATCACCGTATTCAGCTAGAAAAGATACCGCTTTTTCTTTGTTTTTCAGTTGATAGGCAAGGACAGTTTGTTTAAACTCAAACGAGTCGGGATCAGGAGCGTTTTGTCCAGCTTTTTCTCTGTTCTCCAAAAACATAAGCAATTCAAGGTAATGTTCTCTTACTACTTCATGATAGGTTTTTTGCGTATATTTCATTAGCTCGTTGATTTTCCCTGTCAGTTCATAGATGACGGCAGGCGATTGAAAAACTGATATACCATGAATGCAGTACCCCTCCAGGAAAGGCTCAATAAAACAAACCCCTCCCGTCCAAGGAGCAAGCTGAGAAAAAGTTTGTGTGTACGGCATAAAAAATTGTTCTTTGGTAAAGCAATCTTCCACAATAATTCCCTGCTCGTTTTGGTCAATCATGATGATAACTCTCGGAACCATATTGATCCATGTTGATACCATCCTGTTTTCTTCCGCGGTAAGCCATTTGCGATGTTCATCATAAAAATAGTTGATGCCCCGATACCCTTGCTGAAACTCATAGAAATAGTTCAAATAAAAATTGAAAAATCCTTGCAAGTAGGCTTGTCTGATTTTTGGGTTCAATGCTTTTTCTATTTTCGCCTTGATTTTCACTTGTTCCGTAACAGGAACCTTACTTTGAACAAAGTGATTCAGATTCATTGTGAGCTCATGTTTAAGTTGAAAAAACCGCTCTTCTTGTCGTTGACGCAAATGAATAACCTGGTCTTTTTGCAAGCAGCACTTTTTATACTTTTTCCCGCTTCCACATGGACATAAAGCATTTCTTTCGATTGTCATCATTTTCACTTCCATCACTTGATATAGTAACAATCCCGTCTCAATTCATACTGCTACAAACGATAAAATGTTATTACTATCATACTTTTTATTGAAGATCATGCAAAGCAACGATAAAACATAGGTTCGATCCTATCAGCGTGTAGTAAAATGAAAGAAAAGTATTTTTCAAAGGGTGAAGCAGTTGATTGATCTATTGCCTTTAATGCTGGAAAGAGTCGGAATTATTGTCATTGCTGCTTTTCTGCTCTCACAAATGAAATCGTTTCGCCAATTCGTTCACCACGAGCATCGGTTGGCGGGAAAAATCCTGCTCATTGCGGTTTTTGGAAGTTTTGCGATCATCAGCAACTATACCGGAATAGAAATTCAGCACAGCTCCATTGTCGGACAAACCTGGCTCACAAAGGTGAATCCTGACAGCGCGATTGCCAATACAAGGATTATGGGGGTTGGCATTGGCGGCTTGCTTGGCGGGCCGCTCGTCGGATTAGGGGTAGGCTTGATTGCTGGCATACATCGATATATGTTAGGCGGTTTTACCGCTGGTGCCTGCGCCATTTCTTCGATTTTGGCGGGGATCGTAACCGGGTTTATTGGCAGAAGGTACCGAAAACTTGGGATGATTACGCCATGGTTAGCGGCTGCTGTTGGTGTCTTGATGGAAATCGCTCAAATGGTGATTATTTTAATCATGACAAAACCGTTTGAAGCTGCCTGGGAACTGGTTCAGTTGATCGGCATCCCGATGATCGTCATTAATGGATTTGGCACACTGATCTTTATGTCTATCATTCAATCTATTTTGCGCGAAGAAGAACGAACACGTGCCCTGCAGACTCACAAGGCTTTCTATATCGCTGACCAAACGCTGCCTTTTTTCCGCCAAGGATTAAATCCGGAATCTTGCAAGGAGGTAGCGCAGATTATGTTGAGACTGACCAACGCGGATGCCGTCGCGATCACAAATGAGCAACGGGTATTGGCTCATGTAGGGGCCGGAGCCGATCATCATGTCCCGATGCAAAGATTGGCAACCGGATTAACGAAAAGAGTATTGGAACAAGGAAAAGTAATTACCGCGAAATCAAGAGAAGAAATTTATTGCTTTCAAAAGGATTGTCCCTTGCAAGCGGCAGTTGTTCTGCCTTTGCAGGTCCACAATAAAACCGTTGGAACACTGAAACTCTATTTCAAATACGCAAGCAGCCTGAGTCAAGTCGAACAAGAATTAGCGGAAGGATTAGCGAAGCTGTTTTCTACACAGCTCGAGTTGGCAGAAGCAGAACTGCAAAGCAAACTGCTGAAAGATGCGGAAATTAAAGCCCTGCAATCGCAAGTCCACCCGCATTTTCTATTTAATGCGATTAATACGATTTCCGTTTTATGCCGGACAGATGTTGAGAAAGCAAGAAACCTCTTGTTCATGCTTAGTATCTTTTTTCGCAGCAATTTGCAAGGCGCCCGCCAAATGGTCATTCCGCTTGAAAAAGAATTGGAACACGTCAAAGCGTATTTATCATTAGAGCAGGCCCGTTTTCCAAACAAATATCACGTTGTGTTTGACATCGAGCCAGGCCTGGAACAGATATCCATCCCGCCGTTTACCTTGCAGCCATTGGTGGAAAATGCAATCCGCCACGCTTTTTCGCACACCAAAAGCCAAGGGGAAGTGATCATTCGCGGCTTTATCAAGAATGAGCATATGTGTCTCATTGTGCAAGATAATGGACAGGGGATTTCGCCTGAAAAGCTTGGATCTTTGGGGAAACAAGCCGTCAATTCGAAAGAAGGAACAGGAACAGCCCTGTATAACATACAAGAACGGTTAAAAGGAATATATGGCAGGAACGCGGGTTTTCAAATCAAGAGTGAGAACGGCAAGGGAACACAAGTGCATGTCACCATACCGATAACCGACAAAGGAGCTTACCATGACTATGTTGAAAGCGTATATAGTGGATGATGAACCGTTGGCGAGAGATGAATTAAAATATCTCCTGCTGAGAAGCAAGCAGGTGGAAGTCGTTGGGGAAGCAGATTGTGCAGAAGATGCGATCGAACAAATTCACGACCTGCAACCCCACCTTGTCTTTTTGGATATTGAGCTTACCAAGGAGAGCGGTTTGCAGTTGGCGGAACAATTGCTGGAGCTTGACCACGCACCTGCTGTAGTTTTCGCAACCGCTTATGATGAATATGCTTTGAAAGCATTTGAATTAAATGCTCTCGATTATATTTTAAAGCCGTTCGATGAAACGCGAATCCAACAGACATTGGAAAAAATCACAAAAATGAAGCATATCGGGGAAAACGAAAGCATCCCTGCCCCCGTTTCCATACGCAGGTCCACGGAACAAACAGGAAAAATAGCGATTACCGTTGATGAACGGATTCTTTTAGTAGACATTAACAGGATCGTATATGTCGGCTGTGTAGACGGCAAGGCCATCATTAAAACACTGGACAAAGAATACAAGGTGGGAGAACCGCTCGTCATCCTGGAGCGGAAGCTGCCTGACACTTCTTTCGCGCGTGTTCATCGCAACTACCTCGTAAACTTGCATCATATTTCAGAGATTCAGCCATGGTTCAATTCTACTTACAATTTTGTCATGCAGGAGGGGTCGAAGGTTCCCGTAAGCCGTAAATATGTGAAAGAATTGCGGCAGATGATTGGTTTTTAACTATGCAATTTTTTTGAGATGCGTTTTCATCTGTATTTGATCTCTCTGTTTTTGCAACCCATAACCGATATCTTGCATCCCGCTTTGAAAACCTTATGATTGCGTTTTCATTTAGTATGCTGGATGTGTAAAACATTCACGTTATGGGAGGTCTTATAGATGAATGCGGTAACAATAGTCATCGGTTCCCTCTGCATTTTGATGATTGCTTATCGCTTATACGGCACATTTTTGGCAGCCAAAGTAATGAAGCTGCAAGAATTGGATGCCGCAAAGCCAACCCCTGCCAATGCTTTAAAGGATGGCAAGAACTATGTGCCAACTAACCGCTGGGTTTCATTTGGCCATCACTTTGCCGCGATTGCTGCAGCAGGTCCTCTTGTCGGGCCGATTTTAGCAGCCCAGTTCGGTTACTTGCCCGGATTGCTGTGGCTGTTAATAGGGGCGGTAATCGGGGGAGCCGTTCATGATGCCGTTGTCTTGTTTGCATCCATGCGCAAAAACGGCAAATCGCTCTCAGAAGTAGCAAAAGAAGAATTAGGTCCCGTGGTCGGATTCTGCACCGGTTTAGCTATGTTGTTTATTATTACGATTACCATGGCCGGTCTATCCATGGTTGTCTTGCACGCATTGGAGAAAAACCCTTGGGGAACATTTGCAGTAGGTATTACGATGCCGATTGCCATGGGCGTTGGCTTGTATTATAAAAAGACCGGCAATTTAAAGGGCGCTTCTATCGTTGGATTTCTCACGCTGATGGCGGGTGTCTTCATGGGCCCTTATATCCGGCACACAGCCCTTGGCGATTTGTTGACGCTCGACATGAAAACTCTCGCCATTGTTTTGCCTGTATACGCTTTCATTTCTTCCGCTCTACCTGTCTGGTTATTGCTCGCACCTCGCGATTACCTGTGCAGCTTCATGAAGATTGGTGTTTTCGTTGCACTGATTGGCGGCGTTTTTCTCGTAAATCCAGCTATTCCATTTCCTGCTATTACGGAATTTATCAATGGCGGCGGCCCTATCATCAAAGGCCCGGTTTGGCCGTTTATCTCCATTACCATCGCATGTGGAGCAATTTCCGGATTCCATGCTTTTGTCGGCTCTGGTACATCGCCCAAAATGCTTGATCGTTGGAGCGACATTAAAATGGTTGGATTTGGCGCTATGCTTGTAGAATGTGTCGTGGGTATTATGGCGCTCATCGCCGCAACAGCTCTGCAACCTGCCGACTATTTTGCCATCAACTCCACACCCGAAGCATTTAAAACCCTAGGTATGCAAGTGGTAAACCTCCCTACTCTGAGCAATGAAATTGGATTGAATCTAGAAGGCCGGACAGGCGGAGCCGTAACCCTTGCTGTTGGTATGACCTATATTTTCACGAAAATTCCTTGGTTCAGCCATCTATCTTCTTATTTCTTCCAATTTGTGATCATGTTTGAAGCAGTTTTCATTTTGTCAGCGATCGATGCAGGCACTCGCGTCTCCCGCTATCTGATTCAAGATTTCCTGGGTGAGATCATCAAACCATTCAAACGGACGGATTGGCAAACAGGCTCTATGATTGCAAGTGCGCTCGCATGCTTTATGTGGGGATATCTCCTCTACTCTGGAGACATCGGTTCCATCTGGGCCCTGTTTGGTGTATCCAACCAATTGATGGCATCCATCGGCTTAATTATCGGCGCAACCATTATCCTGAAGATTGCTGATAAACGTCGGTATATGTTGACTTGTCTGATTCCACTCTCCTATCTGTATGTCACGGTAAACTACGCAGGCTACTGGATGGTGAAAAACGTGTATTTAAATCCGGCATCGTCCGGCTATAGCGTACTAAACGGGATATTGTCGATCATCATGCTGATCTTGGGAGCCGTCATACTGGTTACAGCGCTGAGAAACTGGGTCAAGCTCTGGAACAGTCCGCGGGTTGGGCTTGAACTGGACGTAAAACCAGCAAAAACAGCATGAGAGTGCCTACCCGGCTAAAGCGATAGTCATAACCACCGGCTTAGCCGGTGGCTTCCTTCAGCCCTATAAGGGCATGTTACAAGCAAGCGCCTCAAAGGCGCACTGAAATTCTGCCAACCGCGTTCGACCACAGGCTGGCCCCTGAAAAGGGGCTACTTTACCT
>JBHGXW010000054.1:0-188974 GCA_041920465.1 Paenibacillaceae bacterium | reverse complement strand
AAATTGTATCAATCAGGCAGAGAAGCAGCAAGGAAATTTTTGCAAACGTGGAATTTTCAACGCTATGTGGAGGTATACCGGATGAACCCGCCAAAGACGGTAAAAGTATAAAGGCTGAATTTATAGGTTTGGAACCCCGCCGGACATTGGCACGTCCTGAGAGGCGCTGCGATAACGAATGCCGGGCGGGTATTTTGGTTTCTAATGATAAATTTTCGGTTCAGTTTCTTTCTCTTTGTTATTGTTTTTCGTTTTTCCTTTACTGCCTTCAATCACCTGAAAGGGAATATGCTTTCGCGAAGAGGCTGCTTTTTTTGGTTGGGTACGAACAGTTTTCGTAGTAGGCTTATTCGCAACAGGCTTCCCTAAGCGGGGGAGAAACTTTCCGGTTTTCATGTAATTGTTGACAAAGTAGATGAGCAAGGCAAAAAGACCCGCTGTGAGCAGTATATTTACCGGATCTTCTATCACCCTGAGAATAAAGCCAATCCCCGCAAAAACCAATAACACCAAAATGACCGGAGACAACCGTGTAAACATAATTCCCACCTCAAATTTGTCATTAGGGAATCCGGGACCCCGCCCGTCGGAGCGTTAGCTTTGGTCGGGTGGGGTCTTAACCAGCTGGAGCGAACTTGTCTTCCATCAATACCTGATCGCGTTCACGCATCTTGTTAAAGGCGGCGATGGCCACTTCAACCTGGCTGTCATCCGGTTCTCGGGTTGTGATTTTTTGCAGCCATAAACCCGGATAGCCCAGAAAGCGGAGAACGGGTAAATCCCGCAAGCGGTTGGTCCATTGCAGCACTTCATATGAGAGGCCGATGACGACGGGCAACAAGACAATCCGCTGGACGACACGCTCAATCAAGCTGTCATAGTGAAACATCGAGTAGACGATAACGCCGATCAAGACGGTAAAGATAATGAAGCTGCTGCCGCAACGGTAGTGAAGAGTGGAAAACTTCTGGACGTTTTCTACTGTTAATTCTACCCCAGCTTCATAAGCGTTAATCACCTTATGCTCCGCTCCGTGATATTGGAATAAGCGTTTTATCATCGGGGTTTGGGCAATCAGGTAGATGTAGGCCAAGAGCAAAATTATTTTGATGCCGCCTTCCACGAGATTTTGCCATACTCCGTTCGGTACCCACTTGCCGAACAGATATTGAGCAAGCAGGGCAGGGACAATCGTAAAGAGGAGCTTGCCGAATAAAAACGACAGCACACCAACAACGGCTACGCCAAGTATCATGGTAAGTCGGGACGGACCGGAAGACGTTGCTTCTTCATCCGATTCCAGCTGATACCGCTCTGAAGCGAAGTTAAGATGTTTTGCACCGTTTGCGCTTGCTTCCACAAGACCTACAATTCCGCGGATAAATGGAATTTTCTTAAGCAGATTCGCCCATTTATTCGATTTGCGTTCTTCTTCGTAGTATTCAATCTCCTGGTTTTTTCTGCGAATTGCCGTGATCGTCACTTTTTTGCCGCCGAACATGACACCTTCGATAACGGCTTGACCACCATAGGCTGGCAAGTTTTGTTGTGCCAAAAGAGATCACCTTCCTTTCTTACCATTTTACCTTATCTTACGTATTTCTTGCTACCGATAGATAGGGTTACGGGTATTTTTCCCTATGTTGAAAAGAAATTCTTTTGTTGGCACATACTAGCCAAGAGGTGATGCATTTGCGTGACATGGAACAAACCAAACAGGTTCAGCATGAGAACGTCCGTCTGAAAGCAATCAGTTGGAAAAAAATCATGGAGGTAGCCTTCTGGGGAACGCTCATCTGGGGAATTCTTCGCATAACTTTCTATTTTTTTAATTTTACTCCCTATGGTATTCAAGCTTTTTCCCGGCCGATCCTTGGGGTTGTTGCTGAAAATTCCTATTCGGGAATCGGGATTGGCTTCGGGATTTTATTTGCCTTTGTCATCGGGGCAACAGCCCTTTTTTCATACCTTTTTGCCTCGCGCAAAATTTGGTGGCTGGGAATTTTGTATGGCCTTGCCTTTTTGTTCTTGTTTGGTCTTTTTTTCCGGATGCAAAATTGGAAGTTGGATACCCTCAGTACAGAATTGGCCTGGTTTATCTCATTCGGATTGTTTATTGGAATGAGCATCACGGCAGAGCGGATTGACGAAGAATAATCCCTATCCAATGGTTTCCCTTCTATGGTAAAATGGCTTGGAAAAAAATCTTTTTACTGGAGGGCGGGCCATGTTTTCGGTATTGGTGTTAAACGGTCCCAACCTGAATATGTTGGGCAAGCGTGAACCGGAGATTTATGGAACGGAGACATTGGATGACATTATCCGGCGCCTGGAGCAGATCTCCTTGGAACTGGACGCCAAACTTGTACATACACAATCCAATCATGAAGGCGTCCTGATCGATGCCATTCACGCGGCCAAAGGAGTGCATGACGGCATTATCATCAATCCGGGTGCCTTCACACACTACAGTTACGCGATTCGTGATGCGATTGCAGCCGTCAGTTTGCCTACGATCGAGGTGCATTTATCCAATGTGCATGCCCGTGAGGAATTTCGCCATACCTCCGTTATCGCCCCTGTCGCTCTCGGGCAGATCGTCGGATTGGGAAGCGACGGCTACGAGTGGGCATTAAGAGCGCTGATTCAAAAGTTTCGCACGAAGCAAAACCAATAATCGTTCAAGAAAAGGGGAGAGGTTTCATGAAAGAGCGTTTAGAGAAACTGCGCAAACTGTTGGCAGATCAAGGCGTAGATGCTTTCATTACCGAGAACCAGACAAATCGTCGGTATTTGAGCGGCTTTACCGGTTCTGCCGGCTGGGTCATCGTTTCCATGGATCAAGCCACGCTTCTGACTGATTTCCGCTATGTGGATCAAGCGACTGAGCAGGCCAAAGCATTCACCGTCAAAGACACAAAGCGCAATACCATTCCTGCCATTGCTGCAGAACTAAAGGAATTGAACGTGAAAAAGCTTGCGTTCGAAAAGCATCTTGTTACCTACAATACTTATGAAGATTGGAAAAATGCGTTTGAAGGTGTGGAGTTGGTCCCAACAAGCGGATTCGTGGAACAGCTTCGCGAGATCAAGGGTGAGACAGAGCTTGGCCTGATCAAGGAAGCAGTAAGAATTGCCGACTCTGCTTTTTCCCACATCCTCTCCTTCATCAAACCGGGCGTACGCGAGTTGGATGTTGCGCTTGAACTGGAATTCTACATGCGCAAGATGGGCGCTTCTTCCTCTTCGTTTGACATCATCGTCGCATCCGGAAAACGCGGCGCACTTCCGCACGGGGCTGCCAGCGAGAAGGTGATTCAAGCAGGCGAGATGGTGACGCTTGATTTTGGCGCGCTATACAAAGGGTACGTTTCCGATATTACGCGTACGGTTTCTGTCGGTGAGCCTGATCCGAAGATGAAAGAGATATATGATATCGTGCTCCGTGCACAATTAAACGGCGTGGAAAATGTGAAAGCAGGTATGACGGGAAAAGAGGCAGACGCATTGACCCGTGATATTATCCGGGATGCAGGGTATGCGGAAGCTTATGGACACTCAACCGGCCATGCGATTGGGCTGCTTGTGCACGAAACGCCTACTTTATCCGCTGCCAGCTCGGCCATTCTGAAACCGGGTATGGTGGTTACGGTAGAGCCAGGCATTTACATCTCCGATCTTGGCGGTGTACGGATTGAAGATGATGTGCTGATTACCGAAACAGGCTGTGAAATCCTCACAAAATCAACGAAAGAGTTGCTCATTTTGCCAGTCTAAATTATAATGTTTTTGTTTAGAGATCTTTTAGGAGGCCTATCATGATTTCAGTTAACGATTTTCGTACCGGATTAACGATTGAAGTAGATGGCAACATTTACAGCGTTATCGAATTCCAGCACGTAAAGCCTGGTAAAGGTGCTGCTTTCGTACGTTCCAAACTTCGCAATCTGCGTAACGGCAATGTGACAGAAATGACTTTCCGCGGCGGTGAAAAAGTAAACCCTGCCCGCATCGAGACCAGCACTATGCAATACCTCTACGCTAGCGGTGATGAGTATACTTTCATGAACACCGAAACATTTGAACAAATCACTTTCACTCGCAAACAAATCGAGCGCGAGCTGAACTTCCTCAAAGAAAACATGAACGTGCAAATCATGCAATATAACGGTGAAACCATCGGAATTCAGCTTCCTAATACCGTTGAACTGGTAGTTACCGAGTGCGAGCCAGGCGTAAAAGGCGATACGGCAAGCAACGTAACCAAGAAAGCAACGCTTGAAACCGGTTTTGTTGTAAACGTGCCGCTCTTTGTAAACGAAGGGGACAAGTTGATCATCGACACTCGTACCGAAGCTTACGTTTCCCGCGCATAATTGCGCATCCTATGGCAATGAGAAAAAATACAAGGCTGTTGACAGTGTATTGTCAGCAGCCTTTTTATCGGCTGATCCAATCCCATATTTTTAACAGAAATGCAGTGATTCCGGCAGCCATTAATGGTCCGACGGGAATCCCGCGAAAAAAAACGATTCCGATGATGGAGCCAATCACTAAGCCAAGGATTAACTGGGGATCAGAACGCAGCATGTCGAGACCTTTTCCGTTCATGTATGTGGCAATCGCTCCGCCTGCCAGTGCAAGAATCCCCATCAAAGTTGTAAACAGCGGGATTACATCCCGCCAGGATACTTTTTCGCTTGCAAAGGGTACCAAGACGGAAATGGTTAGAAAAAGCAAGCCCAATTCTAATCCGCGCCGCTCAACGGACGGGAAGAAACGTTCCAAAGAAGTAAGCTTCAAGACCAGCAGCATACTGGCAGCTGTTGCGATAATAGGCGAGCGGCCGATTAATCCGACTACGATTAAAATTACCAGCATCACTTCTCCAGAAAATATCTGCATGACGAATCGAACCCCTGTCCTTATACTCCTTTCCATTTTTATGAGACAAGGAGAGGGAGTATGCGTCTGTCTTTTACCACGGGTACGATTGTAAACATATCGACACGGCTGCAATACTCCAGATCTTCAAGAAACTGATGGTGGATCAGCCGTCTTCCCGTAGTGGTCCGCAATAGACGCTGATGAAGTTGATCGGCATAGTGCAGATAACTTCCCTCCAAGCCTTCCCCAAGGTCGCATACCTGCAAATGGGGAAGTATTTTTTTTGCCTGATGGATCATGTAGCCTGCTGCCAAACCATCCTCCAATGCAAATTCCTGTCTGGTTCCCGCACAATAAAGCGTAATATCAAGCTTGCTGGCGATGGCTGCTTTCATCACAGCGGTCGCGTTCAGGAATGCTCCGATCAACAGTTGGGCTGACCGTTCCGCTTTTTGAATGGCCCGAGTGCCGTTGGTTGTCGTCAAAACGAGCTGTTTTGCGGTATCCGAGCTTCGAGCAAGCTCGGTCGGAGAGTTATTGTAATCAAATTCGGCAATTTTTTTGCATTGCCTCTCCCCGGCAAGGACGGTTTGGGGAGAACGGAGATGATAGGCCTGCCCGATGGTCTCGACAGGAATGACATGTTCAAAACCTTGCGCCAGTGCCGCCAAGATCGTGCTTGACGAGCGCAGGACGTCAATCATCACAACTGTGCGGTTGACAATTTGCTCCTGGCGTATTTCTTCTACGGTAGGAACCACTTCGATGCGCATTATTAGAGTCTCCCTTTCATCACAGAAGCAGAGGTGTCGGCTCTTAGCCCTCTTCGCAATGCTTCAACAGAGAGCACATCATCCGGGGCGATATTGCCCAGATTTGCTTGAAGACCGAGGGAATGCAGGAGAGCTACTTGTTGTTCTTTTCGCGGAGCTTCCCAAATTAACCGGTTGGAAGAAGGGCCAATCGTTTTGATAACTTCGTGGATGAAGGCAACATCCAATTCTCCGTTTCGGTTAAAAACTCCGACATTGCCGCTTTCCCGCGCCTCAATGATCACGTAGTCTGCACCTGCTTTCAAATCTCGTTCAACCGTGCTAACAAGACCTTCCAGCTCGGCAGTAAAACATGCCGCTTTCTTGCCGTATTCCGTACAGACGACGAGGCCAGACTTGGATGCTTTATGGATTGCCAACTCCCGCTGGGTTTTGGAAAGATCAAAAGTTCCGTCAGACAACTCAACAGCGGTAAATCCAATTTTTTTGACGAAGGCTAGGTACTCGTCTATTGTCTGATGTTGACAAACGACTTCAAAAAAAGTGCCACCAGGCATAATCAGGATTTGTTGTTCCAAAGCCTTTTTTATTTTTTCCTGCAGCAAGGATGCAGGATACAAGGCGGACGTGCCAAAACCCAATTTGCAAATATCTATATATGGAGCAGCCGTATCGACCAGATCACAAAATGATTTTGGACCTAGACCTTTGTCGATTACCATGGTTAAGCCTTTCGTGCGTGGTTTTTCATTTCTTTGCTTAGATGGGTCAAGCCAATCATTTGGCCAGAAAGGTGTAGTTGTCTCGATCATGAAGTCTCCCCGTTTCTCTCCGGTGATGAATTCTTATTAAGCGTACAGTCGCCTATTTTTCTTTACAGCCTATGCAAGACGAGCTTGGTAAGTGAAACGAAGCTTTCTTTGGGACGAGACTAAATTGTGTATGAATGGCATAAGGTGATGAAGAAGGGGGGACAGATATGTTTGAAAAAGCCATAATCGGGATGGCAACGTTGCGTCTTTTGTCGGGATCAATTGAAATATTGGCTGCACTGTGGATTTTGAAGCTGAATCAGGTGGATAAAGCCCTGCTGGTTAATTCCGGGCTGGCATTGGTGGGGCCGATTATTCTGCTTACCACCACGACGATTGGCTTAGTGGGGCTTGCAGAAAAAATTCATTTCTCCAAAATGTTGATTATTTTCGCCGGTGTGGCGTTGATTTTTATCGGGGTTCGCAAATAGTGTGAGACTGCAAAACCTGTTCCTGAATTGCACCGCAAGTTTGGTACAATTAAGAAGAAAATAATGTACCAGAGGAACGGAGGTTAGCAGATGAGCTTATTATTTTCTCCTGTGACAATAAGTGGTTTGGAGTTAAAAAACCGGATTGTCATGTCACCCATGTGTCAATACCAAGCGAAAGCGGATGGTTTTGTCACTGATTGGCACCGGGTTCATTACCCGACAAGGGCGGTTGGCGGCGTTGGATTAATCATGGTGGAGGCAACTGCCGTACAACCAAACGGCCGGATCTCCAATCAGGACTTAGGAATATGGAGTGATGACCATATCCAAGGTCTTTCCGAATTGGTTCGTTTGGTCCATCATCATGGGGCCAAGATCGGCATTCAATTAGCGCATGCAGGACGGAAAGCTCAGGCTGACGGGCGTCATGTGGCACCTTCTGCCATCGCGTTCTCGGATGATTACGATGTACCGGAAGAGCTTGCTGCTGACGAGATAAATGAAATTGTCCAGGCTTTCCGGCAAGCAGCCATCCGGGCCGAAAAAGCGGGATTTGACGTTGTGGAAATCCATGCCGCACATGGCTATTTGATTAATGAGTTTCTCTCTCCGCTAGCCAACCATCGCCAGGATGAATACGGCGGAAATCGGGAAAACCGCTTCCGGCTGCTGGAGAAAACCGTGAAGGCTGTCCAAGAGGTGTGGTCCGGTGCTTTGTTCGTCCGGATTTCTGCGGAAGAATACGCGGAAGGCGGCAACCACATTGAGGATTATGTATATTATGCCGGTCTTTTGCGCGATCTCGGCGTTCATTGCATTGACGTATCATCAGGCGGCGTCGTCATGGCAAAAATCCAGGACGTTCCGCTGTATCAAGTTCCGTTTGCTGAACGAATCAAAAGAGAAGCAGGAATTTTGACGGGTGCCGTTGGCAAAATTACGACAGCTGATCAAGCGGAAGAGATTCTGCGCCAAGAGCGGGCTGATTTGATTTTTATTGGTCGTGAACTTTTACGCAATCCGTACTGGGCGATTCATGCCGCACGTCAATTCCAAATCGAAGGCGCTGTGCCTGCTTCTTACATACGCGGATTTTAACCAGGCGGACAAGTTTTCCATTCGTAACTCTCCAAACTCGGGGGATAATATGTTTCGATAACGAGCGCAAGGAGGGGTTGCCATGGAGTACTTGGAAAAACGGATCTCCTATTTACGCGGTCTGGCTGACGGGTTTGAAGTAGGAGAAGCAAGCAGGGAAGGGAAAATCCTCGCCGGAATGATCGAAGTATTGGATGAGTTGACCAGCGAAGTGAAAGCTGTTTACCGTCGATTGGAAGAGACAGAAGAATATGTGGAAGCAGTCGATGAAGACCTAAATGATGTCGAGCTTTTTTTGTTTGACGATGACGACAGAATGTATGAGGCAGTTGAGGATGAAGATGACGAGAAATACACGTTGGCCGATCTGGATCATGAAGATTATTACGATCTGGACGACAGCGATGATTCCCATGTTTACGAAGCTGAGTGCCCAACTTGTAAAAACCACTTTTACGTCGTCGAACCGAATGACGATATGACAGCGATTAACCCAACGTAATACCCTCTCTGAGAATCAGGCGATTGCCGAGCCTTTTGGCGACAGCAGAGCCGTTGTTACACTTATCAATCAAAACCGGGAGAAATTCCCGGTTTTTCTTATTGAATAAGAATTTATAAGTTGGGGGCCCCGCCGGGCGCAACGTTAGTTTTGGCCCGGTGGGTTTTCTTAGTTTCAAAACATAAGGTTGGCATAAAACTCGTCCCGGGCTGCATAGGATGAGGTAAGTAAATGTGGACAAAGGGAGGAGTCGAGATGAAGGAAGTGATTGCGATCCTGCCAGCCCCGATCCGGCATATCTTATCTTCCCTGCCAGCCGCCGTAAGGGAAAACATCGAAGAAATCAGATTGCGGCAGAATTTGCCCCTTGAGATTCGATACGGACAGCAGGTTAGCTATGTAACACCGTCAGGTCAACTAACCGCCAATTCCCGCAACGGATGGTTGTTTACCGATGAGGTTGTCGGCAAATTGATCAACCAGATCAGTCAGCACTCCCTGTATGCACTGGAGGAGGAGTTAAAAAGAGGATATATCACGATCCAGGGAGGTCACAGGATTGGAATTGCCGGCAAAGTGATCATGGAACGCGGGGATGTAAAGGGAATTCGTGACATTACCAGTTTCAATATACGAATAGCCAGAGAAAAGAAGGGAGTGGCTCAAAAAATTTTGCCGTCACTTCTGGAGGGCGGAAAAGTTCTGAATACCTTGATCATTTCGCCGCCACAATGCGGAAAGACAACACTCCTGCGTGATCTGGCCCGGATGATCAGTTACGGGAACGAGTGGGCTTCCAGCCGGAAAGTGGCGATTGTGGACGAGCGTTCCGAGTTAGCCGGCTGCTTGCACGGCGTACCTCAAAGAGACGTTGGACCGCGAACAGACGTGTTGGATGCTTGCCCGAAAGCAGTAGGGATGATGATGATGATTCGCTCCATGTCACCTGATGTGCTCGTGGTGGATGAAATCGGCAGGAGTGAGGACAGTGAAGCGATTTGGGAGGCGATTCATGCAGGCGTTACGGTTATTTGTTCGGCACACGGAGCTTCTCTCGCGGACATGACGAGGCGCTCTACAATTGCCAAATTGATCAGTCAGCAGGTTTTCGCACGATACGTCGTGTTGGATCGCTCCCAAGGGGTAGGTACTGTTCAAGGAATATATGACGCGAAGTTAGCGCTTCTGGAGAAGGTGAATGTCGTATGGTCAAATTGATCGGCGCCGCATTGATCGTCTTCTCCGCCTCCATGGTTGGCTGGCAAATAGCCAAATATTACGCCATGAGGCCGCTGCAGTTAAGGGGATGGATACTCTCGCTGCAGCTGCTGGAAACCGAAATCGTCTACGGTGCCACTCCACTCCAGAGAGCCTTTCTCAAAATCGGACAACGCATCAATCCGGACATTGGGCGGTTTTATCTCACGGCAGCCGAACACCTTCAATCGACAGAAGGACTTTCGACGAGCACTTGCTGGCAAGCCGCCTTGAATCAGCACTGGAAGCATACCGCTCTTGGCAGGGAAGAGAGGGACGTAATTGTGAATCTGGGTTATAGCTTGGGAGGTTCAGACCGGGAAGACCAAGAGAAGCATTTGCGCCTGTCCATCACCCAACTGCGCAGCATTGAGGAAGAGGCTCGCCTGAATCAGCGAAAATACGAAAAAATGTACAAAAGTTTAGGTTTTTTGGGCGGGCTGTTGGTTGCCATTTTGATGCTCTGAAACGAGGTGTTGAATGTGGATTTTGATGTGACTCCTGTTTTTCAAATCGCCGGAGTCGGATTCATCACGGCAATAATTCATACGGTTTTGAAGCAATCTGGCAAGGAAGATATAGCGCATTGGGCCACATTGGTGGGATTTGTCGTGGTTTTGTATATGGTGGCTCACTATTTGGGAGATTTGTTTACCGAGGTTAAACGGGTGTTTCTGTTTAACTAGGGAGAGGTGAGGGCTGATGGAAATCGTTCAAATCGTGGGTCTAGGGCTTATCGCAACCATCCTCGCGCTTGTCGTCAAAGAACAAAAACCAATCTTTGCCTTTCTCATTGCCATCGTCTGCGGAATCATCATTTTTTACTTCCTGATCGACAAAATCTCTGAAGTGATTCGCGTTCTTGAACGATTGGCCGTTCAGGCAGATTTGAACATGGTGTTTCTGGAAACGATTCTCAAAATTATTGGAATTGCCTATATTGCGGAATTTGGCGCACAGGTTACACGCGATGCCGGTCAGGGCGCCATCGCTTCCAAAATTGAACTAGCCGGCAAAGTCCTCATCTTGATCATGGCGGTTCCCATTGTACAGATCATTATCGAAACCATTATTCATCTGTTGCCAGCCTAAGGGATGTTAGCTTTTCCCGAGAAGAAGCAGGATATTCGCAGGAGTGATGCTTGTGTATCGTATCGGTTGGTTCCTTCTTCTCTTACAACTCCTCTTTCTGCCGGACATGGTGCTTGCAGCTGAGCCAACTTCTGCCAATCCGATCGATACGCTTGTCCGCCAGCAGGTCCAGCACCTTGATACCCACCGGGTAGAAGAGTATTGGCAAAAGACGCTGCAAGAATACAAAGGATATTTGCCCGATCTCCAGTCTCCCGGATTTGTTCAGCTGATCTTGCAGGAAGAGAACATTACATTCACGGGGATATTCAAGGGGCTGCTGAAATTCGTCTTTCATGAGATCTGGATAAACGGAAAGCTGCTAAGCTCCATCATCGTGATTACCGTCTTCGCGATGATCCTGGAATCCATGCAGAACGCCTTTGAAAAAAACACAGTCAGCACGGTGGCGTATTCCATCACCTATCTCGTGCTAATGGTATTGGCCATGAACAGCTTCCATCTGGCGATTACCTATGCGAAAGATGCTATCCAGGACATGTCGGATTTCATGCTGGCGATGATACCGCTTGTGCTCGCGTTACTCGCTTCCATGGGGAATGTGGCTTCGGCAGCGATGCTTCATCCGCTGATCGTGTTCATGATCAACATCAGTGGAATATTGATTGCCACGATTGTTTTTCCGCTCATCTTTTTGTCGGCGCTGCTCTCTATTGTCAGTCTGTTTTCGGACAGGTACAAAGTGACTCAGTTGGCCGGCTTGCTCCGTAACATTGCCATGGGAGCGCTCGGGTCATTTCTTACCATCTTTCTGGCTGTTATCAGCATCCAAGGGGCGACCTCAGCGATTGCTGACGGCGTGACGATACGGACAGCCAAATACGTAACCGGAAATTTTGTCCCGGTAGTCGGACGAATGTTTTCCGACGCCGCTGATACGGTGGTGGGAGCTTCGCTTCTGGTGAAGAACGCAGTGGGACTAGCCGGTGTGGTGATTCTCTTGATCCTCTGTGCTTTTCCGGCGATGAAAATTCTGGTTCTCGCCTTTATCTACAATTTCTCGTCGGCGGTGTTGCAGCCGCTTGGCAACAGCCCGATCATCACGGCGCTGGGGACGATTGGCAAAAGCTTGTTATTCGTTTTTGCCGCGCTAGCCACCGTTGGCCTCATGTTCTTCTTGGCAATCACGATCCTTATTACGGCAGGAAATATTTCGATGATGGTTCGGTAGGTGAAGAGAATGGAATGGCTTACGCTCTGGCTCAAAAAAATTATCCTGCTGGTCCTCTTGGCTGCCTTCCTCGACTTGATTTTGCCGAATACCAATCTGCAGCGGTACGTCAAGATGGTAATGGGGTTGATTATCCTGATGACGATCCTCTCCCCGGTATTTCAAATTTTCAACCTTTCGCAGGATGAACTGGCTATGAAAATCAATCGGTACCAGCAAGAGATCGCGGAGAAAACGCCTGATACCGAATGGAAAGCAATCGCCGAGCGTTTGGCCGGGGAAAAAGACCAGGAGGTAACCCGCTATGTTACCAGTCAGATGGAGACAATGATTCAGCACGAGATAGAAAGTGCCTACCAGGTATCGGTCACATCCGTGCGTGTCCAACTGGCCGCCAATTCCAACGACAAACCGAAGATTCAAACCATCACGGTTGACATAGATAAAACCCGAAAACCTGAAGAAAAACAAATCGCCAAGATCGATCCGATCAAGGTGCAGATTACCCCGCAAGACGACTCTGGCAAAGATCAGGCTCTTCCTGTTTCCGGTCGTCAAGACGATATACTCTCTCGGCAAATCGCTTCCAAAATAGCCCAAGATTGGTCTGTTCAACTCCATCAGGTACATGTCAATCACAATGACACAAAAGAGCCGGTAGCAAAGGAGGGATGAATGATGATGGAATGGTTGCGCAAGCTGCTTGAGACAAATCCGGACCAGAAGAAAATGAAGCCGATTCACTATTTGATCGTGCTTTTGGGGATAGGAGCCGCGTTCATGATTTTTACAGACTTTTTATCAGTTAAGCAAGAGCCGTTCAGTAGCTTCTCCGGATCTGACGGAACTGGCGGATCTGGAAGTTTCAGCGGTTCCGGCGGTTCCAATTCCGATCAATCACAAACGGTATTTGGCAATTCCGCTGAAAACAACGTGATTCGGGAATACGAAAACATGTATGAAACTCAACTGGAAGAAATCCTGGAAAAAATTGTCGGAGTTGGCGAAGTGGAGGTTATGGTCAACCTCGACTCGACTCCCGAAATTGTGGTAGAGAAAAATCGCAATACTCGTTCAGCCACCACCCAAGAAGTTGATAAAGACAAGGCGACCCGCAATCAAACGGACCAATCGCACAATGATCAAGTGGTCGTGCTTAATACCAAGCAGGAACAGCCTGTCGTGGTCAAAACCTTGAAGCCGAAAGTGAGAGGGGTGTTAGTCGTCGCAAAAGGGGCGGAAAACATTCAGGTGAAAGCGTGGATTACGGATGCTGTACAAAAAGTGTTGGAAGTGCCTTCTTATAAAATTTCGATATTACCAAAAAAAGGTTAGGGGGAAATGAAGATGTTGCTTCGAAAACAAACAGTTTGGCTTTTAACCATGTTGGCCGTAATGGTTGTGCTGTCCGGTTATTATCTGGTAAAGGGGCCCAATCAGCAAATACCGGCATTGGGTGAGAAGTCCAAGCAGGTAGAGCCGTTGACAGGTGTAGAAGTAAACACCAAAGAAACCAATCAGCCAGACGGAGATGCCGCTCCGGTTGAGGGACAAAACCCGACAATCGAAACACCAGGCAATTCAGACGTAAATGCGGCTGACCTGCCGGAAACCGCAAGCGATTACTTCCAAGGCTACAAGATGAAACGGGAGGCCATGCTTGAGCAACAAAAAGATGAACAAATGGCGATCATGATGAATCCGGATGCATCTCCACAGGCCGTAGCGGACGCGAAGGCCAAACACGAGGAGCTTTCCAATCTGGAGACAAAAACGCTTGCCATGGAAGAACTGCTCAAAGCCAAAGGCTATAAAGAAGCGGTCGTGAACGCGCAGGACAACACGGTAGATGTGATCGTACAAAAGGATAAGCTTCAACCGCAAGAAGTTGTCGACATCATTGCACTGGCCAAACAGCATTTCAAAGTATCCGGCAGCAATGTTACCGTCCGTTTCAAGCCGTAAGGATCAAATAAGTGAAAGCACAAATGCCAAAGGATTTCTACCCGTCAATCACCATGGGGCGGGCAAGAGATCCTTTTGCTCGTTCTTGACGTGAAACAGGCAAAAGGCTACCATGGTAATTATGGATTAGCTTGCCTTTACAGGCTCGTAACTGTCACATGGAATAATGGATGAATAAGCTCTAACGAAGGAGTGGACAAACCCCTATGTTTAAGATTCATGAGATTCGCGAAATTATCAAGCTGGTTGATCAATCCTCTATTCAAGAATTCGAACTCGAATTGGAAGGAGCCAAAGTTGCCATCAAGAAAAACTTAGCGGTTGCTGAAATGGCAGTGCCGCAAATGGCGGCACAACCGGTTGTCACGGCGGCACCTGCCCCTGTTCAAGTTTCGGCTCCAGTTGTGGAAGCGCAACCAAACGCTCCGGTAGCGAAACCTGTGGAACAAGCTGCACCTGTCGCTCAACCGGCGGTAGACGAAACAAATCTGCATAAAATCGTATCTCCGATGGTAGGAACCTTCTATCGCTCTTCGGAACCTGGCAAACCTGCCTACGTGCAGCCCGGAGATAAAGTGACTCCAAACAAAGTAGTATGCATCGTGGAAGCGATGAAGCTGTTTAACGAAATCGAAGCGGAAGTAACAGGCGAAATCGTGAAAGTGCTGGTAGAAGACGGCCAATTAGTTGAATATGGTCAACCGCTGTTCCTGGTAAAACCTGAATAAACGGAGGAAAAAACGGATGATCCAGAAAATTTTAATTGCCAATCGCGGTGAAATCGCCGTTCGCATTATTCGTGCGTGCCGCGAGATGGGAATTGCCACGGTCGCTGTCTATTCCGAAGCTGACCGCGAGTCACTGCACGTGAAGATGGCTGATGAAGCTTTTTGCATCGGGCCGACTCCGTCCAAAGAAAGCTATTTGAACATGACGAATATCATGAGCGTCGCTACCAAAGTAGGGGCGGATGCCATCCATCCGGGATATGGCTTCTTGGCGGAAAACACCGATTTTGCCGAGATTTGTGCCGCCTGCGGGATTACTTTTATTGGTCCTGACCCGGAAGCGATTACGAAAATGGGCGACAAGTCAACCGCCAAGGAAACCATGAAAAAAGCAGGAGTGCCAACTGTTCCTGGCACGGACGGATTGGTAGAAGATATTGGGGAAGCGATCAAAACCGCTAACGAAATCGGTTATCCGGTGATGGTCAAAGCGACTGCCGGCGGTGGCGGGCGCGGCATGCGTGTGGCTCACGGCGACGAAGATTTGGAAAAGGCGATTCGCCAAGCGCAAAGCGAGGCCAAAACGGCATTCGGGAATCCTGGCGTCTACCTGGAAAAATTCGTGGAAGGCCCTCGTCATGTGGAAATCCAAATCATGGCCGACAAGTTCGGAAATGTCGTTTACCTGGGTGAACGCGATTGCTCGATTCAGCGCCGCCATCAGAAGCTGATCGAAGAAGCGCCGTCACCTGCACTCTCCGAAGAACTTCGCCAGGAGATGGGGATGGCAGCGGTTGCTGCTGCCAAAGCAGTGAACTACCATGGAGCGGGAACGGTTGAGTTTTTGCTAGACAAGCATGGGAAGTTTTATTTCATGGAGATGAATACACGCATTCAGGTTGAACATCCGGTTACGGAGTTAATCACCGGATTTGACCTGATTAAAGAACAAATTCGCGTAGCTTCCAATCTGCCGCTCTCCTTTACGCAAGAAGACGTGAAATTGAACGGCTGGGCAATTGAGTGCCGCATTAATGCCGAGAATCCGGTGAAGAATTTCATGCCGTCGCCGGGGAAAATCACCAATTATCTGGCTCCCGGCGGATACGGGGTGCGGATCGACAGCGCCGCCTATCCGGGCTACACCATCTCGCCTTTCTACGACTCCATGATTGCCAAAGTGATTGTCTGGGGGAAAGATCGGGAAGAAGCGATTGAGCGCATGAAACGTGCGTTGGGAGAATTTGTGATTGAAGGCATTCATACAACCATTCCGTTCCATCTCAAAGTCCTCGACCATGAAGTATTCGTCAGCGGACATTTTGATACCAAGTTCCTGGAGCTATATGATCTGCAATTGGACGAGTCGTAATTTGTAATGTACATCCTCAATTGCTATAATGTAGTATAATCCAATGTGGGAGGTGCGAAGCATGGAAGAGTTTACTACCGATATAGAGAAAACAGAGCTTGGCAAAGTCCAGATTGCTCCTGAGGTGCTGGAGGTAATCGCCGGAATGGCCGCTTCTGAAGTAGAAGGCGTAGCGCATATGAGCGGAGGCTTTGTTGGAGATATCGCCGAGCGCTTGGGGCGCAAAAACATTGCCCGCGGCGTCCGGGTGGAAGTGGGGACGCGTGAAGCTGCTGTTGACGTTTCTATCATCGTAAAGTATGGACACCGCATTCCCGAAGTGGCCCGGAACATTCAAGATAGCGTACGCAATGCGATTGAGAGCATGACAGGTCTTACAGTTGTAGAAGTTAACGTACATATCGTTGATGTCGAACTGAAAGCGGAAGAGAAGGCGCAGCAGCCGGCTTCCATTGTCGTGCAAGAAGAATATCAGCGGGTTCGTTAATGCATGGATGCCCCCATTTCGGGGGCATTTTCCACATAAGGAGAGAGATGTGTATGAATTTGTTTGATCGTTTCATTCTAACCATCTACAGTTTTGCCTTGCTGGTGCTTTCTTTTGCAGCGATCGGTGTCATGCTGCAGTTGGTGCCGATGAACATCTTTTCAGAACTTACATATCGAATGACGACCCCCGGACTTAACATACCCTATTTAATAGTGGCCGCCATTTTTATCATCATTTCCTTTCGTTTTTTCTTGACGGCATTCACCGTCGGCAAGAAGCGGGAAGAGAAGGCGATAAAACAGCAAAGCGCCATTGGTGAAATCAGCATTTCATTTGCCACCATTCGGGCGATTGCCGAACGAACCGCACGCAGAATCAAAGGAGTCCGTGAACTGAAGACAACGGTAAAAACCAAAGATCAGCGCAATGTTATTCTTTTGCAGGTTACGGTAGACGGAGAAACCCCGATTCCGGAGATGACGGCCAAGCTGCAGAGTGAGGTAAAGGCACAGGTAGAAGCGATTGCCGGGATCGAGATTGCCGAAGTGGCTGTTGTGGTGACGGAAGTGGCATCACCAACCAACACTTCCATTCGCAGACGAGTCGAATAGAAGGTGAAACCAATGTGGTGGGAGATACTAAGCGAGCATAAAGGAAAAATAATAGGAGTTGCCGCGGGACTCTTTTTTGGTATTATTTATCTGTTGGTCGGTTTTTGGGATACGCTGGTGTTTATCATTTTTGTGGGGACCGGTTTTTATCTCGGGAAAAAGCTGGATCACAAAGAAGATTTGCTGGAGCTGTTAGACAAGATTTTACCAGGGAAATTCAAATAGTAGGTGACGGATCATGAAGCGCAGAATAGCACGGGAAAAAGCAGTTCAATGCTTGTTCCAAATTGATATGGCAGATGTAAAATTACAAGATGCAGTTGAAATGGTGATGGGAGACAGTGAGGAAGAGATCGATTACATGCTCTCCCTCGTAGAAGGTGCGATTCAACATCTGAACAATATTGACCAGGAAATCAGCAAATATTTGCGTGGCTGGAAGCTGGATCGCATCGCCAATGTAGATCGGGCGATTTTACGCCTCGCCTTTTATGAGCTGATGTATGAAAAAGAAGTGCCGCGAAAGGTTGTGGTGAATGAAGCGATCGAACTGGCCAAATTATTTAGTGATGATCAATCGTATCGTTTTGTCAATGGTGTGCTCTCAAGCTACATTCAAGAGCGTCAACATTCAGAGGCTTGAAGAACAGGGTGAGAAGGCATGCATAAGGTTTTACTGGGAATTGATACAAGTAATTACCGGACATCGCTTTGCCTTGTGGAGGAAGACGGCCGGATTGTTGCGGAAGCCAAGCGTTTGCTTCATGTAAAAGAAGGCAAGCGGGGATTGCAGCAATCTGAAGCCGTCTTTCAACATGTGATCAATCTTCCGGAATTAAGCGATGAACTCTCCTTGCCGGATTGGAATGTAATCGGTGTGTGTGCCAGCGTCAAGCCACGCCCCGTAGATAAGTCGTACATGCCGGTTTTTAAGGTAGGAGAAGGCTTGGCTCGCTCCTTGTCCGTCTATGCCAAGGTTCCTTATTACGTGACAAGCCATCAGGAAGGGCACATTGCCGCGGGAGAGTATACGGCAGAGAAAAAGCCAAGGGAGAATCGCTTTCTTGCCGTCCATTTGTCGGGAGGAACAAGCGAGATCCTGCTCTGCGAACGGACAGAGACAGGATATACCATCGAAAAAATCGGCGGGACCATCGACCTGCACGCCGGACAATTGGTGGATCGAATCGGGGTAGCGTTGGGTTTTTCCTTCCCGGCAGGGCCCTACTTGGAAGAATTGGCCAAGCAGGCGGAAGGAACTTTTTCCATTTCGTCTTCGGTCAACGGGCTTGCTTTCAGCTTTTCCGGGCCGGAAGCGGCATTGCTTCGCGCCATCCAGCAGCAAGCGGCGCCGCCTGCCGAGATTGCCAGAGCTTGTGAGCAGTGTATCGCCAATACATTGGAAAAAACACTTCGAACCGCAGTAGAAAAAGGCTACAGCAAAGAAATTCTGATTGTCGGCGGAGTGGCAGCCAATACATACATTAGGGAACGGCTGATCAAGCGGCTTGGGCATCCGGCGGTGAATGCCAAATTGTATTTTTGCGATCCGGTTTACTCAGGGGATAATGCCTATGGCGTAGCGATGTTGGGTTGGTTACAGCACAAAAACCGAACGTTATAAAGATTACTATGCAAAAATTTCGGCTTTACATCATATCCTCCTATCGTTACACTATATTATATGTGAATAACGCAAGGAGGCTTTTTAGGTATGGCAGCGATTGTTGTAGATGGGAAAGAAGTTGCGAAATCAATCAGACAAGAACTGAAAGCTGAAGTTGAAAAACTGGCCAAAGAAGGGATTGTTCCGGGCTTGACCGTTATTTTGATCGGGAATGATCCTGCTTCTGAATCATATGTGCGCGGTAAAGTAAAAGGTTGTGAAGAGGTTGGAATTCGCTCTGAACTGATTCGGAAAGACACTTCCATTACACAGGAAGAGTTGCTTGCAATAATTGATCAGTTGAATCAAAATCCGAACGTTCATGGAATCTTGGTACAGCTTCCGCTTCCTGCCCATATTTCGGAAGAAGCTGTCATCATGGCAATTGACCCAAGCAAAGATGTGGACGGTTTTCACCCGATCAGCGTGGGAAATATGGTAATTGGCACGGATGGCTTCCTGCCTTGTACGCCGCATGGTATTATTGAACTGATTAAGCGAACAGGTACGGAGATTGCGGGGAAGCATGCGGTCGTCATCGGACGAAGCAACATTGTGGGCAAACCGGTCTCTCTCTTGCTGCAGCGGGAGAACGCGACCGTAACCATGTGCCATTCCCGAACCAAAAATCTTTCGGAAATTGCCCGTTCAGCAGACATTTTGGTCGTGGCAATCGGAAAAGCTCATTTTATCCACAAGGAAGATGTGAAGCCAGGCGCTGTCGTGATCGACGTGGGAGTTAACCGGATTGAAAGCGGCAAACTGGTGGGCGACGTTGATTTTGAGGATGTAAAAGAGGTTGCCGGCTATATCACGCCTGTACCGGGTGGTGTCGGCCCGATGACGATTACCATGCTGTTGGCCAATACAGTCAAATCAGCCAAACAGACATATATGGTACCAGAAGTGAAGGGATGAATTGATGAGAACAAACGAAATCTTGTCCGTAAGTCAATTGAATCGCTATCTGAAAGGCATGCTGGAACGCGATGTCCTTCTGCAGGATATCTGGCTGCGCGGCGAGATTTCGAATTTTACCAAGCATTCCAGCGGACATATGTACTTCACCCTGAAAGACAAGGATTCGCGTATCAAAGTGGTGATGTTCGCCAGTCATAACCGCTTTTTAACCTTTCTCCCGAAAGATGGAACCCGAGCGATCGTGCGGGGTTCCATTTCTGTGTTTGAGCGGGATGGTGTCTACCAAATGTACGCGCGGGAAATGCAGCCGGACGGGATCGGGTCCCTTTATCTCGCGTACGAGCAGTTGAAGCAAAAGCTGGAGCAGGAAGGTTTGTTCGCCCAAGATCGGAAGCGCCCGATTCCCTCCTTTCCCAAAAAGGTAGGGGTAATCACTTCGCCGACGGGTGCTGCCATCCGTGATATCGTCATCACCATTAAGCGAAGATCTCCACACGTGCAGATTGTGGTGGCACCCGCCATCGTTCAAGGAGTAGAGGCTCCCCCATCCATTGTCGCCGCCATCCGGCGTATGAACCAATTGCCGGATATCGATGTCTTGATTGTTGGTCGCGGCGGGGGGTCAATCGAAGAATTGTGGGCCTTTAACGATGAACAGGTGGCTCGTATGATCGCAGCCTCACGGATTCCGGTAATTTCAGCGGTTGGTCATGAAACGGACGTAACGATTGCGGACTTCGTTGCCGATATTCGGGCAGCCACGCCAACAGCTGCCGCTGAGCTGGCGGTCCCGCATTACCTGGAGATCCTGCAGCAGGTAAAACAATTGGAACACCGGCTGCATCGCTCCATTCAATCACGGATCACCGAGCAGAAGAAGCATTTGTCTCGGCTCATCTCTTCCTATGGAATGCGCCAACCCGAACGGCGCGTCGAGGAAATAAGGCAGCGTGTTGACCAATTAACAGAACGGCTGGACAAGGCATTAGCCAATTCGCTCAGATGCGGACAGGAACAATCCCGCGGCTTGCGTGAGCGGTTGTCCAGATTTCGCTTTGACCGGATCATTGGGGAACACCGCCGCCGTCTGGCCCAGCACACAGATCGTCTCGCGCAGGCCATGCGCCGCAAAACGGAGCAGCACCGTCTCAAATGGGTTCATCTCATTGAACAATTGGATGCGCTGAGTCCGCTAAAAATCATGCAACGCGGCTACGCCCTCGTATACAAGAACGAAGAACTGGCCAAATCGACAAAAGCGTTTGCCGTCGGGGACGAACTCATGTTACGATTAGTCGATGGAGATGTCCGTACGCTCGTGACGGAGATTAAGCAGGAGGAGAAACAGAATGGCTCGTAAAAAAGCTGACCAGGAGATTGATCTGCCTTTTGAAGCGGCGATCCAGCGGCTGGAGGAAGTAGTCCGTTTATTGGAAGAAGGAGATGTTCCGCTGGAAGAAGCGATTCGATATTATCAGGAAGGTGTTCGACTCTCACGCTTGTGCGGACAAAAGCTTGACGCGATTGAAGCGCAAGTGACGCAAATCGTCGAGGAAAACGCCAAAATTACGGAAAAACCATTTCAATTGGAGGGAGAATCATGATGACTGTCTCCCTCAAGACATACTTGCAGGAAAAAATTGCCATCGTCGAGGAAAAATTGCTGCCTGCTCTTGAGAAAGAAGGAGTACCCGCCAAATTATACGAATCGATGAGCTATTCGCTTATGGCTGGCGGCAAACGGCTGCGCCCGATTTTGGTACTGGCAGCACTGGAGGCGCTCAACATTCCGATTGAACGAGGCTTCCCTTTTGCTGTTGCATTGGAAATGATTCATACTTATTCGCTGATTCATGATGATCTGCCGGCCATGGATGATGACGAGCTTCGCCGAGGCAAACCAACTAACCACGTAGTATTTGGCGAAGCGACGGCCATCTTGGCTGGTGATGCGCTGTTAACCAGAGCGTTTGGCTTATTGGCCGATGCCTATCTGAAAGACCCTTTTGTCAAACCGGAAACGGCCCTGCGCTTGATTCAAGAGATGTCCCGACGTGCCGGAGCCGCCGGAATGGTAGGCGGCCAAATGGCCGACATTGAAGGAGAAGGGCAGCAGCTTTCCCTGGAGGAATTGGAATTTATTCACCAGCACAAGACAGGAGATCTGTTAATCGCCGCGCTGCTCGGTGCCGGTTATTTGGCTGAAGCAAATGAGGTTCAGCTAAAAGCGCTTAACCAGTACGGCATCTGTATCGGGCTGGCCTTTCAGATTCAAGACGATATTCTGAATGTGGTGGGAAGTGTGGAAGAGCTGGGGAAAGCGGTAGGAAGCGATGCAGACCGTGGAAAAGCCACCTATCCTTCCTTGCTGGGGCTTGAATCATCCCGGAACCGATTGCGCTCTCTCATCGAAGAAGCCAAACAAGTGCTCGATGAAGCAGGACTAGGCGGGTCCGCCTTGACGGCATTGGCTGACTACGTAATGGAACGAACCCGTTAGAAACAAAAGCCCTAGCGTTAAGGCAACTTGACGGTAGGGCTTTTTGAGCGGATAGGGGCTTATCAGCAGTGTATCATGGTTTTCTTAGTGGTGTTTTCTCCAAGAAACGATTATAATAGATCAAGCATTTCCCAAACTGTTTCCTTTTGTACTTTTTTCGTACACTATAGGAACACAGTGTTATGATTCATGTTGAAAGCGAGGGGTTAGCATGTTGCTTCCAAGCATCAATAGCCCAGAAGAATTGAAGAAGTTGACGATACCCCAATTACATCAATTTGCGGCGGAAATTCGCCAATTTCTTGTAAAAAATCTGGCCGAAACAGGCGGACATCTGGCACCTAACCTGGGTGTGGTCGAGTTGACGCTTGCCCTTCACTATTTCTTTGATAGCCCAAAGGACAAGCTGATTTGGGATGTAGGACACCAAGCGTATGTACATAAATTGATCACCGGTCGCCGGGAGATGTTTCCGACCCTGCGCCAATATAAAGGGTTATGCGGCTTTCCCAAGATGAGCGAGAGTGAGCATGATGTCTGGGAAACCGGCCACAGCAGCACTTCACTTTCCGCGGCAATGGGGATGGCGGCAGCGCGTGATTTGAAGCAGGAAAAATATCATGTGGTAGGCATTATCGGGGATGGAGCTTTAACCGGCGGAATGGCGTTTGAGGCGCTTAACCACATCGGCCATGAGAAAAAGAATGTAATTGTGGTTTTAAACGATAACGAGATGTCCATCGCTCCCAATGTCGGAGCTTTGCATAATTATCTGGGGAAATTACGCACGGCCCATAACTACCGCCGGGCGAAAGATGAACTGGAACATATCCTCAAGTCGATCCCAGCTGTTGGCGGCAAACTGGCTCATTTTGCCGAACGGCTTAAGGACAGCATGAAATATTTGCTTGTCTCCGGCGTGTTGTTCGAAGAGTTAGGGTTTACGTATATTGGACCAATTGACGGTCATAACCTGGATCTGTTAATTGATTCATTCCAGACGGCTGCCCATACGAAAGGGCCGGTACTGGTACATGCCATCACCAAAAAAGGAAAAGGATATGCGCCGGCAGAGGCCGATTCCACCAAGTGGCACGGGATCGGAACCTATAAGATTGAATCAGGCGAAGAGATTAAATCCAAATCAAAGGCGCCTGCCTATACGACGGTCTTCGCCGAAACCATGATTCGCTTAACCAGAGAAGACCAGCGACTGGTAGCGGTTACACCAGCCATGCCGGCGGGTTCGGGCCTGTTTCGCTATGCGGAGGTATTCCCGGAGCGTATGTTTGACGTAGGCATTGCCGAACAGCATGCTTGTACCTTCTGTGCGGGCCTGGCGACTCAAGGGATGAAGCCGGTTTATGCCGTGTACTCCACGTTCTTGCAGCGCGCTTACGATCAACTGATACACGACGTTGCCAGACAGAAGCTGAATGTGATTTTTGCCGTAGATCGGGCCGGTTTGGTCGGTGCTGACGGAGAAACTCACCAAGGGGTTTATGATATTGCCTTTATGCGAGCCATTCCCAACATGGTGATCATGGCACCAAAAGATGAGAACGAAATGCAGCACATGATGAAAACGGCAGTAGCTTATGACGATGGCCCAATCTCTTTCCGCTATCCGCGGGGGAATGGCCGCGGAGTCAAAATGGATGAAGAACTGCGCGTCCTGCCAATCGGAAAAGCAGAAATTGTAAAACAGGGAAAAGGCGTAGCGATCTTGTCGTTCGGCCACATTTTCGAAATTGCGGAACAAGCGGTGGAAATTTTGGAGCGGGAAGATATTCATCCTATGCTCGTCAACGCCCGATTCTGCAAACCGCTTGACGAAGAATTGCTGCTTCGCTTGGCCCAGGAAGGGTACCATATCATAACGGTTGAAGAAGGGGCCGTCACGGGCGGATTCGGAAGCGCCGTGCTTGAGTTCTATGCACAGCAAGGGTATCGCGATATCATTGTAAAAATGATCGGCATTCCTGATTATTTCGTTGAACATGGCAGTGTCAAGGAGCAGCGTCAAGAAGTTGGCTTGACTGCCGAGGGCATCGCTTCCCATGTTCGTACTCTAACACCGTTAAACAGGCAAAGGGCGTAACATTCGATGAGAAAAGAACGGATTGACGTTTTATTGGTAGAAAAAGGTTTTTTTGAGACTCGTGAGAAAGCCAAGGCTGCCGTCATGGCCGGACTCGTTTATGTGGGGACGGAACGCTGTGACAAGCCGGGAACCAAACTTGCCGAAGATGCTTTAATCAACGTAAAGGGAGAAGTCCATCCTTATGTCAGCAGAGGCGGACTGAAGCTGGAAAAAGCAATTCGTACATTCGGTGTCGATTTGACTGGCAAAGTGATGATGGATATCGGTGCCTCCACAGGCGGTTTCACCGATTGTGCCTTGCAGCACGGGGCACGTCTGGTTTATGCCATAGACGTCGGATATGGACAATTAGCCTGGTCGCTTCGCCAAGATCCCCGGGTTGTGGTAATGGAGAGAACCAACTTCCGGCATTTGGACCCGAACACGTTCGAATATGAAAAACCTGATTTTGCATCCATTGACGTGTCCTTCATCTCCCTGCGCTTGATCCTTCCGGTATTGAACCAATTCCTGAAACCAGATGGGGAAGTATTGGCCTTGGTAAAACCGCAATTTGAAGCGGGCAAAGAAAATGTCGGGAAAAACGGAATCGTCCGCGATCCTGCCGTCCATCGGGAAGTACTGCTCTCGATCCTCTCTTTTGCTCAGACGATCGGATTTGAAGTGCTGGGCGTCAGTTATTCACCGATTACCGGCGGTGAAGGCAACATTGAATTTTTGCTGCATATTCGCAAATCAGAACAAACCACCCCCTCGGAAAATGAAGCATGGATGGCAAGAATTGAAGAAGTTGTGACAGAAGCGCATAAACAATTAAAATAAGCTTGTACTTAAGGCATTCCTGGGCTTTTGGCTTGGAGAGTGCCTGATTTTCTTTATACATATTTCGTTGTATACTTGTATAAGGATCCAAATCGTTTGCTCGGGGTGGCGCCGTGAAAACCATTGGAATTGTAGCCAATAAAGGAAAACCGGAAGCGCGAATTGTGGCGCGGGATCTTTTATATTTACTGGAAAACAAAGGAGCTTCCTGTTTGGTGGAGGAAGCATTTGCTCACGATATCGGGCGGGCAGATCTGGCCTGTCCGCTTGAACAGTTTGGGAAGAGGGCAGATTTAGCCTGTGTGCTGGGCGGAGACGGGACACTTTTGGGAATTGCCCGGCAAATAGCGGGTTCTTCGCTGCCCATCCTTGGAATCAATTTAGGGACGCTTGGCTTTTTATCTGAGTCAGAACCGGAAAATTTGCCGCTTGCCGTAGAAAATCTCCTGAACGGATCATATGGAATCGAAGAGCGGACAATGCTGGAAGCCAAGTTGGTTCGCAGGGGAGAAGAGATCGCCAAATTTACGGCAATGAATGACGTGGGAATCGCGAAAGGCTCTTATTGCCGGATTATCCAATGTGCCGTCTATTTGGATGAATATTACGTTGCAACCTTCAGTGGTGACGGGCTGATCATCTCCAGTCCGACAGGATCAACGGCTTATTCGCTTTCTGCCGGAGGGCCGATTGTAGCTCCTAATGTGCATATGCTTTTATTGACACCGGTTGCCCCGCATTCATTAACAGCCAGACCGATGGTATTCTCCGCTGATCAGGTGATTCGGGTGGAAGTGGATGCGATTCACGATGAAATCGGTCTATCGGTTGACGGGCAATTTGGTGCCAGATTGGAAGGTGGCGATGAAATATTTATTTATCAATCACCGCATATCACCCCTTTGATTAAGTGGAAGGCAGGCAATTTCTTTGAGGCGATACGCACGAAATTACACGGAGAATGGGAGTAGAAATATATGAACAAAGGGCAAAGGCATATTAAAATTCGTGAAATCATTGCCAACAATGAAATCGAGACACAAGACGAGTTAGTCGATTGCTTGCGCGAGGCTGGCTACAATGTCACACAAGCTACCGTGTCCCGGGATATCAAAGAACTGCATCTGGTAAAAGTTCCGACGACAGACGGTCGATACAAATACTCCTTGCCAGCCGATCAGAAGTTCAACCCGCTGCAAAAACTGAAGCGCGTGCTGGTTGACAGCTTTGTCGGTATCGATTCAGCCGATAATCTGATTGTGATGAAGACCATGCCTGGCAACGCCAATGCCATCGGGGCGCTGATTGACAACCTGCAATGGCAGGATGTGATAGGAACCATTTGCGGAGACGACACCATTTTAATTATTTGTCGCTCCAAAGATAATTCGAAGGAAGTGGTCCAGCGTCTTTTGGACATGCTATAAGGTGGGATTTACATGTTAGTCGAGCTTTCCATCCGCAACTTTGCCATTATCAAATCCGTCACGATCTCATTTCATCATGGGCTAAACATCCTGACCGGTGAAACGGGTGCCGGCAAATCAATTATCATCGATGCACTCGGGCTTTTGCTCGGCGAACGGGGTTCGGCGGAATACGTCAGATATGGTGAAAAGCGGGCAGAGGTAGAAGGAATGTTTGAATTTGAAGCCAACCACCCGGTTCTGGCTCTTTGCCAAGAGTTCGGCATTCACGTGGAAAAAGACGGAATGCTCCTGGTGCGAAGAGAAATCTCCAACCAGGGAAAAAGCTTGATTCGAATCAATGGACAACTGGTTACACTGGCCATGCTTCGAGAGCTAGGGCCGTGGCTGATCAATATTCACGGACAGCATGATACCATTGCCCTGATGCAATCCAATAAGCATATCGAATGGCTGGATGCTTACGGAGAAGCGGAACTCTTAGCCACGAAAAAAGAGTACGGCTTGCTCTATTCTGCCTACCGCCGGACGAAGCATGATTTAGAACGAATGGCCAAAAACGAACGGGAACTGATTCAGCGAATCGATTTGCTCTCTTATCAGTTGGATGAGATCGAAGCAGCTTCCCTTACTCCGGGTGAAGACGAAAAGCTGCTGCAGCTTCGCAAAAAATGGAGCAACGTGGAAAAAGTCTTTGCCGGGATTGAGGACGCTTACCGCTCTTTATACGGAGAACACCGCTGTATGGATTGGTTGGGGCACGCGATGAGCGAACTGGAGCGAGTCAGTCAGTACGACGAGCAAATCGCCCCCATCGCCGAATTGATCGCGAGTGCTTACTACCAAGTTGAGGATGCGATTCATCATTTGCGTCAAGTCAAGGACAAACTGGAGTTTGAACCGGAGCAGTTGGCCGAAGTGGAGCGGCGTCTTGACGTGATCCAGGCGTTGAAGCGCAAATACGGTAAAACAGTGGATGAAATTCTTGAATACGCGGCAACCATTCAAGATGAACTGGATGAGATCAAGCATTATGACAGCCGCTTGCAGCAGCTGCAAAAACAGCTTCAGGAGTTGGCCGCAGACGTAGCGGTGGAAGCGTTGGAGCTAAGTGCTATCCGCAAAAATCTCGCCAGCCGGTTAGCTCAAGCGATCGAGGAACAATTACGCGAATTACATATGGAACGCGCACGTTTTCACATTGACGTTCGCCAGACAGCGGATGAAAACGGGATAGAAGTGGAAGGTGTCAAACGGCATATCGATGCTACCGGTATTGACCAGGTAGAGTTTATGATCGCCCCCAATCCGGGAGAGCCGATGCGTCCGCTGGCCAAAATTGCTTCCGGGGGTGAGCTGTCCCGTGTGATGCTGGCAATCAAGACGATCCTTGCCACCACCGATCAGGTAGAGACACTTATCTTCGATGAAGTGGATACAGGAGTGAGCGGACGCGTTGCACAGGCGATTGCCGAGAAGCTCGCTCGCGTGGGAAAACACCGTCAAGTGCTCTGCATCACGCATTTGCCGCAGGTGGCTTCACTTGCTGACGCCCATTTCCTGATTCAGAAAGTTATGGACGAACAAGAAACATCGACGCAGGTAATCCACCTGCAAGGGGAAGAACGCGTTGCGGAACTGGCCAGAATGCTTGGCGGAGCCGTCGTAACGGATAAAACCAAAGAACATGCCCGCGAGATGATCCAACTTGGAAAAGAGCGAAAAACTGTCAGTTCAAGCTGACAGTTTTTTTGTTATAAACAAGCATGCGCTAGGCAACATTATATATACGGTTAGGTGGAGGTGTAGCAAAAGGTGTAGGTAGGGAAAGTAGGAGTGATTGCTGGTGATGCGTCAACACAAGAGAAAATGGTTGGGAAGTTTGCTTTTGCTCATCACAGCATTAATGATCAGCTCAACCCCCTTTCATGACCTGGTGTCGTTACCCAATGAGCTGAGAATTTTTGAGGGGTCTCTTCAGCAATTTAACATGTCTGTGCCTGTTATGGGAACCTTAGTCAATACAAATCCTGAAATTTTATCGGTAAATGGTACGGAGGCTAATGAAGTAAGTGTGGACCTAAGCAAACCGCTTTCCATGCAGCCGAAGAAAGCTGGAGAGACGCAGTTACAGCTCAAATGGGGACGTATCCCCCTAAAAGAGATGAAAGTGAATGTGCTCCCTGATCTTCGCGTCATACCGGGTGGGCAATCCATCGGGGTAAAACTTCAAACTGCCGGTGTCTTGGTGGTCGGTCATCATCTGGTGGACACGGGCAACGGGAAGTTTTCTCCGGGAGAGAAAGCAGGAGTCCACGTCGGGGATATGATTATTCGCATGAACGACATGTTCATTAATGACATGAACGATGTCAAGAAAATGGTTAATGAAGTCGGAAACAAAAAGGAATCGATTCAACTGCTGGTTGTACGCGGTAAGGAAAAGCTTAATCTTAGCTTGACACCTGCAAAAGACGCCAAGGACAGCGAGTACCGCATGGGCTTATATATCAGGGATTCTGCTGCCGGTGTTGGGACATTGACGTTTTACGAACCCGAATCAAAGGCATATGGCGCTTTAGGCCATGTTATATCCGATATTGATACCGGACAGCCTATTGTGGTAGGTGACGGGCAAATCGTACAAGCCAACGTCACTTCCATCGAAAAAGGGGAAAGCGGCAATCCCGGCGAGAAATTTGCCCGATTTTACAATGAATCAGAAGTTCTGGGCACCATCACTCGAAATTCACCGTTTGGCATCTTCGGAAAAATGAAGGAACAACCAAAACGAAGCGTATACAATGAACCAATTCCCGTTGCGTTGGCTGAGCAAGTGCAAACAGGACCAGCCAAAATTCTTACCGTTGTGGAAGGGCAAAAGGTGGAAGAATATGATATCGAGATCGTCAATGTGGTCAAACAGCACTTCCCGGCCACCAAAGGAATGATCATCAAGGTGACAGATAAACGCTTGCTGAACAAAACAGGCGGGATCGTCCAAGGGATGAGCGGAAGCCCGATCATTCAAAACGGGAAGCTTGTAGGGGCGGTAACACACGTTTTCGTCAATGATCCGACTTCAGGTTATGGATGCTACATCGAATGGATGCTGCAGGACGCTGGCATCCCACTCCAAGCGAAAGAAAAACTAAAGGCCAGTTAGCCTTTAGTTTTTTTTATAAACCATGTATAATCGACAAGGAAGATTTTTCTGTTAAGATGGATAGGTTTCCCTTCTTTTTTGCCAGTAAATGTCGAAAAATCGGAAAAATCATTCAATCTTTCGTCATTGGCAGGAACTTCCTTTTGATTGTCGAAAATATTTTCTTAACAAATTTTATGAAATTCTTGTGACAGACCTGCTTTACCAAAGTACATAGCTGCAAGCACTCATAATTAGATAAGAGATGTAAGGAGGAACTACATTGAGTAAGATTGAAGTGGTACTAGCCGATGATAATCGCGAATTTGTCAGTCTCCTAGAGGAATACATCAACAATCAAAGCGATATGAGTGTGGTTGGCGTTGCTTACAATGGCAATGACGTATTAAAAGTTTTGGAAGAGCATATTCCGGACATCCTAATCCTGGATATCATCATGCCGCATCTTGATGGATTGGCTGTCCTTGAGCATTTGCAAACCATGCGCCTGCAGCCTCAGCCTAAAATCATTATGCTGACTGCATTCGGACAAGAAGAGATTACCAAAAAGGCAGTGGAGCTGGGAGCTTCTTACTACATCCTAAAGCCGTTTGACATGGAAGTTTTGGCTCAGCGCATCCGCCAGATCATTAGCAACAAGGCGAGCTTTTCTCCAGCTGTGAAAACGTCAGCACTGGCTCCAAAAGGACGCAATCTGGATGCTTCCATTACCAACATCATTCATGAGATCGGTGTCCCTGCCCACATCAAGGGATATCTGTACTTACGCGAAGCCATCACCATGGTATACAACGACGTGGAACTGTTAGGCTCCATTACCAAAGTATTATATCCGGATATTGCCAAAAAGTTTAACACGACGGCCAGCCGTGTAGAGCGCGCCATCCGCCACGCAATTGAAGTGGCCTGGTCCCGCGGTAACCTGGACTCCATTTCCAGCCTGTTCGGCTACACGATCTCCAACTCCAAAGCAAAGCCGACCAACTCCGAGTTCATCGCGATGGTGGCTGACAAGCTGCGGATTGAGGCGAAGATCAGCTAGAAAAGAGTGAAAACGAATCCCCATTTATCGGTTTCCTGAAAATCGGTGAGTGGGGTTTCGTCTTTTAACGCTGTATTTCCTCAAAACTGATGGCGAGTACTCTTTCGGAAGCTGTGTCAAAGGTTATGCTTACATAAACACCAAACTGACGATTTTCCTGCTTTAGCCAAAGTTTAAATCTTTCTTGGGCAGTTGCGGCAGATATGGATTTGCGACCCACATGAAGATAATCAACGATTTTAGCAGTAGGATACCTTTTCTTGGTTTCTTGTATGACTAATCTGCCCCACTTGGCATAGGGAGGATTGGGATTCGGCTGTACAGCAAGTTTTTCTGTTGCCTGCGGTTCGGCGTGTACAGGAATAGATGTCGATGTCATCATCAAAGAGATGAAAACGAACATAAAGCTTTTTCTCATGAACTCACCTCATGCTTAGCCTTTCAAAATGAGACACGATCAATTCCAAAATCATTACCCCAAAAATTACGCAAAGGTGCGAAGGTAGCAGAACGGCTTGGATATACCCTGGAAGGTGTCTTGCGTAAGAAATCTTATGACCCTGCCTATACACATTAACGGGACACGAAGATTTTTCCAAAGTAAAAGGCGTAGAGTTTATGTAGCCAGATGCAGGTTCAGGATGAAAGGTTTGAAAACTTTGTGTCAAAGCAATGAGCGGAAACCTTGAAAATATATAGGATAAATGGATTTGGATATTTTGATGTTGTAAAATGTCAATGAACAAATATTGGAATGAGAGAGGTGGATCAAACATGAACAAACAAATAACTGACGTCTTAAACAAGCAAATCGCCAACTGGAGCGTTCTGTACATCAAGCTGCATAACTATCATTGGTATGTGAAGGGACCGCAATTCTTTACATTACATACAAAGTTTGAAGAATTCTACAATGAAGCAGCTCTGCATACTGATGAATTGGCAGAACGGTTGCTTGCTTTGGGTGGACAACCGGTTGCTACCATGAAAGATTGTCTGGAATTGTCTTCCGTACAAGAGGCAATCGGCAGTGAATCCGCTGAGCAAATGGTGCAATCCATCATCGATGATTTTCGGCAGATCATTAGTGAACTAAAAGAGGGTATGGAGATTGCCGAGAAGGCGAATGACGAAACGACCGTCGATATGCTGCTCGCCATTCATACCGGATTAGAAAAACACGTTTGGATGCTTAACTCCTTCCTGGGTAAATAATTTCACAGAAAAGCCTTGAACCTCTTCTGTTCAAGGCTTTTTCACCTTCAAAATACTGGCAGAAAAGCGCTTTGGATGGTACAATAATACCAGATCGGAAATATTTTTTTGATCAAAATCCTATCTGTTTACCAAGCCTTACATAGCTCATTTTGAGAGGGGAACACCTTATGTTTATTCAGGAGTGCTTAACTGCCACAGAGAATCTCTCTACCGTAAAACCAAGCGATCCCATTTCAAAAGCATTGCAACTCATGAAGGAAAAAAACCTGAATAGTCTTCCCGTTGTAGATCAGGATGGTTCATTCATTGGCATGGTAAGTAAGAGAAGCATGTTTGAACTTTTGGAATCAGGCAAATTTCAAGGGGCTTTCGACGATTTTATTCAATTGCCTTTGGCAGAGGGTGTGGATCGCCAAGTTCCGCGCCTTACGATTGAGCATCTCTATGAAGATTTGCTGCCGATCATCGTCCGCCATCCGTTCGTGCCCATTGTTGATGAGGAAAGCCATTTCTTAGGGATTATCAAGCGCAAGGATATTGAGCTGGTACTGGAATCAGTATTTGGCATGAATGTGAAAGGAACCCGAATGGTAATCACCCACTATGAAGGAAAAGGGATCGTAAAAGAAATCATGACCATTATGGCGAAGCATAACTGCAACGTAATCTCCTGCATTTCCTTTGATTCAAAGCATCATGGGGTTCGCCGCATTTTAACCAAGTTCAAATCGGATGATAATACCGAATTGATCAAACAGGATTTGGAAGAACATGGTTATGTTGTAACTTCCGTCAGGGAAAACTGTTAATCCGGATGAAATTAAGAAACTAGACGCTTCCGATAAAAAATCGGGAGCGTTTTTTTGCAAAAACCTCAAACTGTATATCTACATTGTGAATAGCAGACACATCATGATACACTTATATAATAATCATTCTTTCGTTAACATAATTAATAAGAAACTTGGATCGGGAAGGATGGGGATTTATGCAGCTTTTACATCAAATCCTTGATAGCAACAAACTATTTGTGGAGAACAAAGGTTATGAAAAATACCAAACAACCAAGTTTCCCAATAAGCATCTGATTGTCTTGTCATGTATGGATACGCGATTGGTGGAATTGCTGCCAAGAGCTATGAATTTGCGCAATGGCGACTTCAAGCATATTAAAAATGCCGGGGCGATTGTCTCCCATCCGTTTGGAAGCATCATGCGCAGCATACTGGTTGCGATCTACGAGCTGAAAGCTGCTGAGATTTGTGTTGTCGGTCATTATGATTGCGGGATGAGCAGTATTAACCCTGATTTATTGCTGCAAAAATTCGAAGAGCAGGGGATCCCGAAAGAAACCATCGAGATTCTGGAAAACGCGGGTATTGACTTGAGAGCCTGGCTGCAAGGCTTCAACCACCCGGCGGATGGGGTAAAGAACAGTGTGGCAATGATTAAAAACCATCCGCTTTTACCTAAAGGAATTCCTGTTCACGGCCTCATTATGGATCCGCAAACAGGAAAGCTTGACTTGGTTGTAGACGGATATGAGTGGCTGCTATAGCCTGCAATTGTGAATTCGTTTGTCACAAATAGGGATATGACTTGTTTCAAGTATGGGTAACCTATATAATGTAAATTGCTATTGTATGAATGAGCGCTTATTTTATGGAAAAGGAGCTGTGGATTCATGAATTTATTTGACATTATTATGTTTATCATGACGATTTTCATTGCTGCAGGCGTTTATCGTTCCCTGAAAGTGAAAAATACATTTGCCGTTGTATTTGGCCTTGTTTCTCTCGCTATTTTCTTGCTGGCTGACGGCTTAATCGTTTACTTTGCGACACAAGCGCATTAATCTTACGCGCATGGATTTTGCCTAAGTACATAGGTGCAACACTCAAAAGAGGCTATACACGGGTATAGTCTCTTTTTTTATGAATTCCCCGCATGAATCCAGCCAAGAATTGCCATACTACAGGGGGAGGTGGGATTTTGTTGCGCCACAATCGAGCCAACTCCGGATTATTAAATGAAGCAACCATTATGGTCGATCATAAAACGAAACAGCTTTGCATGCGCTTGCAGCCAGGACAAATAGCTGTCATTGAGCATGAAGATGTTGATGAGGTGGCAGCCGATGCATTGATTGAAGCTAAGGTCCGTGCAGTGATCAATACCAGGATGTTTATGACAGGCACCTATCCGTCAACCGGTGCCAGGCGGTTAATGGAGGCGGGCATTCCCCTTTATGAAGCTACCGGCGAGAAAAAGCATGATCTGATGAACTTATCTGATTTTACCACCATCCGAATCCACAACGGGGAAGAGCTTCAAGTGCGCATACCCGAAGGCTGGCTCTCCATTGCCTGCCTTACCCGCGTTACGCAAGACCTCATTGTGAGAAAAACCCGAGAAGCTAACGAAAAGCTGGATCAGACTCTTTCACAATTTATCGATAACACCCTGTTATATGCAAACTGGGAAAAAGACTTGTTTTTAAAGCCGCTGCCCAAGCTATCCCTGCGCACTCGAATGGCAAACCGGCATGTTGTCGTTGTCGTCCGTGGCAAGCATTACCGGGAAGATCTGAAAATGCTCTCCTCCTATATCAAAGAGTGTCAGCCTGTTTTAATCGCTGTTGACGGAGGGGCAGACGCTTTGTTGGAGGCAGGGTATCGGCCAGATTTGATCATCGGCGACATGGACAGTATTTCTGACAAGGCTTTGCTGTGCGGAGCGGAAATCGTCGTCCACGCATTTGTCAGCGGATACGCCCCCGGGCAAGAACGGGTGGATGGCTTAGGTGTGCCTTATCAGCTTCTGCCGGCACCCGGAACAAGTGAAGATGTGGCGATGCTTCTTGCCTATGAAGAAAATGCGGAACTGATTGTTACGATTGGAACCCATACCAACATGATTGATTTTTTGGAAAAAGGAAGAAAAGGAATGGCCAGCACGCTTTTGGTCCGAACCAAAATTGGCCCCAAACTGATAGACGCCAAAGGAGTAAGCCAATTGTATCAGCCTAGAATAAACGGCAACACCTGGCTGTTATTTTTCATTGCTTCTCTCGTGCCGATTATCGCTATCCTTACTGTTAATCCGCTGACTCGACATGTTGTGCAAATGATCGTGAAACAATGGATGATGCTAACCTTTTAGGAGACGTAAGCGATGATAAACATTCGATACCATTTCATCACCATCGCTTCCATTTTTCTTGCGCTTGGTATTGGCATCCTGCTTGGCGGGACGACGGGTCAATCGTGGTTCACTGAAAAGGAGCGGGAATTCCTCGTCAATATGGAAGAGAAGTACAATCAGGCGTTGAAGAACAATAACGAATTGAAGCAACAAGTGAACCGCTTAATCTTGGAAGTGGAAAGAAATAACGAAGAAGTGATTCATTTGATGGTGGCTCGTTATGCGGAAGATCTGCATGGAGAAAAACTGTATGTCTGGCAAGCGGACTTCATAGATACCAACGGATTGAAACGGATATTCGATCCTATCGGCATCAAGCTTATCCCTTATCATCCGGAGGTGGATCAAAAGAAAACGCTAGATTCACCCTTGCTTCTTATCGGAACAGAACTTCCCGATTGGATTCATTCCTTCCCCTCCGAGCAAAAATGGCTTCATCTGAAAGCTCTGCCTGACTCTCCTTCGAAAAAGTGGAAGCTGTTGGAAAGTGTACAAACCCTTCTAAAAGAGAAGAGGTGGGAACGTGAAAAAAGTTAGCATCATTATTCCGGCATATAATGAAGCCTCCCGCATCCTGCGTACTTTGCGGACGATTCGTCTTTATATTCCGCATCATGAGTTAATTGTTGTCGATGACGGCAGTAGTGATGAGACGATGGAGCTGGCGAGTGAACAAGCTGATTTGGTGATTCGCTTGCCAGAGAATCGGGGGAAGGGAATCGCCCTGCAAACGGGATGGAAGCAAGCGACTGGAGATATTATTTTGATGCTGGATGCGGATTTATGTGAGACAGCTCGCTTCGGGCATCAGCTGATTGATCCGATATTGTCCGGCCATTGCGATATGTCCGTTGCCCAGCTGCCACAGCCAGCCAAACGGGCAGGTTTTGGCATGGCCAAAGGCTTGGCCCGAACTGGAATTCGCATGCTAACCGGTTTTACGACTGCTGCTCCCCTGTCCGGACAACGTGCAATTCGCAGAGAGGCATTGAATTACGTCCGAAATCTGGATCGTGGATTTGGAGTCGAAGTGGGGCTGACGGTAGACATTCTCCGGGCAGGATTTCGTGTGCAAGAAGTGCCGATTAACTTCTCCCATCGTGAAACAGGAAATACCTTAAATGGGTTCTATCACAGGGGAAGGGAGTTCGTGGCGATTGGCAGAGCGCTGGGAAGGAAGTTCAGGGAGACATATGGACCCAATAACTACTGAGGATATGCTGTATGATTTGCTGCTGCTCTCCATTGTCATGCCATGGGTGCTGTTTGCCATAACGTTCGAACGTGGTGTCATGCTGCTTAGAAGGTGGGGAATGGTCCAAAAAAATTATGTTGGACAGTTGATTCCGACAGCAGGCGGGCTTATTTTGTTTGCCAATCTGACTGTCACATGGTCCATCTTGACTGGGCTGATGGTGCATGGAAGGATTTATGATGGATATTTAAAAGCTGCTGTGCTTTTTCTTGCCGGCTCGTTTGCCATTTTGTTGTTTGGATGGCAGGATGATGGCGCATCTGACAAAAAAAGCAAAGGATTTCGCGGGCATTTTCGTACCCTTTGGTATGAGCAGCGGATGACAAGCGGATTGTTAAAAGCGCTTGGCGGGGCAGGAACGGCGTTAATCATCAGCATCCCGCTGTCCCATGGCTTTGGCGAAACGATGCTGAACATGATACTTCTCTCTTTATCTACCAATCTGATTAACCTGTTTGATGTACGTCCAACCAGAGCGATTAAAGTATTCTGGGCGATATCCATACTTGTCTTTATGGCCAGTCCGCTTGTTGGTTCATCGGTCGCATGGATCTGGTTTCTCCCGGTGTTAAGCGCCACTCTCTGTTTTTTCTTCCGCGACGGCCAGGGAGTCATTATGCTTGGCGACACAGGCTCCAACTACCTGGGGTATATCATGGGATTTGAGATGTTGGTGGCCCTTTCTCCCATGGTCAAACTGGCCGTCGTCTGTTTATTTCTGCTGCTGCACATTCTAGCGGAGAAATTCTCCTTTTCCCGGGCAATTCAATCGAAAGCATTGCTCAATTGGCTAGATTCCCTAGGCAGACACTCGTAAGATTTACTCGTCTTCTTCCTTTTCGCGAACCATGAACCGAGGTTGGACGCGGTTCCGCTTGCGGTCGTGATGCAAAATGAATCCGCCGATGAAGGCGACTGGTAAAGCAAACAGGATAAATCCCAGCAGGAACTGTCCCCAGAGAAAAGTGTGGATTTGCGGATCGAAATATAAGTAGAAACAATCGCGCATTAATTTGATCCCATAACCCGCAATAGCGGCCGGAATTACCATGATGAGGAGAGCCACTATCTTTTGTCCGAGCATGTTTTTCACTTCCTTGTTTTCGTTTTCGTCCATCATATAGCATCATCTATCACTTGTCCAACAGACAAAATGAGTTACAATGAATAAGACGATATTGTTACAAAAGGACTACGAGGGGGGTGCCTATGCTTCAAGTACTGATCGTAGGTGCGGGACAAGGGGGCAGTGCGCTCTTAAAGATGCTGGTTAATATGGAGCAGATTCATATCGTTGCTGTCGTTGACAAGCGAGCAGATGCACCGGGAATTCAATTGGCCCGAACCTTGGGGATTGAAGTAGGGACAGACTATCTTCCTTATTTAGATAAAAATGTTGATGTGATTCTCGAAGCGACCGGCGACGCGGACGCTTATAATGAAATATTGCAGAAAAAACCGAATCATATTGTCCTTATCCCAGGGACATTCACCAGCCTGGTCATGCGGTTGATTCAAGAGCGGGAAGAATTGATCGGGAAGCTGACATACAGCCAGCGCGAGCATGCGATTATGCTTAATTCGACGCATGATGCCATTATTGCGGTGAATGCCAAGGGGATCGTGACCATCTTCAACCGGGCGGCGGAGAAGCTGATGGGCATCGAGGCCATTCAGGTAATGGGCAGTGAGGCGGCGGCATCCATCCCCAATACAAGATTGCATATCGTGCTTCAAAGCGGCCAGCCGGAGTTGAATCAGGAGCAAGAATTGCCGAACAAGACAAGAATCATTACCAACCGGGTGCCGGTCCGCGATGAGGCGGGCGAGGTAATCGGCGCAGTAGCCATCTTCCGGGATATTACCGAAGTGATGGCGCTTGCCGAAGAAGTGACGGACTTAAAAGAGCTGAAAAGTATGCTGCAAGCCATCATTGACTGTTCCGACGAGGCAATTTCGGTGGTTGACGCTGAGGGAATCGGCCTGTTGATTAACCCGGCATACACCCGGATAACCGGCCTGTCACATGAAGATGTAATTGGCAAACCGGCCACCGTCGATATCTCCGAGGGCGAGAGTATGCATATGCAGGTTCTTCGGACGAAAAAGCCTGTGCGCGGTGTCCCTATGAAACTGGGGCCCAATCGAAAAGACGTTATCGTTAACGTAGCTCCCGTTATGGTGGATGGTCAGCTAAAGGGAAGCGTTGGTGTTATTCACGATATTTCGGAATTTAAAACCCTGACGGAAGAGTTGGAGAAAGCGCGCCGAATCATTCGCACGCTGGAAGCAAAGTATACGTTTGAAGAGATTATCGGCGAGAGTGAGCCGATGAAGCTGGCGATCGAACAGGCCCAGAAGGCAGCCCGCACACCGGCGACTGTCCTTTTAAGAGGTGAATCGGGAACGGGCAAGGAGTTGTTTGCCCACGCCATTCACAACGCAAGTAAGCGGAAGTACAACCAATTTATCCGAGTCAATTGTGCCGCTATTTCAGAGACACTTTTGGAAAGCGAGTTGTTCGGCTACGAGGAGGGTGCTTTCACCGGAGCAAAACGGGGCGGCAAGCGAGGCTTGTTTGAAGAAGCAAGCGGCGGAACCATTTTTCTGGACGAAATCGGTGAATTGTCAATTGGGATGCAGGCCAAGCTGCTGCGTGTCTTGCAAGAACGGGAAATTGTACGTGTGGGAGCGACAAAAGCAATTCCCATTGACGTACGGGTCATCGCTGCGACTCACGTAAACCTGGAATCGGCTATTCAGACGGGACGATTCCGGGAAGATTTATACTACCGCCTTAACGTGGTGCCCATTCACATTCCTCCGCTCAGACAACGGCAAGAAGATATTAAGCCGCTTTCTCTGCATCTTTTGCGCAAATATAATTTGGAGTACGGACGCAACGTTACCGACATCTCAGAAGAAGCGATGGCAATTCTCTTAAGTTATCATTGGCCTGGCAATGTGCGTGAACTGGAAAATGTGCTGGGCAGAGCGTTGATCCATATGAAAATGAACGATACGGTTATCGCAGCCAGCCATCTTCCCCCGCTCGAACGAAAACCGTCCGCGAGTATTGCGGCTAACCAAAATTTCTCGTTGCTAGGCGAAAGTCGGACGCTAAAGGAAGTGGTTGACGAGGCGGAACGAGGTTATATTGCCCGTGTACTCGCCCAGTGTCAGGGGAATCGTACCGAAGCAGCGAAAATACTGGGGGTTTCCCTGCGTAATTTGTACTATAAATTAGAAAAACTCGGAATTGAACAAGGCTCATGATGAAAGGAACTTGTGTGCAAAAAAATGCATGCAAGTTCCTGCGTTTTTGTGCAAAATTTTGCATGCAAAAAACGAAAATGTGTCGTATTTTCCACAATTTTTGAAGCGCTTTCAAATAAATTTTGGTTGGCATGGGTTTTGCATATTACATAGGCAGAGTTTATCAAGTAAACTATAACAATAAGTTGCAGCAATTATGTTGGCAAGAATTTGAAATTATCATTACAGGGGGATTTATTTTTATGAAAATCTTTGAATACCTTGAGCGCTACAATTATGAGCAATTAGTTTTCTGTCAGGATGAAAATTCTGGCTTAAAAGCAATCATTGCGATTCATGATACGACATTGGGACCTGCATTGGGCGGCACCCGCATGTGGACTTACAACACGGAAGAGGATGCGATTATTGACGCTCTTCGTCTGGCACGCGGCATGACGTACAAAGCGGCTGCAGCAGGTCTAAACCTTGGGGGAGGGAAAACCGTTATTATCGGCGACCCGAAGAAAGATAAAAGCGAAGAGTTGTTCCGTGCTTTTGGACGATTCATCCAAGGCTTGAACGGTCGTTACATCACCGCTGAAGACGTGGGAACAACAGTTGCAGACATGGATTTGATCCATCAGGAGACAGACTATGTGACGGGAGTATCTCCTGCGTTTGGTTCCAGCGGCAATCCTTCTCCAGTTACCGCGTATGGCGTATACCGCGGCATGAAAGCGGCTGCCAAAGTGGCTTACGGCAGCGATAACCTTTCCGGCAAAGTGATCGCCGTACAAGGAGTAGGAAATGTCGCTTACAACCTCTGCAAACATCTTCATGAAGAAGGTGCTGACTTAATTGTTACGGATATTAACGAAGAGAACGTGAAACGCGCAGTAAATGATTTCGGTGCCAAATCAGTAGGTGTCAACGAAATTTTCAACGTTGACTGCGATATCTTTTCGCCTTGCGCGCTTGGTGCCATCATCAACGACGACACCATTCCGCTTCTCAAAGCCAAGGTAATTGCCGGTGCAGCCAACAACCAGTTGAAAGAAGAGCGCCATGGCGACATCATCAATGAGATGGGCATCGTTTACGCGCCTGACTATGTGATCAATGCCGGCGGTCTGATCAACGTGGCTGACGAGCTGCAAGGATACAACCGCGAACGAGCCTTGAAGAAAGTGGAAAGTATTTATGACAACATTCTTAAAGTGTTCGAAATCTCCGAACGCGATGGTATTCCATCTTACAAAGCGGCTGATAAAATGGCTGAAGAGCGCATCGCAAGCGTCGCGAAATCCCGTAAAACTTTTTTGCAAAACGGGAAGTCTGTCTTGAGTAAGTAAAATCCGATTCGCCTATACTGGTTAAAGGGCTATCTGCCGGAAGCGACGGGAATTAACTGTTGAAGGTTGATTTCCGTCGTTGCCTTACTCGAGCCAATAACTTACATTAATCTTATGCTGGCCATTAATAGAATGATCAACAGCAAAACTAATAGAAAAGGAGACTGTTGTCGATGTCTCAAGAATTTGATGTCGTCATTTTAGGTGGGGGTACGGGAGGATACGTCGCAGCGATTCGTGCGGCTCAACTGGGACTTACGGTCGCGATCGTAGAAAAGGATAAGCTCGGCGGCACATGCTTGCATAGAGGCTGCATTCCTTCCAAAGCGCTGCTCCGAAGTGCGGAAGTTTTTGCAACGATGAAAGAAAGCGACAAGTATGGCGTTTTGGCAGAAAATGTAGGCTACGATTTTACGAAGGTGCAAGCTCGCAAACAAGCCATTATCGATCAGCTACATAAAGGGATTCAGTATTTGATGAACAAAGGCAAAATCAAGGTGTTTGAAGGCTTTGGCCGAGTGATGGGACCTTCCATCTTTTCGCCGCAAGCGGGAGCCGTAAGAATTGAGAACGCTAACGGTGAACAAGAAATCATTGTGCCGCGTTTCCTGATTATTGCTACCGGATCACGTCCGCGAACACTGCCGGGGTTAGAAGTAGACGGAGAATATGTAATCACAAGCGATGAGGCACTCCAGTTGGAGAAACTGCCGGATTCTGTCGTGATTGTAGGCGGCGGCGTGATCGGAATTGAGTGGGCTTCCTTGTTGAACGATTTCGGTGTAGATGTGACTGTGGTGGAATACGCCAACCGCATCCTGCCGTTAGAAGACGAAGAGATCAGCAAAGAGATCACCCGCTTGCTCAAGAAACGCAAAATCAAGATTGTGACCAGTGCCAAAGTTCTACCGGAAACCCTGGAAAAGGGCGAGGGCCGCGTAACGGTCAAAGCGGAAGTGAACGGCAGCCAAGAAAGCTTTACAGCCGAAAAGTTGCTGGTCTCCGTAGGCCGTCAAGCCAATGTGGAAAATCTGGGATTGGAAGCGACAGAGATCAAGGTGGAGCGCGGAGTTATCGTTGTAAACGAACATTTCCAAACAGCAGAGTCGCATATTTACGCGATTGGCGACGTGATTGGCGGATTGCAACTGGCGCATGTAGCTTCCCACGAAGGCATTGCCGCTGTCGAGCATCTGGCTGGTTTGGACACTCATCCGCTTGATTATACCAAGGTTCCGAAATGCACCTACAGCCGTCCGGAGATTGCCAGCGTCGGACTGACAGAGCAGGAGGCCAAGGAGCAAGGCTTTGACGTGAAGGTAGGCAAATTTAGTTTTAAAGCGCTTGGCAAGGCGTTGGTCCACGGAGAGAACGATGGCTTTGTCAAATTGGTTGTGGATAAAAAGACAAACGATCTTTTAGGAGTTCACATGATTGGACCGCATGTGACAGACATGATTTCCGAAGCTGGTTTGGCTCGCGTTCTGGATGCGACACCGTGGGAAATTGGTCATACCATCCATCCTCATCCGACGCTGTCTGAAGCCATGCAGGAAGCAGCATTGGCGGTAGATGGATTGGCTATTCATTCGTAAAGAATTTCGTAAAGATTAAGGAGGCATACAGTTATGACTCACTCGACCCAAAACCGTCATCAAGCGGTCGGTCTTTCAGACGCTCAAGTGCTGGATATGTATTATTACATGCTGCTTGCCCGCAAATTGGATGAACGTCAATGGCTGTTAAACCGGGCGGGAAAAGTACCATTCGTCATTTCTTGTCAAGGACAGGAAGCAGCACAAGTAGGAGCGGCTTTTGCGTTTGAAAAGGGCAAAGACTACGCTTGTCCGTACTATCGTGATTTAGGCGTAGTGCTTGTACTGGGCCAAACAGCACGCGATTGTATGCTTTCTGCGTTTGCCAAGGCGGAAGATCCCAACAGCGGGGGACGACAAATGCCCGGACACTTCGGCGGCAAGAAGTGGAACATTTTGACCGGTTCCAGCCCTGTAACTACCCAGGTTCCTCACGCAGTAGGCATTGCACTGGCCGGAAAAATGCAGAAAAAAGATCTTGTTGTGTATACATCTTTCGGAGAAGGCTCCAGCAACCAGGGTGATTTCCATGAAGGAGCCAACTTCGCCGGTGTACACAAGCTTCCGGTTATTTTCTTCTGCGAAAACAACAAATACGCGATTTCTGTTCCGCTCACCAAACAGCTTGCCTGCAAAAGCGTGGCCGACCGTGCGATTGGATACGGCTTCCCGGGTGTTAGCATTGACGGCAACGATCCGATTGAAGTGTATCGTGTGATGAAAGAAGCGGTTGACCGTGCACGCAGAGGTGAAGGACCAACCCTGATTGAAGCTGTCACCTATCGTCTGGTTCCTCACTCCAGCGATGACGATGACCGGGTCTACCGCACACGTGAAGAAGTAGAAGAAGCGAAGAAAAAAGACCCGATTGTTCAGTTTTCCAACTACTTGAAACAGGTAGGATTATTGGATGACGCCAAGGAACAAGAATTGCTCAGCAAAGTACAAAAAGAAGTGGATGAAGCGACTGAATATGCCGAAAATGCGCCATATCCAACGCCCGAATCTACTCTGACACACGTATACGAAGCGTAAGGGGGAAAACGAAATGGCAGTCATTTCTTTTATCGATGCGATTACCATGGCGATGCGTGAGGAAATGCGCCGTGATCCCAACGTATTCGTATTGGGCGAAGACGTCGGAGTTCGCGGTGGGGTATTCCGCGCAACGGTTGGTTTGATTGAAGAGTTTGGCGAAGAACGCGTCATCGATACACCGCTTGCAGAATCGGCGATTGCAGGCGTCGCGATTGGCGCGGCAGCTTATGGCATGCGTCCGGTTGCAGAGATTCAGTTTGCTGATTTTATCATGCCTGCGGTAAACCAGATCGTGAGTGAAGCGGCGAAAATGCGCTATCGCTCCAATGGTGACTGGCATTGTCCTGTGACGATCCGTGCACCGTTTGGAGGAGGGGTACACGGTGCGTTATACCACTCTCAATCAGTAGAGGCGATGTTTAACAGCACCCCAGGTCTTAAAATTGTTGCTCCTTCTACACCATACGATGCCAAAGGGTTGCTTAAAGCGGCGATTCGTGACAATGATCCGGTGCTTTTCTTCGAACACAAGCGTTGCTATCGCCTGATCAAAGGGGAGGTTCCGGAAACGGATTACGTTCTTCCAATCGGCAAGGCAGATGTGAAGCGGGAAGGTACGGATATTACGGTTATTTCCTATGGTTTGACACTGCACTTTGCGCTGCAAGCGGCAGAGAAGCTGGCCCAGGAAGGTATCAGTGCACATGTGCTTGATTTGCGTACCCTTTATCCGCTTGACAAGGAAGCAATCATTGAAGCGGCTTCCAAAACGGGTAAAGTCCTGATTGTTCACGAGGACAACAAAGAAGGCGGCATCGGCGGTGAGGTTGCGGCAATTATTGCCGAGCATTGCCTGTTTGATCTGGATGCTCCAATCAAGCGTCTTTGCGGTCCTGACGTTCCGGCTATGCCGTACAGTCCGCCGATGGAAAAATTCTTTATGCTAAACCCCGACAAAGTACTAGAAGCAATGCGTGAACTGGCGCACTTCTAACATTCAAGGAGGACTTAAGCATGGCAACCAAAGTACTGATGCCCCAACTGGGGGAAAGTGTTACAGAAGGTACGATCTCCAAATGGCTGGTTAAAGTTGGGGATATGGTCAATAAATACGATCCGCTTGCCGAAGTGACAACTGACAAAGTAAATGCGGAAGTTCCCTCAACCGTTTCAGGGCGCGTAACGGAGATTGTCGTCCCTGAAGGAGAGACTGTCGCAGTCGGCACGTTAATTTTATATATTGAAGAGTCAGGCGCTTCTGGAGGAGAAGCTCCGGCAGCAGCACCTGCGGCATCTGCACCAGCTCCGGCAGCATCAGTAGTCGCGGCAGCAACTCAAGCACCAGCGCAAGGGGCTTCTGCCCAGCCGGCAAAAGCTCAAGTCATTCAGACTGGCAAGCAACGTTATTCTCCGGCGGTGATGCGCTTGGCACAGGAGCATGGTCTTGACTTGTCGCTGATTCAAGGAACAGGCGCTGAAGGAAGAATTACCCGCAAGGACGTCCTGGCTTTCCTTGAACAAGGGGGCCAAGCATCCGTACCGGCAGCAGCGCCATCCGTTACACCAGTTGGAGAACCAACAGCCGCTCCAGCGGTTCAGTCAGCAACTCAAGCACCGGTGACCCAGACACCAGCGCCTGCGGTTTCGACAGCCAAAGAAGTAACCTATGATATCCCGGTGGCAGCGGGCGATCAAGTAATTCCGGTATCGCCTGTCCGCAAAACGATTGCTTCCCGCATGGTGCAAAGCAAACATGAAGCGCCGCATGCCTGGACAATGGTTGAGGTGGATGTAACCAATTTGGTGAAGTACCGTAACCAGGTAAAAGACGAGTTCAAGCGAAAAGAAGGCATTAACCTGACTTTCCTGCCATTCTTCATCAAAGCGGTAGTGGAAGCGCTAAAAGAATTCCCGATGCTCAATTCGACGTGGGCAGGCGATAAAATCATCGTGAAGAAGGAGATTAACATCTCCATCGCGGTAGCAACTGAGGATGCATTGTTTGTTCCGGTAATTAAGGATGCAGACCAGAAATCAATTTATGGAATCGCCAAATCAATTGAAGACTTGGCCAGCCGTACCCGTGCCGGAAAACTGACGGTAGCCGACATGTCTGGTGGTACCTTTACGGTAAACAATACGGGTTCTTTTGGTTCCGTCTTGTCTACTCCGATTATTAATGCACCACAAGCTGCCATTCTCAGCGTTGAGTCGATTGTCAAACGTCCAGTCGTGGTAGATGACATGATTGCGATTCGTTCGATGGTCAATCTGTGCTTGTCGTTGGATCACCGTGTCCTTGATGGCTTGATTTGCGGCCGTTTCCTGCAAAGCGTCAAGCAGAAGCTGGAGAATATCGGGCCCCAGACCAAAATCTATTAATCACTGTCACCAAACGATGTTGAAAAACCAAGGAATTTTCCTTGGTTTTTCTTTTTGTCAAAAAAAATATTCGCAACCATGTAACTTTTTCTGTTGAACGTCGTCATTTATTTTATAGGGAACGAGTGGGAACTTTTGTCAAACGATCATGAATCATAAAATTTGATAAATTTCCGGATCAACATTCCCTAATATAGCTATTTATGGTAAACTTGTTTACGTCTATCAAATCTATGCGGGAAATTATTTTGATAGATTACAGGAGGAGAATATGAAGAAGAAAATTAGAAAAGGACTCCAGGTTGTCTTGGCTAGTACGATGGTGGCAAGTCCGTTTGTCGCCAGCCCGAAAGCGTACGCTCTTACAGATTTTAATGTTGATGTTGAAAATGATACAACTGGTGAAGAAACCGAATATACATTTACGTTTGTTCCGGAAGAGGATCTTGAAAAAAACGATGAAATCATCATTCAGTTCCCTAGCGAATATGATTTGGAAAGTGATGATATTGATAAAACAACCGTTACTGTTGACGGTGAGGAACCCAAGGCGGTTGACGTCAGCGGTAGAACCGTTACGATTACCCTTAATCATAGCATCGATTCCAGTGATGAAGATGAATACGAAATCGTTTTTGATTCCATCACCAACCCGGATGATGAAGGTGATTATACGTTCAGAATGAAAACAACTGCAGAAAATTCCTATATAGATTCGAACGAACTCTCTATTTCCGAAGACGATGACAGCAGTAGCAGTGATGACGAGTTTGACGTATCTCTCGGAACGAATGAAACTGGAGAGGAGACCAGTTATGAACTGGGAACGATTGACTTAGAAGATGATCTCGAAGGCGGAAAGAAAGTATATGTAACATTCCCTGACGAAGACATGCTGCCATCCAGCATTGATACGGAAGATGTAGAAGTAAATGGCTATGAACCGGACGATATCGATGTAGATGGTGATGAAGTAATCATTACGTTGCCGGATGATGTTGACAACGACGATCAGCTTGATATCGAATTCAAGAAAGCGGCTGGAATCACCAACCCGGAAGACGAAGATGACGACTATACAATCGATGTAGAATATATGGGCGTAACGTACACTTCGGAAGAATTTGAAATTACTGATGACGGCTCCTCCTCAAGCTCCAGCTCTTCCAGCTCCTCCAGCTACGACGTGACATTGACCGACAAGACGGCGGGCGCACGTACCAGCTATTCATTTGAGTTGGACTTGGGAAGCAAATACATTTCTTCCGGCGATACGATTGAGGTTGAATTCCCATCTTCTGACATGCTGCCTGGCTACATAGAAAAAGATTATATCACAATTAATGGCAAACCAATCAGCTCGGGAGTATATCCGTCCGGTAAAACCGTCACTTTGAAAACGCCGTCCAGCTTCAGCTCAAGCCATACCGCGAAAGTATCATTCAGCTATTACTCGTATGTGCAAAACCCGAAAACTGCGGGCAGCTATACAATCAAGGCAACAGTTGGCGGCAAAACGTATACGTCTAAGAGCTTTGAAATCACAGGCTCAAGCTATACGCCAGCTCCGACAACCCCAACAACTCCGACGACGCCAACAACTCCGACGACACCAACGACTCCAGCTCCGGTAAACAATACCGCGGCTACCATTGCGTTGTCCAAGGCGACTCCAAATACGCCAACCGGCATTACCGTTGGCATTAAAGGATTGGGACTGCCGCTTGTGAAAAATCGCGATTTCTTGGAGCTCTCTTTACCGGCAGGCTTCCGTGTGCCGACTTATGTGAACGCGGCAGCGGTTACGGTAAATGGATCGATTCCAAGCTATGTAACTACTCGCGGTCAAAACTTGATTATTTATCCGTCTCAGGATATTGCTGCGAATACTGCGGTTAACGTTGTGGTTGGAGAAGCGTCCAACATCGTAACACCTGCTTATGCAAGCAACTATACAATTGGGGTTTACACTTCCGAAGAGAAGAACGCTCTCTTTACCCGTACAGTGGCAGTTGCCGGAAAAGCGCCTGTAACTACTTTGCCAGCCAACGCAGCACGTGTTAAATTAAATGTGGCTTCCTTCACGCTGAACGGTAAGGCGTATCCGTTGGCAGCCGCTCCGTACACATATAACAGCAACACGCTGGTACCTGCCCAATTCTTCAAAGAAGCGCTGGCGCTTACCACTGTGTGGAATCAGAATGTTGCTACCATCACAAGCGGCAAAACTGTCATTAAATTTACAGTCGGTTCCAATATTGCAAAGGTAAATAATGTGGCGGTGAAACTGCCTGTAGCCGTACAAGTGAAAAACGGCATGCCTATGCTTCCAATCCGCACGATAGCTGACACCTTAAAATATAAGCTCGGTTGGGAAGCTGCAACAAGTAGCATCGTTGTATACCGGTAAGATAATTCCGCCGACGATAACTTGCTGTACGGTGCTACACTGTGAGTAAAAGAAGACCCCTCTCGTAACGAATAACGAGAGGGGTTTTTACTTGATCATATCGGAAAGTTTAACCGCTTTACATTATGAAAGTGGTTAAACTTTCTTTCCTTTTGTTCAGCAGAAGAAAAACTTCGTCCACTCACAGCTCCTTTTAAGCGAAACAAAGCGCAGGGAGCGAAAGAAGGAAAAGAGTCGGCATTCTTTACACCATTGAGAGGCCAAGTGGTTTTCTTGCACTCCCTTCAGAATTGAGCGGAGCGGACGGTAGACGCTCCAAGCGAGCTTAAATAGAGCGAAGAGGGACGAAGTCTTTTCTTGCTTATTTTATCGAATTTATTGTTATTATTTTTATCTAATTATATAAAAGGAAGGTATAATCAGAGAAAGCACCAGCAAAACCAAAATGATCTTTGCAACAGTTGAACGTTTCATCCTTCATCATCACCTACTTCGTAACTGTCTCAAAATATAATAAATTAAAACTGTTTTCTGTTTTGTTTCGTTGAAAAAGCAATTAACTATGCTAGAATTGAAACGAGAGTTGTGTTTATGAATCCTGGGAATGGAGGGACTATGCGTGTCCAAAAAAGATTTTACCCAACTCTATCAAGAGTGGCAACAAGAAGTGGCTAAACGTCTTGAGAAAAACCCTGAGCGAAAGACTCGATTTGCCACTTCGTCTGATATTGAGGTGGACAGGGTCTATCTTCCGGAAATAATTGATGACGCTTACATGGAAAGATTGGGGTTCCCAGGCGAATATCCGTATACGCGTGGGGTACAGCCAACCATGTACCGTGGACGTTATTGGACAATGCGTCAATACGCTGGTTTTGGATCTGCGGAAGAGACGAATAAGCGCTTCCGCTATCTTTTGGAACAGGGACAAACCGGTTTAAGTGTTGCTTTTGACCTCCCGACACAGATCGGCTACGATTCTGATGACCGAATGGCGGCAGGAGAGGTAGGCAAGGTTGGAGTGGCGATCGACTCTCTTGAAGACATGGAAACCTTATTGGAAGGAATACCTCTTGATAAAGTGAGCACTTCCATGACCATCAATGCTCCTGCATCGGTCCTCCTGGCGATGTACATCGCGGTAGGTGAAAAACAAGGCGTTCCGTCCGCAAAATTATCCGGCACGATCCAAAACGATATTTTGAAAGAATATATTGCCCGCGGTACCTATATCTTTCCGCCGAAGCCATCGATGCGGCTCATTACGGATATCTTTGCTTATTGTGCGGAGAATGTACCGAAGTGGAACACCATCTCTATTTCCGGTTACCACATCAGAGAAGCAGGTTCTACCGCCGTCCAAGAGGTTGCTTTCACGCTTGCTGACGGAATTGCCTATGTGGAGGCAGCGATTCAGGCGGGGCTCGATATTGACCAGTTCGCACCGCAGTTGTCTTTCTTCTTTAACGGACATAACAATTTCTTCGAGGAGATTGCCAAATTCCGTGCAGCAAGACGGATTTGGGCTCGTTTGATGCGTGAAAGATACGGAGCGAAAAATCCAAAATCATGGCAGTTCCGCGTGCATACGCAAACGGGAGGTTCCACTTTGACAGCGCAACAGCCTGACAACAATATCGTCAGGGTAACCATTCAAGCGTTGGCTGCCGTCTTGGGAGGTACGCAGAGTCTGCATACCAACTCGCGCGATGAAGCTTTGGCACTGCCGACGGAAGAATCGGCTCGAATCGCGCTTAGGACCCAACAGATCATTGCTTTTGAGAGCGGGGTTACCGATACGGTCGATCCATTGGCAGGTTCTTATTTCGTGGAATATTTGACGGATCAAATTGAAGCGAAAGCATTAGAATACATGGAAAAGATTGAGCGGATGGGTGGAGCTGTAGCAGCCGTAGAGGCTGGATACATGCAGCGCGAAATCCACAAGCAAGCTTATGAAACGCAACGCAAGATCGAATCAGGAGAAGAAAAAGTGGTAGGCATGAACTGCTTTAAGCTGGATCATGAACCACAACCGGAGCTTCTTCGTGTTGATCCTGCACTTGGCAAAAAACAAAAGGAAAAGCTGGATAGCCTTCGCAGCCGCAGGGACAATGCCTTGGTCGAACAAACGCTCAATCGATTGCGAGAAGCAGCGCAAGGAACGGAGAATTTGATGCCGGTTATCCTGGATTGTGTGAAGAGTTACGCGACAATTGGCGAAATCTGCGGTGTACTGCGTCAAGTGTTCGGTGAATATAAAGCCGTATAAATGCGGTAGAAAGGGGAACATAAGTCATGGATAGAAAAATTCGTGTACTGGTCGCCAAGCCGGGACTTGACGGTCATGACCGGGGAGCACTGGTTATAGCACAAGCGCTTCGGGATGAAGGAATGGAAGTTGTATATACAGGTCTAAGACAAACACCTGAACAAATCGTCAATGCTGCAATCCAGGAAGACGTGGATTGCATCGGGTTATCCTGTTTGTCAGGGGCACATAACGAGTTGTTTCCGGAAGTTGTGCGGCTGCTGCGGGAACAACATGCGGACGATATTTTGGTTATTGGCGGAGGAGTTATCCCTGATGAAGATATCCCCTTCTTGAAGTCTCAGGGGATTTCGGAAATCTTTACTCCGGGCACTCCAACCAAGATAACAGCCGACTTTATTCGGAATACGATTCAAGCGAAGCGAATGTCTTTCCAACAGCCGCCGAAAAAAATTGCCCATATCGGGATTGCCGTGAAAAGTCTTGAAGCTGCCCTGCCTTTCTACACGGAACAATTGGGCCTTTCCTTCCTTGGAGAAGAAGTGGTGGAAAGCGAAAAAGTTCGGGTTGCTTTCTTGCGTATTGGGGAAACACGCTTCGAACTGTTGGAGCCGACTGCCCCGGACAGTCCGATTGCTCTGTTTATTGAGAAACGCGGCGAGGGAATTCACCATATTGCCCTTGACGTAGACGATATTGGCGCCCGGCTCGCCCGTCTGAAAGCAAACGGTGTTCCTCTCATTCACGAGACACCTAAATCAGGAGCACATGGCGCTCAAATTGCTTTCCTGCATCCGAAAGCAGCGAGAGGCGTCTTGTTCGAACTGTGCCAATATCCACAAGATCACAAAGGAGAGCAATCGAATGAGTGAGGCAATGTACGAAAAAATAGATGAGCTTTATGAACGCAAACGAAAGGTGGAGATGGGCGGCGGAGATGAACGGATTGAAGCCCAGCATAACCGTGGCAAGCTGACGGCCCGCGAGCGTATTGATATTTTGCTTGATCGGGATTCTTTTGTTGAACTGAATCCATTTGTGAAGCACCGGGCTACCAACTTTGGCATGGATAAAATGGAAGCTCCGGGGGAAGGGGTTGTTACCGGTTACGGTAAAATTAACGGACGGCTTGTCTATGTATTTGCCCAAGATTTTACCGTATTCGGCGGAGCATTAGGGGAGATGCACGCCCGCAAGATTGCCACGATTATGGACTTGGCGGCCAAAAACGGCGCTCCTGTCATCGGATTGAATGACTCTGGCGGAGCCCGAATCCAAGAGGGGGTTGTCTCGCTCGACGGGTATGGCCACATCTTTTACCGCAACTCCATTTATTCGGGCGTCATTCCGCAAATCTCCGTCATTCTAGGGCCTTGTGCCGGAGGAGCCGTTTATTCGCCGGCCATCACCGACTATGTGTTCATGGTGGAGAAGACATCGCAAATGTTTATTACCGGTCCGAAAGTAATTGAAACGGTGACTGGTGAAAAAATCTCAAGCGAAGACTTGGGTGGTGCGAGCGTTCACTCATCAATTAGCGGTAACGCCCATTTTACAGCCGCAACAGAAGAAGAAGTGCTGGAGCAGGTACGCCACTTGTTAAGCTTTTTACCGCAGAGTTATAAAGAAGAGCCTCCCTGCGTAGAATACACAGGACCGGACGGTGATTGGCTGGAAGAGATCATTGATCTGGTGCCGGTTGCCGGAACAAAAGTGTACGACGTGAAAAAGGTGCTTGAGCTAATCGTTGACCACGGAGATTTCATGGAGGTTCAGCCTGATTTTGCCCGCAATATTGTCGTGGGATTTGGCCGAATCAACGGTCAAAGCGTCGGCTTGATCGCCAACCAGCCCAAAGTGATGGCAGGCGGACTAGACATCGATTCCTCAGATAAGTTGGCCCGCTTTATTCGGACATGTGACTCGTTTAATATCCCGTTAATTACGTTTGTTGACGTAACCGGCTTTTTCCCTGGCATCAATCAGGAGCATGGTGGAATTATTCGCCACGGTGCCAAGATCCTCTATGCCTATTCCGAGGCGACCGTACCGAAGATTTCCGTCATTACTCGCAAAGCGTATGGAGGGGCATATGTAGCTCTTAATTCCAAGGCAATCGGAGCTGATGTCGTATATGCATGGCCTAACGCCGAGATTGCGGTAATGGGTCCTGAAGGGGCAGCCAACATTATTTTTGCCAGAGAGATTGAACAAAGCGATAACCCACAAGCGACACGCCAAGCCAAGATCGCCGAATATCGTGAAAAATTCGCCAACCCTTACGTTGCCGCGGAACATGGCATGGTTGACGATGTAATCGATCCGCGTGAGACACGTAAACATTTGAAACTTTCACTGGAAATGCTTCGCAACAAAGAAGAGCACCGTCCGAAGAAGAAACACGGAAATATTCCATTGTAAAAAAAATTTGATTGCAAGCATGTGCATCTACCCGATTTTGCGTTATACTGGAATTCGATTGATACATATGAATGTCCAGCCAAGGAGGGTAAACGAGTGATTAACCAAGAACGCCTGTTAAACGAATTTCTTGAACTCGTTCAAATCGACAGCGAAACAAAGCATGAAGCAGAAATCGCAAAAGTATTAAAGGAAAAGCTGCTCTCGCTTGGATTCAAAGTAGAGGAAGATGATGCAGCTCAAAAAACTGGTCATGGTGCCAACAATTTAGTTGCGACACTGGAAGGAACTGCTGCTGGTCCTGTTATTCTGTTCAGCAGCCATATGGATACGGTTGTTCCGGGCAAAGGTGTTAAGCCTTCCGTTCGGGATGGCTATGTATATTCGGACGGCACGACCATTCTTGGCGCTGATGACAAAGCGGGTATTTCCGCCATTTTCGAAGGGATTCGCACGATCAAGGAAAACAATTTGCCGCATCCAACGATTCAAGTGGTCATCACGGTAGGCGAAGAGTCCGGATTGGTAGGCTCCCGCGCGATGGACAGCAGTCTGTTGAAGGCACAATTGGGCTTTATCCTCGATTCGAACGGTAAAGTAGGCGAGATTATCACTGCAGGCGCCGGCCAATACCGCATCGTGACCAAGATTCATGGAAAAGCAGCGCATGCCGGCGTCAATCCGGAAGACGGAATCAGTGCTATTACAGTTGCCAGCAAGGCAGTTTCCCGCATGCCGTTAGGCCGGATTGACGAAGATACAACTGCCAACATTGGTCGTTTTGAAGGCGGAAAAGCGTACAACATCGTTGCGGATTACGTGGAAGTATGGTCCGAGGCGCGAAGTCTTGTAATGGATAAGCTGGAAGAACAAGTGAAGAAGATGACAACTGCATTCGAATCGGCTGCTGCTGAAATGGGTGCTCGCTGCGAAAACGAAGTGATTTTCATGTATCACGGCTTCAAGTTCGACGAGTCTCATCCTGTCGTACAAAAAGCAATGGCGGCCATCCGTCGCGTCAATCGCGAACCGAAGCTGGAGAAAAGCGGTGGAGGAAGCGATGGTAACGTATTCAACGGTTTTGGCATTCCAACCGTAAACTTCGGTATTGGTTATGAAGAAATTCACACCACGAATGAACGCATGCCAATTGAAGAACTGAACAAAGCGGCTGAATTGGTAATGGCTGTTGTTGCCGAATGCTTGGAGTAGGAATCCCTGTATCCATTGTTTTTCGCCCTAAGGCTCAGGTTAACCCTGGGCTTTTCTTATTTCGAATGGTTGCCTCATGCGAAGCATAGGATGGATTGAGTCATGCTGGGGGGTGATCATTTGCTGCAGCTTGGCATTGCGGAAGTCGTCCAAATCGTAGAGCAGCATTCCACGATTCAATATCTTCAGATAAAAATACTGGAGAGCGGTGAGGTTGAACAAGCGTATTTTCTTTCTGATCAAAGTACCCAGTGTTCTGTCGGTGATCTCGTCATGATTAACACAACTGCTGTTTCGCTTGGGCTTGGCACCGGTGGGTATCATATCGTCATAAGCAAGCTTACCGATCATAAAACGCAAGATCTTTTCCCGAACAAATGGGGCCACATTATGAAGCTGCGTTATACCCCTATGCAAGTAGCGGTGGACACCATTGAGGAGCAAAACAGCCCTTATCACTCGGTTTTTGCTGATCAGAAGGCCAATCTTTCTCACACCCCGGTTTTAATCGGGGAGCTGCACAGTTTGCTGCCGATTGTGGCGTTAAGTTTACACCAGTTGAACCCATCGCTTAAACTGGTTTATGTGATGCCGGATGGAGCGTCGTTGCCGATTGCCATTAGCAAACATGTTCAACACCTCAAAGAGCTGGAGATCATCTCGTCAACCATAACTGTGGGTCATGCCTGGGGAGGAGACGGAGAAGCTGTCAATATCTATACCGGGATGTTGGCTGCCCATGAAGTCTATGAAGCGGATGTCATCCTTTGCATGCTGGGACCGGGGGTAGTGGGGACGGGCACTGCTTTAGGCTTTTCCGGCGTACAGCTGGCCGACATCATTCATGCCGTTTCCATATTGCGGGGTATTCCCATCGTAATCCCCCGAATCGGTTTCGCAGATTCACGTCCAACTCATCTAGGGTTAAGTCATCATACATTAACTCTCCTGGACAGATTGACCCTTTGTCCGGTATTGCTTCCTCTACCTTTATTTCAGGATTGGCGTGATTCCTTCATCAAGAAACAACTCGAAGGAATCAATCGGCATTACCCTGTCTATTCAATCGCTCCTTCCATTTCCATAGTGGAGCAATTGCAAAAAAAATATCCCGAACCCATTACAACGATGGGACGGGATTTGCACCAAGACGCGAGTCCGTTTCAAACCGGTTATGTGGCGGCATGCCTGGCCTCTGCCAGTCTATCGTATTTGAAGCGCTTTAACTCCGCTTTACAGCCTGATCAAGACGTGTTAGCCATTCTTGCAAAGTTATGGGATGGGAAGACAAATTGCGAAGAGCTGCCCGAATTTCCCATGCTTTACCGACCAATCGAAACTGATGAGAGCTGATATAGGTTTTCATTTGCCTGCCACCTCCTGTACAATAGCTTGGACAAGTTGTATTTGTTTGAAACATATGGATGAAGATGCAGAATTAGAACCATCAGAACCATCGCGTGCAAAAAAAAAAGGAGGAGTAAACGATGAATGATCGTTTATACGAGAAAACCATCCATAGCGAAATGATTTACGACGGCAAAATCATTAAAGTAAAAGTGGATGAGGTCGTTCTGCCGAATGGGCATACGGCGAAGCGGGAAATTGTCGAGCACCAGGGAGCTGTTGCTGTACTGCCGTTAACGGAGGACGGCAAAATGATTGCTGTCCGCCAGTTCCGAAAGCCGCTGGAACGTTCCATTGTAGAAATTCCGGCCGGCAAGCTGGAAAAAGGAGAAGAGCCGTTGGAATGCGCCAAGCGGGAACTGGAAGAAGAGACAGGCTACAAGGCCAAACAATATGAGCACGTCAGTTCCTTTTATACTTCTCCTGGCTTTGCCAATGAACTTCTTCACCTTTACATCGCGACCGGCCTTTACGAAGGCGTACATCATCCTGATGAAGACGAGTTCGTGGAGATCATGCATCTGACCTTGGATGAGGCAAAACAGCTTCATGCAGAAGGGCAAATTCGTGATGCCAAAACGGTGCTTGCTTTGTTTGCTTGGGAGAACCGGGTGCTGACCAGATGACGGATACTTGTTCAGATTTACTTTCGGATACACTCTTGAATACCCTTACCCCATACTTCTCAGATCTTCATATCCATATCGGGGCAACCAAGTCAGGCAAACCGGTCAAAATTACAGCTTCCCGCAATATGACCCTGACCAGTATTTTGGAAGAAGCCTCAGAGCGCAAAGGGATCGAGATGATCGGTATTGTTGATGCGCACGTTCCGGAGGTTATAGAGGAATTGGAAGGATTGTTGGAAAAAGGTTATGCGGCGGAACTGGCTGACGGCGGTATTCGGTATAAAAACACAACATTGATTTTAGGAAGTGAAGTGGAAGTAAAAGAAGAGGAGCGGGGTGAAGCACATTTTCTCTGCTACGTTCCTTATCTCGCCAGGATGCGGGAGTTTACGGGGTGGCTTTCAAAGCGCTGCAAAAATATCGCGTTAAGCTCGCAGCGAACTGCTACCAATCTGCGTGAGCTTCAGCGAGTGACGGAAGAGCTGGATGGAACGATGATCCCCGCCCATGTATTTACCCCGCACAAAGGCATGTACGGCAATTGTACAAACCACATGGCAGAAATTTTGGATCCGGCAAAGGTTTTTGCCGTCGAATTGGGACTTAGCGCTAATACCGACATGGCGGATTGTCTCAGTGAATTGCAGAATAAGACGTTTTTAACGAATTCTGATGCTCACTCTCTGCCGAAAATTGGTCGGGAATATCAACAAATCGCCATGGCAGGCCCCAGTTTTCGCGAGTGGATGATGGCGCTTAAGCGAGAAAATGGAAGACAGGTGATCGTAAATTACGGACTTCTTCCCCGTTTGGGCAAATATCACCAGACTACTTGCCAATCCTGTCAACAGCCCTTGGAACAAACTCTTGACGGAAAATGTCCGCATTGCGGATTGAATGCGGTTGTCCGCGGGGTAGAAGAGAGAATCAGGGAGCTTGCCGATCTGCCAAAAGGACAGCATCCCGCTCACCGCCCGCCTTATGTAGAACAAATCCCGTTAGAATTCATTCCGGGCCTGGGGCCCAAAATGCGCGGGAAGTTGTTTGCTGCATTCGGTACGGAAATGAACATATTGCACCGAGCCGACTTTGAGAGCCTTTCCAATGTCGTAGGAGAAAAGCTGGCGCGAACCATAACTCTTGCCCGGGAAGGAAAATTGTCGGTCAAAACGGGCGGAGCCGGCATTTACGGCCGGATCACCCAGCAGTGAAAAGAAAAACTGTAACAGGAATACTTGGCCAACCGATTGAATAGAGATACAGTATCCAGCTTTCGGGAGGCGAGTACATTGCGTAAACGCATGGGACAAACTATCCGCAGCTTTATGAAAGAAAATCAGTCGCTGTATGTGTTTACGATTGTCCTGTTTACCATGGGGATTGTTTTTGGCGCAGTAATTGTCAACTCTTTGGCTCTCCCCCAAAAACAAGAGTTATTTGGCTTCCTTCAATATTTCTTAAAGAACATGGACCAAAACGGGATTCCCGACCCCAACGAGCATTTTCAGCAAGCGATTGTTTATTATCTGAAAACGGTAGGAATCATGTGGATTTTCGGGCTGTCGATTATAGGAGTCCCGATGATTTTGCTTCTGTTATTTTTAAAAGGAATTGTGGTTGGGTTTACCGTAGGATTTCTGGTCAACCAATTTCAATGGAAAGGAGTTACGTTTTCTCTGGCAGGTGTACTTCCGCAAAACATGCTGGTTGTCCCTGCATTCATTATCATAGGCGTAGCAGGGATCGCCTTTTCTCTGCGGCTGATGAAGACACGGCTTTTATCACACCGCGGCGAAATTTTCCCCCATTTCATCAGCTACAGCCTGCTTGTCATCAGTATGACCGCGGTGCTGACGGTTGCCGCTTTGTTTGAAAGCTACGTTTCTCCTGCCTTGATGCAGTATGTGATTAATTAAGAATAATTATCATATAATAACAGATGTATTTGACTTACCTCTTTGCCCTCTACTATAATAGGAACAGGTTTCATGCGAGCGGGGAGGGGCAGTAATGGAAGAAAAAATAGAAAAGATAAAGCAGCAGTTACATTCCCATAACTACAAATTAACGCCACAGCGAGAAGCCACGGTTCGTGTCTTATTGGAACATGAACAAGACCACCTCAGTGCTGAAGACGTTTATCTGTTAGTCAAAGAGAAAGCCCCGGAGATTGGACTCGCCACAGTATATCGGACATTGGAATTATTAAGTGAATTAAAGCTGATACACAAGATGAATTTTGGTGACGGAGTAGCGCGATATGATCTGCGTGATGACAACGCGGAACACCATCATCATCACCTGGTATGCTTAAACTGTGGAACGGTGGATGAAATATTTGAGGATCTCTTGGCCGGGGCGGAAGAACGTGTACGATCAACCTACAATTTTTCCATCTTGGACCACCGGTTAACTTTCTACGGAATCTGCCATCGTTGCATTGATGACGTAAACCCTGAAGATTTCAAGTAATAAGAACTTCTCTCCTATGTGAGAGGAGTTTTTTGTTTGAGCAATCCCCTTATGTGGCATGATAAGGTAGTGAATGAAGCTGCAGGAGGCGGATCAAGATGATCATTGGTGTCCCGAAAGAAGTTAAGAATAACGAGAATCGTGTAGGTTTGACACCGGCAGGAGCGGTTGCCTATATTCATGCTGGTCATCAAGTGATTGTGGAGACGCAAGCGGGAGTAGGCAGCGGATTTCCTGATGAAGATTACACCCAAGCGGGTGCGCAAATTGCTTCAACCGCAGAAGAAGTCTGGAGCAAGGCGGAGATGATTTGCAAAGTAAAGGAGCCGCTGCCGCAAGAGTATGTCTACTTCCATGAAAATCTGGTTTTATTTACCTATCTTCATCTCGCGCCTGAAGAAGAATTAACCAAACAGCTCTGTGCCAAAGGCGTCATCGGAATAGCATACGAGACGATACAAACACCGGATCGGGCCTTGCCGCTTTTAATGCCGATGAGTGAAGTAGCAGGAAGGATGTCGGTTCAGGTCGGAGCTCAATTCCTGGAGAAGCCTCACGGCGGTAAGGGTGTCTTGCTTGGCGGAGTACCAGGAGTTCCACCCAGTAAAGTTGTCATTGTCGGCGGCGGCATCGTCGGGACCAATGCGGCGAAGATGGCCGTCGGATTAGGTGCAGACGTGACCATTATTGACATTAACGCCAACCGATTGCGCGAACTGGATGACCAGTTCCAGGGACGGCTGCACACGTTGATGTCAAACACATACAATATTGCTCATGCGGTGAAAGAAGCAGACTTGTTGATTGGGGCGGTGCTGATCCCCGGAGCAAGGGCACCTCGTCTGGTAACGGAAGAAATGGTAAAAACGATGAACCCCGGTTCGGTCATCGTAGATGTAGCGATCGATCAGGGCGGCTCCATCGAAACAATTGACCGAATCACGACACATAGCGAACCAACATATGTGAAACACGGGGTTGTCCACTATGCGGTTGCCAATATGCCTGGTGCCGTTCCCAGAACCTCCACCATTGCCCTGACCAATGTAACGGTTCCCTATGGACTGCAAATTGCCAACAAAGGTTATCGAAAAGCGGTCGAAGAAAACCCGGCACTGGCGAAAGGCGTCAATGTTTTGCATGGAGAAATCGTATACGAAGCGGTCGCGAAATCGCTAAACTTGCCATATAAACCGCTTGAAGATGTTTTGGCTGCCGCTTCCGTATAAGCATGTACAAGAGTTCCTTCGAATAGGATGAGTAATAAAGCTTTGATGTGAGGTTGACAAAGGGATGGGACTGTATTTCCGCCGCCTGATGGAACTGGTTCGTTTTTTCTTGATTTTTGTTACGTGTGCCCTTTTAAGTTACGGAGCGATCACTTTTTTGTCCGATCACATTTTGCCGGCCAATCCTTATCGGGAGCCGGTCGGCAATGCAGTCAAAGTTGTCAATCTGCTTCACGATCGTAACCGGCAGAATACAAGCTTTGACCTGGAACGTCTGCAGTTATTTTATTTGGAAGGAGAATAGCCTCTGACCCATCTTCAAGGTTTCCCTTGAGAAAAAAGAGGAATTTTCCCGGCGATGTGGAATGCTTTATGTGATGAATCCACGCTGAAGGGGAAGCGACTTCATGGATATGCTTATTGATCACTTTACCCATTTTCTCGCTGTAGAAAAGGGATTGTCAGCAAACACGCTGGAATCATATCAACGAGATTTGGTCATGTATGTCTCGTACTTACGGGAAGCTGGCGTTAAAGAGATCCAGGATTCTTCACGCACCCATATCATCGGATATTTGATGTCGTTGCAGCAAAAGGGACGGGCAACCGCAACGCTCTCCCGTAACATGGCTTCTATTCGTGCGTTTTACCAGTTTTTGGTTCGTGACAAATGGATGAATAACGATCCTTCGATTCATTTGGAGACTCCCAAGATTGAGAAACGGTTGCCCAAGGTATTGTCAGTTGATGAGGTGGAACGTCTGCTTGAAGGACCTGACATGACAAATCCTGCCGGTATCCGGGATAAAGCCATGCTGGAACTGCTTTACGCCACCGGAATCCGCGTTTCCGAACTGGTAAACCTGCAAATCAGCGACGTAAATCTGGAAATGGGTTTTCTGAAGTGCATGGGAAAGGGATCAAAAGAACGGATTATCCCGCTTGGCCGAATTGCCATAGAGGTGGTTCAAAAGTACATACAGGCCGGTCGTCCGCGCTTGATGAAAGCAAGTTCCGAACATGCGCTTTTTTTAAACCACTTGGGTAAAAAAATAACCCGTCAAGGTTTTTGGAAAATTATCAAGAAATACGCCCAAAAAGCGGGGGTTCGCATAGAGATTACTCCCCATACCCTGCGGCATTCATTTGCAACGCATTTGCTGGAAAACGGCGCAGATTTGCGTTCTGTCCAGGAAATGTTGGGACATGCTGACATTTCTACGACCCAAATTTATACACACATTACACGTTCGAGAATAAAAGACGTCTATGCCAAAACTCATCCGAGAGCATAGACTCTCTTTTTTCAATATAGTCGTCTGACGTCTAACGACAAAAAGGAGGCATTTTTATGTCAAGGCACTTTGAACGAATTTTTCTGATTGTCATGGATAGTGTAGGCATCGGGGAATTGCCGGATGCAGATCGCTTTGATGATCGTGGAGCCCATACATTAGGTCATATAGCAGAGCGCGTCATGGGCTTCTCACTTCCTAATCTGCAAAAGCTTGGGTTAGGCAATATCGCCCCTTTGCGAAATGTGGAGGCAGTAGCTAACCCAGCCGCTCACTACGGCAAGATGAAAGAGATCTCCATTGGTAAGGATACTACGACAGGCCATTGGGAAATAATGGGCTTGCACGTCTCCACCCCGTTTCGTACCTATCCGAACGGATTCCCGCAAGAATTGATTCAAGAATTCGAACAACGGATTGGCCGCAAGGTTCTGGGAAATAAAGTGGCTTCGGGAACAGATGTCATCGATGAACTGGGAGCGCAACACATGAAAACTGGAGACGTTATTGTGTACACTTCCGCTGATAGCGTTTTCCAAGTAGCTGCCCATGAAGAAATTATTCCGCTAGAAGAACTGTATCGCATCTGTGAGATTGCTCGTGAACTTACGCTGCGAGATGAATTTGCGGTTACCCGCGTGATCGCTCGTCCGTTTTTAGGCAAACCTGGTTCATTTACCCGTACTTCCAACCGACATGATTATTCAGTGAAACCATTTGCACCAACCGTAATGAACCGATTGGTTGAGCATGGTCTTGAATCTATCGGGGTCGGCAAAATCGCGGATATTTATGCGGATGAGGGAATCAGTCAATCCATTCGTACAAAAGATAACATGGACGGTGTCGATCAGCTGCTCCATACCATGAAACAAGAATTCAAGGGCTTAAGCTTTGTCAACCTTGTTGATTTCGATGCCAAGTACGGGCATCGCCGAGACCCGGAAGGTTACGGTGCCGCTTTAATGGAATTCGACGCAAGAATCCCTGAAATCATGGATGCTTTGAGAGAAAAAGATTTACTGATCATTACCGCAGACCATGGCAATGACCCGACCCATCACGGGACAGACCATACACGCGAATACGTTCCGCTGCTTGTCTATCATAAAGGAATCAACAAAGGAATGAATTTGGGGGTTCGTGAAACATTTGCCGACCTGGGAGCAACCATAGCCGATAACTTCAATGTCCCGCTGCCGGCGATTGGCCACAGCTTCCTTGACCAGATTTAAGTGATTATTTTCAACCTATTATAAAGAACAGGAGAGTTGTAACCATGAGTGCGATTCAAGAAGCAAAAGCGGCGATTGAAGCCAAAACTTCTATTAAACCTGCGATCGGATTGATCCTCGGTTCAGGTTTGGGTGTTTTAGCAGATCAAATTGAGAATCCTGTAGTTATTCCTTATTCAGAAATTCCGCATTTCACCAAATCAACCGTTGTCGGGCATAAAGGGCAACTGGTAATTGGAACTTTGGAAGGCAAGCAGGTTGTCGCGATGCAGGGACGCTTCCATTATTATGAGGGGCACGGTCTCGATGCCGTTGTCTTTCCCGTGCGTGTAATGAAAGCTTTGGGCGTGACGACGATTCTTGTAACCAATGCGGCTGGCGGCATCAATACGGAATATAAGCCGGGCGATTTGATGCTGATTGCCGACCACATCAACCTTACTTTCCGCAATCCTTTGATCGGACCTAACGACGAAACGCAGGGTGTCCGCTTCCCTGATATGTCAGAAGCATATTCCAAGCGTTTGCGCCAATTGGCCAAAGGGGTAGCAGACGAACTGGGAATCCAGGTAAGAGAAGGAGTTTACTGCGGTTTGACCGGTCCTTCCTACGAAACACCGGCTGAGATTCGCATGCTCCGTATCCTGGGCGGGGATGCAGTAGGTATGTCTACCGTTCCGGAAGTAATCACAGCTCGCCATATCGGCCTGGAAGTATTGGGCATATCATGCATCAGCAACATGGCGGCAGGCATCTTGGAGCAGCCATTAAATCATGAAGAGGTAATCGAAACGACAGAGAGAGTAAAAGCCCAGTTCCTGCAACTGGTTCATGGCATTATTGCCAAAATGTAACGTACCGCTTCATTTCATTTGTTAAATAATCATGACTGAGGTGTAGAGAAATGAGAATGGTTGACTTGATTGCCAAGAAGCGAGACGGTCACGAACTGACAAAAGAAGAGATTCAATTTATCGTACAAGGTTATACCAAAGGGGAAATTCCCGACTATCAAATGTCAGCATGGGCAATGGCCGTCTACTTTCAAGGGATGTCGGGAAGAGAAACCGCCGATTTGACTCTGGCTATGGCTGCGTCAGGCGATCAACTTGATTTGTCGGCAATTCCAGGGGCCAAAGTGGATAAGCACAGTACAGGCGGAGTAGGCGATAAAACGACTTTGGTGGTAGCTCCTTTGGTAGCGGCTGCAGGAATTCCGGTTGCCAAGATGTCCGGCCGCGGTTTGGGGTACTCAGGCGGCACAATCGACAAGCTGGAGTCAATCCGCGGCTTTCAGGTAGAACTGACGGAAGAACAGTTTCTCAACCAGGTAAAAGAGGTTGGTGTGGCTGTCATCGGGCAAACCGGCAATTTGACACCGGCTGATAAAAAGCTTTACGCTCTGCGTGACGTGACAGCGACAGTAGAGGCTGTCCCGTTGATTGCCAGTTCGATCATGTCCAAAAAGATTGCTGCCGGAGCTGATGCGATCATTCTGGATGTGAAAGTGGGAAAAGGCGCGTTTATGAAATCCCTCGAGGCAGCCGAAGAACTGGCTCACGCGATGGTGGACATCGGAAAACAGGTGGGAAGACAGACAATCGCCGTCATCAGTGATATGAACCAGCCGCTCGGGATGGCTGTCGGTAACGCTTTGGAAGTAAGGGAAGCGATTGAAACCTTGGCGGGGAATGGTCCGCGTGATCTGACAGAGCTGGCTCTGACAATCGGTGCGCACATGCTGGTCTTGGGCGGCAAAGAGGCTTCATTTGAAGATGCCTATCAAAAGATTGCTGATGTCATGCAGTCAGGCAAGGCATTGGCCAAATTTAAAGAATTTGTGCGTTCACAGGGCGGTGACACAGAAGTGATTGATAATCCATCACTGCTGCCGCAAGCGGCCCTCCAAATTGAAATCAAAGCGAGTCAGTCCGGCTACATCCAAGCGATTGATGCGGAAAAAATCGGCCATGCTTCCGTCATTCTGGGAGCAGGGCGAATGACCAAAGAAATGCCGATTGATCTTGCAGTAGGGATCGTTTTGCGGAAAAAAACAGGAGATTATGCGGAAGCGGGGGAAACTCTGGCCATCATCCACGCTAATGACCAAGAAAAGGGGTCAAGTGCAAAATTGGAAGTGGAATCTGCATTTTCATTCGGTCATTCAACAACCAAAAACAACCAGCTCATTTATAAAGTAATATAATTTTCTTTATAAACCATAAAGGGCATGCTAGTCCCTTTATGGAAGTAATTAGATGAGAGTAGAATCCTATTTCTGTTCCAACCATGCGAATTTGTTGGATCATTTCCTTTTCTACAGGGATGAAGAGGGATTATCCCCTCTTTGTCCCAATTGTTAAAATAGGGTTCTGCTCTCTTATTTTATTTAACAAAATTTTATTTATTGACATGAAACTATTTATAATTTTTTATTTTTCTATTTGTCAAAATTCGTTGACACCGCTAATAATTCCGTTTATTTTTAAGATGACAGACAGAATGTTAAGGTTTTTTGCGAATTTCGTAAAAAATAGATTGAGTATCTTTTAAAATCGTATACAATATTATCCATCTACCTGTAGATATAGTTATGTAGGAGTGGTAGGTGTGAAAAAAATTGACCAAATTGATAAACAGATTTTACAGATTCTTCAGGAAGACGGCCGAACACCTTATACTGAAATCGCCCACCAGCTTGGCGTAAGCGAAGGAACCATTCGTTCGAGAATTGCTAAGCTGTTGCAGGACGGGGTGTTTGAATTCGTAATCCGCCTCATGCCGGAGAAGCTGGGCCTGCAGGTTCAAGCGATAATCGGTTTGACAACCAAGCTTGGAATGCAAAAGAGTGTTGCAGAAGAGTTGAGCATTCTTCCGGAAGTCCGCTTTGTTGGCGCTTACAGCGGCAAGCATGACTTGATTATTCGAGCCTGCTTTCATGACAATGATGAGTTAATCTTCTTCGTCAACGAACGTCTCTCACGAATTGCAGGGATTGTTGCAGCTGATGTTTCTCTGGAACTGAAGCAATACAAGGATTCCTTTGCTTACGTTTGTGACGATGAAGTGGCCATATAATGAAAGGAGCTGATGCATTCTAAATATTAAGAAAAAATAAAAAACGTTGCTTCGCTTATTGTTCTCTTTTTCAAAAAAAGAAAAAAATGGGGGTATCTACGTTGAAAAAAAGCGTATTCGCATTAGTTAGTTCCGTACTCGTTCTTGGAACAGCATTGGCTGGTTGCGGTGGACAAAGTGCTTCCACTCCACAACAAAACAACAATACACAGGCTACAGCTGAAAAATCGGGCGAACCACAACTCCTGAAAATGAACCTGCATTCTGAACCGCCATCAGCAGACCCAGGTATTGCTGAGGACTCTACTTCCCACGCGATTGTAGAAGCAACCTTCGATGGTTTGACTCGTATTGGTGACGATGGTAAACCGCATGAGTCGGTGGCAGAGAAAATCGACGTTTCTGACGACTTGCTCACCTATACCTTCCACCTGCGCGATTCGAAGTGGAGCAATGGCGATCCGGTAACTGCGAAAGACTTTGAATACGCATGGAAACGTGCTCTCGATCCAAAAACCGCTTCAAACTACGCTTACCAATTGTACTATATCAAAAATGGTGAAAAAGCGAACAAAGGCGAAGCAAAGCTTGATGACGTAGGCGTAAAAGCGCTTGATGACAAAACTTTGCAAGTAACTCTAGAGAATCCGACTCCTTACTTCCTGGAGCTAACTGCATTCCCTACTTACTACCCAGTTGACAAGGCAGTAGTTGAAAAAGATCCAAAATGGGCAACCGAAGCGAAGACCCACGTGGGTAACGGTCCTTTCAAAATGGAATCTTGGGAGCATAAGAGCAAGCTGGTTCTTGTGAAAAACGACAACTACTGGGATAAAGATGCTGTAAAACTGGACAGAATCGAGTTCTCCATGGTTGAAGATGAAAATACCGAGCTTTCCATGTTCGACAACGGTGAGTTGGATTGGGCAGGTGCGCCATTGAGTAACTTGCCGCTTGACTCAGTTCCTGCTCTTAAGCAATCAGGCAAAATGACAACTCAACCAATTGCTGGTACTTACTGGTACAAGTTTAATACAGAAAAACCGCCTTTCAACAATGTAAAAATCCGTAAAGCATTTGCTTATGCGATCAACCGACAAGCAATCATTGATAACGTAACCCAAACCAACCAAATTCCGGCAATGGGTGCAGTTCCACCATCCATGGCATTGAGCACAGACGGTTACTTCAAGGACAACGATGTAGAAACAGCGAAGAAACTTCTGCAAGAAGGTATGAAAGAGCTTGGCATTACCAAACTGCCACCGATCACACTCTCTTTCAACACTTCTGAAAACCACAAGAAGATTGCGGAAGCGATTCAAGACCAATGGAAGAAAAACCTTGGCGTAGATGTGAAACTTGAAAACAAGGAATGGAAAGTTTACATCGAAGACTTGCATCAAGGTAACTTCCAAATCGGTCGTATGGGCTGGTTGGGAGACTTCAACGATCCAATCAACTTCCTGGAGCTCTTCAAAGAGAAAAACGGCGGAAACAACGATACTCGTTGGGAAAATCCGAAATTCAAAGATCTCTTGAACAAATCCGCGCTTGAAAAAGATCCTGCGAAACGTAAGCAGCTCTTGGCTGACGCAGAAAAGATCTTCATGGATGAAATGCCAGTAGCACCAATTTATTTCTATACCGACTCTTGGGTGAAAAATGATAAAGTCAATGGAGTTATCGTAGACGGCCTTGGACACATTGACTTCAAATGGGCATCCAAAGAGCAATAAGAAGTATTATCGGTTGATATGAATGTTGTAGGGATGAGGTATATGGTTGTCCATATACCTCAATCTTTGCAACCTGAGGCTGCCGACATCGGCAATGCCTGTCAAAAGGCTTTATATAGATGATAGAGAGAGAAGATTGTCGCAAGAGATACCAATCCAATAGGGGCATTTACACAATCGATTTTTGCACTGCATGTTGTACTACTGCAAGGACCAAGCAGTGCGAAGATGGGAAGTGAAAGCAGTCAAAATATCATAAGGAGGTAAGAGTATTGATTCGTTATCTTGGCAAGCGTCTTTTTTTCATGCTAGTCACACTGTTCTTGATTATCACCGCTACCTTTTTCTTAATGCAAGCAGTTCCTGGCGGTCCATTTACTGCCGAAAAGAACGTTCCGCCTGAAATTTTGGCAGCTCTTCAAGAACATTACGGAATCAACAAGCCGATTAGTGAGCAGTATATTGAATATTTAGGCCGGGTAATTACCTGGGATTTAGGGCCTTCATTTTCTGAAAAGTCCTCCAATGTAAATGATATTATTAATCGAGGTTTTCCTGTTTCGCTTCATTTAGGTCTGCAAGCACTTGCAATTGCCGTAACTGGCGGTATTACTTTAGGAGTTATTGCAGCACTTCGACATAACAAATGGCAAGACTATTCTGCGATGGTTATTGCCGTACTGGGATTGTCTGTTCCAAGCTTTATTCTTGCAGCTTTCTATCAGTATATTTTTGCGATTGAATTAGGCTGGTTCCCTATCGCAAAATGGGATTCTGTCAAACATACCATTTTACCGTCTTTTGCATTAGCAGCTTTGCCATTAGCGTTTATTGCCCGTTTGACTCGTTCCAATATGTTGGAAGTAATGGGGCAAGATTATATTAAGACCGCGAAGGCTAAAGGTCTTAGTACAGTTGTTACAACGGTGAAACACGCAATCCGAAATGCGCTTCTTCCGGTTGTTACGTATCTTGGACCGCTAACGGCTCAAATTTTGACGGGTTCATTCGTAATTGAGCGAATTTTCGGGGTTCCTGGCTTGGGCCGAGAATTTGTATTGTCTATTAGTAACCGTGACTATACCGTAATCATGGGTACTACCGTCTTCTATGCTATCTTGCTCGTTGTACTCGTACTCATGGTCGATATTCTTTATACATTGATTGATCCTCGTATCAAATTGACTGGCGGAAAGGAGTAAGAAAAACATATGCAACTGACTAAAGAACATTTCCAACCCATTTCCATGGACCTCCGCCAGGCGGAAGAAATCAAGCGTCCAAGTCTATCTTTCTGGGCGGATGCTTGGCGCCGCTTAAAAATGAACAAAGTGGCCATGGCGTCATTAATCTTCTTGATCATTTTGATTCTATGTGCAACTTTTATTCCAATGATTAGTTCCCATAACTATTTTTCGACTGACTTGACTGGAAAGAATAAAACTCCTTCTGCCGAACACTGGTTTGGTACCGATGATCTGGGACGCGATGTTTTCGTTCGTGTTTGGTATGGTGCCCGTATCTCGCTGGAAGTAGGTTTTGCCGCAGCGCTTAGTGACTTGATCATTGGCGTCCTGTGGGGCGGACTCGCTGGCTTTTTCGGCGGTAAAGTTGACGAAGTATTGATGCGTATTGCCGATATTTTGTTTGCCATTCCGTATCTGCTTGTCGTTATTCTTTTGATGGTCGTAATGGACCCTGGTGTTCTTACGATCATCATAGCCATGTCAATTACCGGATGGATTGGGATGGCGCGGATTGTCCGCGGTCAGATCATGCAGCTGAAAGCACAAGAGTTCGTATTAGCTGCCCGTTCCTTGGGTGCAGACAGCAAGCGTATCATCTTCAAACACTTGATTCCAAACGCACTTGGTCCGATTATCGTTACACTTTCCTTAACCGTACCTTCTGCCATTTTCACGGAGTCCTTCCTTTCCTTCCTGGGCTTGGGGGTTGCCGCTCCAATCGCATCCTGGGGTACGATGGCTTCTGAAGGTCTGCCTGCGATGAAATACTATCCATGGCGTTTGATGTTCCCGGCGATTTTTATCAGCTTGACCATGCTTGCTTTTAACTTGTTCGGCGATGGTATACGCGATGCTGTAGACCCGCGTCTTCGTAAATAGGAGGTACTTTACATGGACAAAATTTTGGAAGTAAAAGATCTGCATGTGTCCTTCCATACTTATGCCGGTGAAGTAAAAGCGGTTCGCGGCGTAAATTTCCATGTGAATCGCGGTGAAGCAGTCGCGATTGTAGGGGAATCCGGGTGTGGAAAATCTGTTACGGCACAATCTTTGATGAAATTGATTCCAATGCCTCCTGGCGAAATCAAATCAGGTCAGATCATTTTTAACGGTCAGGACATTGTGAAAAAAAGCAATAAAGAAATGGAATCAATCCGCGGTAAAGAAATCGGGATGATCTTCCAGGATCCTATGACTTCTCTTAACCCAACCATGACTGTTGGCAATCAAATTATGGAAGGCTTGATCAAGCACCAAAAAATGGCGAAGTCTGCTGCGCGCCAACGCGCCATCGAATTATTGGAAATCGTGGGAATTCCGCAACCGGAGAAGCGTATCAACCAATATCCGCATGAATTTTCCGGAGGTATGCGTCAACGTGCTATGATCGCAATTGCGCTCGCATGTTCTCCGAAGCTGTTGATTGCCGACGAGCCGACAACTGCGCTTGACGTAACCATTCAGGCGCAAATCCTTGAGTTGATGAAAGACCTGCAAAAGAAAATGGGCACCTCCATTATCATGATTACGCATGACCTCGGTGTAGTAGCCGAAATGTGTGAACGCGTTATCGTTATGTATGCGGGCAAAGTTATCGAAACGGGTACGGTTGATGAAGTTTTCTACAATCCTCAGCATCCGTATACCAAAGGTTTGCTCCGTTCTGTTCCGCGTCTTGATTTGAATCGCGATGAACCGTTGACACCGATTTTCGGTACTCCGCCTGATTTGCTCCGTCCTCCTGCAGGATGCGGTTTTACTGCTCGTTGCGATTCTGCAATGCGCATCTGCCAAGAGGTTGATCCGGAACTGAAAGAGCTCAGCAAAACTCAACATTGCGCGTGCTGGTTACAACATCCTCTGGCACAAGGTCGCATGGGATCCTAGAAAGGAGGAGCAGTCTTGGATAATAAAGATACTCTGATTGAAGTCAAGAATCTGAAGAAATTTTTCAAAGTTGGGGATAAAGAGCTGAAAGCCGTCAATGATATTTCTTTCTCCATTAAGCGTGGCGAAACTCTTGGGGTTGTAGGCGAGTCAGGCTGTGGTAAGTCTACTGCAGGGCGTACTATCCTTCGCCTTTATGAACCAACGTCCGGTCAAGTTCTGTTCGAAGGAAAAGATGTTACCAAGCTGAATCATCAAGAAATGAAAGAGATGCGCCGCAACATGCAGATGATCTTCCAAGATCCATATGCATCTCTTAATCCTCGAATGACAGTTGGCGACATTATCGGGGAAGCACTGGATATCCATGGTCTTGCAACCGGTCAAAAGCGTAAAGAGCGAATTCAGGAATTGCTCTCTCTTGTAAGCTTGAACCCTGAGCATATCAACCGTTTTCCGCATGAGTTCTCCGGCGGTCAGCGTCAGCGTATAGGGATTGCCCGTGCGCTTGCGGTAGAGCCGAAGTTCATCGTGTGTGACGAGCCAATTTCTGCTCTTGACGTGTCCGTTCAAGCACAGGTTGTGAACCTGCTCGAACAATTACAGGAAAAAATGGGCTTAACCTATATGTTTATTGCACACGATTTGTCCATGGTGAAGTACATCTCCGACCGTGTTGCAGTAATGTACCTGGGAAAAATGGTTGAGTTGGCAGATTCCGATAATTTGTACGAAAAACCTCTTCACCCATATACACAAGCATTGCTTTCTGCGATTCCAATTCCTGATCCGGAAATTGAGCGCAAGCGTGAACGGATTGTGCTGGAGGGAGATGTGCCAAGTCCGATGAATCCTCCAAGCGGATGCCATTTCCGTACACGTTGTCCAAAGGCAATGCCTGAGTGCGCAGCAGCGGAACCGATTTGGCGTGAAGTTGAACCAGGCCACTTTACTGCATGCCATCTTTATAACAACTAAGACGTTCCAAAGGATACCTCTAAAGGGGTATCCTTTTCAAAATTATTCTTTACCTATCAATAATTTTGGAAGGAATTTTCGCAGGATTTCGAGAATACATACTTTGTTTTGACTGGAATAATATACCTTCGTTTCGTACATAAGATCAGCTCTCCGACTCTTGGGCAACAAAATGCGAAACAGCTAAGGGGGACGAGTAACTTGAAAAAGAAAGTAAATATTTTTAAACCTGTCAAGCAGCTTTTGCAACTTGGCAAGGGTAATTACAGCAGTTCCATTGCGAAAAAAATGATTGTATTCGGCGTTCTTCTGGTTCTCGTCATTATCGTTTCCCTGCAAATGATTGCTCTTTCCTACTCCAAGGGGACTTTGATTGATATTACGGCTAAACAGGCGAAGATGCTGGCAGAACAGCATGGTTCCACGATTGATTCCTGGCTTGTAAGTATCATGGAATCAACCAAGGCGGCGGCATCTAAACGTGTCATGACGACTGATATGGAACCTCTCATTAAAGAACAGTTTCATCTGTTGAACCAGAGCCATAATGAAGTAACCAGAGTTTATCTGGTTGACGGCAAGACGGGGAAAGAAATCTATTCAATGACCGGTAAAAGCGATTTGGATTTCTCTACAAAAGCTTATTTTAAACAAGCAGTTGAAACCAAGAAGGCTGTTTTTTCCGATGAGGAAATCATCCCAAACGCGGAAAAAAGTGTTGTCTATATCGCATCACCGATCGGGGATCAAAACGATAACACGGATCGTTTGCTGATTGTTGGCTTTTCCATTAACAAATTGATCAAGGATATCGAACAGGTTCCGTTTATGCAGGACGGCTATGCTTTTGTTGTCAATAAAGACGGACTTGTCGTGGCTCACAAGCACAAAGAGAACAACAACCATTTAGATTTAAAAGCGGATTCCCACTATGCAGAAATGCTGAACTTGATGTCTGCCGGGGCAAGCAACAGCACACTTTATAATGATCACGGCACGCAGTCGTTTGCCGCATTCGCTCCAATCCCATCCCTGCATTGGTACATAGTTTTATCGACTCCAGTAAGTGAAGTGTACGGAGAAGTGGATCATATGGGCTGGTTCTTCCTGCTCTTTAGCATTCCTGTAATTGCTGTTGCTTCTTTGTTGATCTGGTGGTTTGCCAAACGGATACGTACATCGCTTTATCAGATTTCTCAAGATATGCAGCGCATTGGCAGCGGCGACTTCCATGTGGAAGTGAAAGTGCAAAGGAAAGACGAATTTGCCATGCTTGGCAATACGATGAATGAAATGGTGCGTGAACTGCGCAAGATTATCTCGCTGGTGCAAGGACAAGCTACACAACTCAATATCGCCGCAGATGATTTGAATGTTTTTGCGCAAGGCAATAAACAAGCTATTGAAATTATTTCGACAAATGTTGCTGCAATCTCCGAACGTGTGCAAGTACAGACAACAGAAGTGCAGGGAGCAGCATCTACAGTAGCGGAAATCTCGCAAGGCGTTGAACAGGTGGCGATAGCCGCTGAACAAACATCTGTTGCTACCTCCCGCACTTATGAGCGGGCACAAACCGGACGTGAGCTGGTCGATCAAGTAATTCACAATGTTCGTGCTGCGACCAAAGAGGTTGAGTGCACAGCCAGCCGGATGCATAGTTTACGTGATCGGGCAAAGGAGATCACCAGCATTGTTGAAATGATCAGATCTATTGCCTCCCAGACCAATTTGTTGGCTCTTAACGCGGCGATTGAAGCAGCCAGAGCCGGTGAAGCAGGGAAAGGTTTCTCCGTCGTAGCAACCGAAGTTCGCAAATTGGCGGAAGAAAGCAGTACATTCTCTGAAAAAATTGCCGAAATTGCCCGTTCGATCAACGATGAATCGATGGAAATGAGCAATAACATGGACCACATTGTGGCGACGGTGAATCATGGACTGCAATCTGTGGAAAATGTCGGTAAATCATTCCAGGCAATATTGGCAGATATCCAGGCGGCGGCCGAGCAAGGAGAAGCGATGACCGCTACCGCAGAGGAAATGGCTGCCGGTAACCAAGTCGTAACCAATGCGATGGGACGCCTTGCTTCCATGTCGGATGAGATTAATGACTCCATTTCCGGAGTGGTTAAAACGATTGGCGATCAATTTAATTCGATAGCTCAAATCAATGAAAGTGTCGAACATCTCAAGAATCTGGCAGAAGAGTTAACCGAAAGTGTAAAACGATTCAAAGTGTAAACTGATTGATAAGTTTGGGACTCCGCCCGACAGAGCGAAAGCTTCGTCGGGCGGTTTTTTTACGGAGAAGAATTTATAAGTTGGGGGCCCCGCCGGGCGCAACGATAGTTATAGCCCGGTGGGTTTTCTTACTTGTGAATATTTTCCTGAGGGTTTGGGGAGAATAGGATCATGAAATGGAGGGAAGAGTGCGTTATGAAGAGATTGCGACGTCTGTTGATTAGTAGTATCACCTGTTTCGTCTTCTTTTCCTCGTCAGCGTATGCTGCCAAAGAACAAGAGCCAGCCCTCAATATTTCACCGTACGCCAAATCGGCTGTTCTCTTGGAAATGGATTCGGGCACCGTTTTGTATGAAAAAAACGCTAACGAAAAGCTTCCGCCTGCCAGCATAACCAAAGTGATGACCCTGTTGCTGATTATGGAAGCGATTGACCGAGGCGAGCTGAAACTGACTGATAAGGTAAGAGCAAGTGATCGGGCTGCTTCGATGGGAGGATCACAAATTTTTCTGAAACCGGGCGAAGAAATGACAGTTGAAGATATGATTAAGGGAATTGCCATTGCTTCAGGCAATGACGCCTCGGTTGCGATGGCGGAGCATATCGGCGGCACGGAAGAAGCCTTTGTCGCCAAGATGAATGAACGAGCCAAACAACTAAAAATGAACAATACCCATTTCATCAATTCCAATGGGTTGCCTGCTCCCAATCACTACTCCACCGCAATGGATATTGCGATTATGTCGCGCGAGTTGTTAAAGCATGAACTTATCACGAAATATACGGGAACCTATCAGGATTACTTGCGGAAAGACAGCGCCAATCCGTTTTGGCTGGTTAACACCAACCGTCTCGTGCGTTTTTATGATGGAGTGGACGGGTTAAAAACAGGATACACCTCCGAAGCGAGATACTGTTTAACAGCCACCGCAAAACGCAACAACATGCGAGTCATTGCTGTTGTGCTTGGCGAACCGGATACCAAGACGAGAAACAACGAGGTAGCATCTTTGTTCAATTACGCCTTCAACCATTATCAAGTATTTCCGGTGTATAAAAAAGGCGACGTCATTCAACCTCTCCAGGTAGATAAGGGCAAGGAAACCAAGGTAAACATTGTTACATCTCAGCCTGTCAGCTTACTGACCAAAAAAGGGGAAGCTCCTGAGATGTATACAAGGGAAATTGTGTTGAATCCATATATGAAGGCGCCGCTTAAAAAAACGGATGTGGTTGGACATATCTTTATCAAGAAAGATGGGCAAACTGTCACCCGGATCGATTTGTATCCGGAAAAGGCGGTTGAGCCAGCAGGCATGTGGGATATCTTGAAGCGTACATCGAAGAAGATCTTGTTTCAGATATGATTAGCATCGTGTAGAAATCGCGAAAAGAATCGAGATGCCTCGAAAATTCCGGCCGGCTTCTCGATTTTTTTGTTCTTTTGTCGTCTGGGAGGAATTGGATAATCGTATGGAGAAAAAGAGAAATATCTACGGGAAGAAGGAGAGTGCGAAAGATTATGAGTCTTGGCATCAGCATGGAAACGAAGAACGACGTACTCATCGTACGCTTGCAAGGAGAACTGGATCATCACACGGCAGTTGAGCTTCGCAATAGAGTGGACGAAGTTTTGAAGGATACAGAGGTGCGCCATATCGTATTAAGCCTGGCGGAGTTGGAGTTTATGGACAGTTCAGGCATTGGCGTGATTCTTGGCCGTCTGAAACAAATTTCCGCCCGCTCCGGTGAGATGTACGTTTGCTCCATTAATCCAACGATTCAACGTATTTTCGAGATGTCGGGCATGTTCAAGGTCATCAAGTTTAAGGCGAACGAGACGGAAGCGTTGTCCGTATTGGGGGTGGCGTAAATGAGTAAGCGTAATTTTATGCAATTGCAATTTGCCGCCCTCAGCCAAAATGAAGCATTTGCTCGCGTTGCCGTTGCTTCCTTCATTTCTCAATTGGACATCACGATGGATGAATTGGAAGAGATCAAAACCGTTGTATCAGAAGGAGTCACCAATGCGATCATTCACGGCTACGAAGAAGACCCGGAAGGCATCGTCTATATCCAGGTCAACCTGGATGACAAATGGATTGAACTTTCCATTGAGGACCACGGCAAAGGAATTGAAGACGTAAGCCTGGCCATGCAGCCGCTGTATACCTCCAAGCCTGAGCTGGAGCGCTCAGGGATGGGTTTTACAATTATGGAGAACTTTATGGATTCAATTGAGGTTATTACGGGTGTGGGAAAGGGAACGAAAATCCGCATGACCAAACACCTTACCTTATCAAAAGCCGTGCAAAATAATTAGGGGTAATGCCATGGGAGCCGATATCAAAAATGCCAGTCACCCATTTCTGACAAACGACCAGGTGAAAGAATTAATCGCCAAAAGCCAGGCAGGTGATAACGAAGCGAGAGAACTGCTTGTAAACAGCAATATTCGGTTAGTTTGGTCAGTCGTGCAGCGTTTTATCAATCGTGGCTATGAAGCGGATGACTTGTTTCAAATTGGCTGCATTGGTCTTTTGAAGGCGGTAGACAAGTTTGACTTAGCTTACGACGTGAAGTTTTCTACTTATGCCGTTCCGATGATTATCGGAGAAATCCAGCGTTTCTTACGGGATGACGGAACCGTAAAGGTGAGCCGTTCCCTGAAAGAAATGGCTAACAAGATTAGGCGGGTTAAAGACGAATTGTACAAGCATTTTGGCCGTTCTCCTACGGTAAGCGAAGTGGCGGAAGCCTTGTCCATCAGCCCTGAGGAAGTGGTGTTTGCTCAGGAAGCAAGTCGTGCCCCTTCGTCCATCCACGAAACGGTATTTGAAAACGACGGCGATCCGATCACGCTGATTGACCAGATTGCGGACGAAAGCATGGGCAAGTGGTTCGACAAGATTGCCTTGAAAGACGCGATCAGCAAGCTGTCGGAACGCGAGCAGTTGATTGTTTATCTGCGCTATTATAAGGATTTCACCCAGTCTGAAGTTGCCGAGCGACTGGGTATCTCCCAAGTGCAGGTATCTCGATTAGAAAAGCGTATCTTACAAACGATTAAAGACCAGATTGAGCAATAGCTCACTGGTCTTTTCTTATGTATCTCATGCGCGGACGAGGCACATACTACACTATACAGTTGGAAGAAAAGGGGGAGAGAGAGTTGGATCAACCTTTATTCCTGAAACTGCGGAAAAAGTTATCAGTCAAGCCTCATACGGTTATTGCTCTTGGAGATATTTGCCAATTGTACTGGGATGGAATGAAAGAGAAGACACTTGCGAAACTTCCCGTTTATCAAGTAAAGCCGGAAGACGGAGATCTGATCATTATCGACATTATGCAGGTGATCAAAAAGCTGAAAAATATCCATCCTGAGCTTAGCCTGGAGGTGCAAGGATCGGCGCAAATCATTGTCGAGGTTGACAATCCGCGCAGAACACCCAATACTCTTTTGGTTGCACTCGTTTGGGTGATTCTCTTTATCGGCTCCGGCTTGGCCATCATGAATTTTCATACAGACGTGAGCATGCTGCAGGTCCATCAGCGGATTTATTATCTCTTGACGGGTAAAGTAAATAACCAGCCTCTGCTTCTGCAAATCCCTTATTCAATCGGAGTTGGTTTGGGGATGGTTTTGTTTTTTAATCATATTTTCCGTAGGCGGATCAACGAAGAACCAAGCCCGCTCGAAGTGGAGCTGTTTTTGTATCAGCAGAGCCTGGATCAGTATTATATCCAGCACGAAAATAAGGAAAATGAGCGAACCAAGAAATGATGACAGGTAAAACCTTGCTGCTTATTCTGATCGGGTTGGCAGGTGGATTTGCTTCAGGCAGTGGGCTGGTTGCGTTTATTACGGTATTGGATATCATTCCACGCTTGACGCAGTTGTCCAACTCCCAAAAATACGTGAGAAGTTTTGAGTGGGCGCTTGTTTTAGGGGCAGTTTTCTTTACCTTGATTGATTTCTTTCAGATTGTCGTGATGTTACCGGCTTTCAGCATGATCATTGTTGGTCTATTGTCAGGAGTATTTGTTGGTACACTTGCAGCCGGATTAACGGAGGTGCTTAATGTGTTTCCGATTCTGGCAAAGAGACTGAACATGGATCGGTTTATCCTGATCTTTTTGATGGCTATGGTGCTCGGAAAAATGCTTGGTTCCTTCATTCAATGGGTGTTTCAGCTATGAGTTGGGAATACCTGTCACTTATAGAATGAATAGTAAGCGAAAATGCTAAACCTAACAATTTGTCTAGGAAACACATGTAAAAAGAGAGGGAAAAGTGTATGGCCACCAAAACAAAGAACCCCAAAATGGAAATGACACAAAGCTTGTACCAGCAGCAGGCGGCCAAATATCGACCGAAACGTGATGTTTGGATAAACTCGTTTAGAGCTTTCTGGGTAGGCGGCGCGATATGCCTCTTAGGACAAGCCATTCAAAATTTCTATATTACATTTTTTGATTTTACCGAGAAGACGGCCTCCAATCCGACTGTAGCCACGTTGATCTTTCTTTCTGTGTTATTAACCGGGCTGGGTATCTACGATAACATCGGACAATATGCAGGTGCCGGTTCCGCCGTTCCGGTGACCGGTTTTGCCAATTCAATCGCTTCCGCCGCCATTGAACATCGCAGCGAAGGTTATGTGCTGGGAGTAGGCGGCAACATGTTTAAGCTGGCTGGTTCTGTTATTGTGTTTGGCGTCGTGGCCGCTTTCATAGGGAGTTTGATCAAAAGTTTATTTGGTTGGTTATAACGCAGCAAGTAAAAGGTGGGGTGAACATGACCGGTACTCTCATCAAGAATCAATGCCGCCTCAGCCGTCAGACCTGGCAGTTTACCGAGGATGTTCGCATTCAAGCATCGGCAACGGTTGTAGGGCCGAAAGAAGGCGAGGGGCCGCTTGCCGCATTCTTTGACAAAATCTATAACGACCTGTACGCAGGCCAGGATTCATGGGAAAATGCGGAAAAACAACTGATGGAAGATGCGGTTCGCTTTTCCATGCAAAAAGCCAACTTGACGGAAAACGATATTGACTTGATTCTGGCCGGAGATTTGCTGAACCAAAACATTACGGCTAACTTCACGGCTGAAAAGGTACACATTCCACTGATGGGGATGTTTGGCGCTTGTTCCACTTCAATGCTGACACTGGCAAACGCGGCGGCACTGGTGAATGCCGGGTTTGCCAATCATGTCATTGCCGCTTGCAGCAGCCACAACGCAACGGCGGAACGTCAATTTCGCTACCCAACGGAATACGGCGGTCAAAAGCCTCCTTATGCGCAGTGGACAGTCACCGGTGCCGGTGCTGCAGTTGTGGGGTCAGGCGGCAGCGGACCGCGGCTCACGTACGCTACCATTGGCAAAGTGGTCGATATGGGAATAAAAGATCCCTTCGATATGGGCGCGGCGATGGCTCCTGCCGCTGTTTCCACCATGATTCAGCATTTTGAAGACGTAGGACGAAACCCGCAAGATTATGATTTGATTGTCACCGGAGATTTGGCTTCTGTAGGGTTTGCGATCACAAAAGAGATGATGCTGCGTCAAGGATATGATCTTGACAGAGTTTATAACGACTGTGGCTTGATGATTTATTCCCCCGATCAAGAGGTTTTTGCCGGAGCGAGCGGCTGTGCCAGCAGTGCCACAGTCACATATGGTTACATCATGAATCAACTGCAAAAAGGCGTGTTGAAAAAAGTGTTGGTAGTCGCAACGGGTGCCCTCCTTAGCCCTGTCAGCTATCAACAAGGCAATTCTATCCCATGTATTGCGCACGCCGTTGCTTTTGAGGCGGACAATCGTAGTTAGGAGGGATCTCGTTGGAGTATCTGATTGCCTTTATTGTCGGCGGACTGATCTGCGTTGCCGGACAACTGTTGATGGATGTAGCCAAACTGACGCCGGCCCATGTCATGAGTACGCTGGTGGTTACCGGAGTAGTGCTTGATTTTATCGGGGTATACGACAAATTCATCGATTTTGCCGGCGCGGGTGCCACCGTCCCCATCACCAGCTTTGGCCACGCGCTTTATCACGGGGCAATAGCCGAGGCGCAAAAAGACGGGGTTATCGGTGTCATCACAGGGATTTTTGAAGTGCCCAGCGCGGGAATTTCGGCAGCAATCGTCTTTGGGTTCCTTGCTTCTCTCGTATTTAAGCCTAAAGGCTAGGTGGTGAGAGGTGGGTATGGGCATGCAAGGCAAACGGCGCAAAGTGATCCTTGTTACAGATGGCGATTATGTCGCACAGAAGGTAGTCGAGCAGGTGGCAAGGCAGATTGGTGGGCGATGCATCTCCCTTTCGGCTGGTAATCCGACGCCTTTATCTGGTCCGCAAATCGTAGAATTAGTGAAACAAGCTGTACGCGACCCGGTTTTGGTCATGGTGGATGACAACGGAAGTTACGGTATGGGGGCAGGCGAACAAGCTATCGATTATCTTCTTTCATCTTCGGAGGTGGAAGTAATCGGTGCGATTGCCGTAGCTTCCAATACCAAACTGGTGGAAGGAACCAAAGTGGAGTTCTCTGTGACTAATGAAGGTCAGGTCATAGCAGGAGCAGTGGACAAAGACGGCTATGCCGACAAGTCACTGGAGAATTGCATATACGGGGATACCGTTGACATCTTAAACAAGTATCGTGTTCCCAATGTGATCGGCATTGGAGACATTGGAAAAATGCACGGTAAAGATCACATCCGGTACGGTTGCCCGATCACACGAAAAGCAGTGGAATGGATTCTCGAAAGGAGTGAGTTGCATGCCAGTCAATCTAGCAGAGAAACAGCCCATTTCCAAGAACATTGAAGCCAACAAAGCATATATCAATAAAACGATGGGTGTCGGTCAGAGCTTTGATGTTGGACTTCATGAACTATCGTACGGAGATAAACACTTTCTGTTGTACTACATTAACGGTTTTGCCGACAGCCATCTGGTTACGCAAATACTCCGGGATTTGAATGACTTGCGGGAAGGTGACTTGGAAGGAGATACTCTTTACCACTTGTATTATCGATTTATCCCGTACTTTCAACTTACCAAGGTCAGCTCATGCAACGAATTGATTGACAGGGTGCTGGTCGGCCAGCTGGGTCTTGTGATTGATGGAGAGAATCAGGCGCTCATGATCGATGCGAAGGTTTTTCCGGGGAGACAGCCGGAGGAACCGGACTTGGAACGGGTGGTTCGCGGTGCCCATGACGGATTTACGGAAACCCTGGTTGTCAACACGGCATTAACACGAAGACGTCTGCGTGACGAGAGATTACGTTTTGAAATCATGAAAATCGGGGATCGCTCCAAGACCGATGTAGCTGTAGCGTATCTGCATGACGTGGCCAATCCGGAATTGCTGGAGAGAATTAAAGATCGTTTGCAGAAAATCAACATTGACGGAATTCCGATGGCGGAAAAAACAGTGGAAGAATTTATTTTAGGAAAGTCCTGGAATCCATTCCCGCTTGTCCGCTATACGGAACGTCCTGACGTAGCTGCCGTGCATTTGCTGGAAGGGCATATACTGATCTATGTCGATACTTCACCAAGTGTGATGATTACTCCAACCACGTTTTTTCATCATGTTCAGCATGCGGAAGAATACCGTCAACGTCCTGTGATCGGTGCTTATCTGCGTTGGGTTCGGTTTGTCGGTATGGTTGCTTCGGTTTTTTTGCTGCCGTTGTGGCTGCTCTTGGCGATGCATCCCATTCTCATACCGGACGGGCTGGAATTTATCGGCATCAAAAAACATGGTTCCATTCCGTTATTGGCTCAGTTTATCACGGCAGAAATCGGGCTTGATTTGATGAGAATGGCTGCCATACACACGCCGACGCCTTTGGGAACTGCAATGGGCTTGATCGCAGCCATTCTGGTCGGACAAGTAGCCATACAGGTAGGAATGTTTTCGCCAGAAGTCATTTTATATTTGGCGATCGCTGCGATCGGTACATACGCAACTCCGAGCTATGAGATGGGATTGGCTACTCGGCTGGTGCGCATCTTCTTGACGCTTATGGTGGGGTTCTTTTCCGTTACGGGTTTCATGATCGGGATTGCCGCAGTTGTAATCACCCTGGCCTTGACCCGCTCGTTTGACACCCCGTATTTATGGCCTTTTGTACCGTTCAACTATCAAGCGATCAAGAATATTTTTATACGGATGGCGATACCGATCATGAACTCACGGCCCAGCATCGTCAAACCACAAAATCATTCCAGACAATGAATATTTATGCGTTTGGGCGAAACCCCCATTGTCAAGCGGCAAACACCCATGATATAGTTATGAACATAAAGCAACTGGCGGGATGAATCGTCAGTTGCTTTGCTGTATCTGACCTGGACGGCATAGAAAGAGCAGGCAGTTTAAGGAGGAAAATCAGATGTATTTGCATGGCACGAGTCGTATTAATGAAAAAGGACATCTTGAGATTGGCGGATGCGATGCCACCCAATTGGTACAGGAATTTAAGACTCCTTTGTATGTATATGATGAGGAATTGATTCGTCAAAAATGTCGTGCCTATATGCAAGCTTTTCAGGAGAGCGGATTCTCTTTTCAAGTTGCGTATGCAAGCAAGGCTTTCTGTACGATGGCCATGTGCAAGCTGGTAGAAGAAGAGGGGCTCTCACTTGACGTTGTGTCGGGCGGTGAGCTGTTTACCGCCTTGCAAGCCGGATTTCCTGCAGAACGCATTCACTTCCACGGCAACAATAAATCAGTCGATGAAATCATCATGGGACTTGATGCTGGGATTGGCTGCTTTGTAGCCGATAATTTTTACGAATTGTCTTTACTGCGTGAACAGGCTGAAGTGCGCAAGCAAGAAGTTGCCGTTTTACTTCGGATTACACCGGGAGTAGAGGCTCACACGCATGAATATATTTCTACCGGACAGCAGGACTCCAAATTTGGGTTTGACGTTCAAAGCGGTCAAGCATTGGAAGCGATCCGTTATTGTCTGGAGAGCAATCATCTCCGCCTGCTTGGGGTTCATTCCCATATCGGCTCGCAAATATTTGAGACGGACGGATTTGTGATTGCAGTTGAGATCATTGCTTCTCTGCTTGCGGAGGCGAAAGAGCGTTATCACTTTGTATCCAGTGTCTTAAACGTCGGGGGAGGCTTCGGCATTCGTTATGTGGAGGGCGATACTCCGCTTCAGCCAAGGGATTATGTCAACGCCATTACGACAGCAGTGAGACGCATGTTTGGTCAATACCAACTGCCTCTTCCGGAATTGTGGATTGAGCCGGGCCGAAGTATTGTCGGGGATGCCGGAACGACCCTCTATCGCCTCGGGTCTTCCAAGGAGGTTCCGGGAGTCCGCAAATATGTATCCGTTGACGGCGGGATGACCGACAACCTGCGTCCTGCATTGTACCAAGCCCAATATGAAGCGGCATTGGCTAACCGGATGCGGGAAGAAGCGGATGAAACGGTTTCCGTTGCCGGCAAATGCTGCGAAACCGGCGATATGCTGATTTGGGATATCCCACTCCCGCAGGTTAAAGCAGGTGACATTCTTGCCGTATCCTGCACCGGTGCTTACGGCTATTCCATGTCCAACAACTATAACCGAATTACTCGCCCTGCGGTTGTCTTCGTAAGGGACGGTCAGGCGCGGGTTGTTGTCGAGCGGGAAACCTACGCTGATCTGATCAAGCTGGACAGACTGCCTGCCGGAGCCGCATTGCCAAAACGATAAACCGCGCACAGGATAAAATGCTTCCGTTTTTGACGGGGGCATTTTTTTATTTTATCGAACGTTTACTCGATTTTCATAATCTCTTTACAGACACTTGTCATAATTGGACAAGGTAATGAAGGAGGACGGACTCCATGTGGACATCGCTGTTACAAAAATTTAGCAAAACCCCGATTGTACTTACCGAAAAAAAGTTCCGCCTGAAAACCGTAATCAGCCAGGAAATCGCTTCGGGGGCATCGGTACTGTTGTTTTACGTGGACATCGTCAAATTGACAGATATTGAACACCGATATGGTGATATGGCTGCCAAACGGATTATTCACCGCTTTGAAAAGATTGTACTGTCTGCGGCCAAACGGGTTTTTGAGATTAAAGGAAAACTGCTCGGTATTCAAAAGCTGTTCGGAGACGACTTTGCTATTTATGTTTCCTTCCCCGCAGGAGTTGATGAAGAAGAATACCGGTTATTGTCGATCAGCTTCCAAAGCATGGCGGAGAAGCTGTTAAACCAGCAAATTGCCTTTGTCAACCGGGAAGACATAAAAATGCATATCGGCTATGCTGTACTCCCCGGACAAGATGTTGCAAAGGAAATGTATACGTGTGTGAAACACGCTGTACATATGGCGAAATACGGACTTACCTCCGAAAAATACACCCATATTACGCAGTTTCACCGTCTCTTGCAGGAAGAGGCTGTCCATATGCTGTATATGCCGATAGCCTCTCTTCGTGACGGAGAGCCGCTTGGCTGGGAAGCGCTGGCGCGGGGGCCGGAAAAATCGACTTTTTATTCACCGGCTACCTTGTTTTCCTATGCCGATGAAACTGATACGGTGTTCAAACTGGAAAGCATCTGCCGGAAAAAAGCATTGGAGAAGCTGCGTTATATTAAACAGAACCAAAAGATTTTCATCAACCTCGATCCAAGAGCGATCGACGACCCGTACCTGCTTCGGGGGAGCCTTTACAAAGAGCTGGAGGAGTCGGGGCTTCATCCGAGCAACATCGTTTTGGAGATTACCGAGCGGCATGCCATTACCAATTACCGCGTCTTTCGCAAAATTATTGAAGAGTACCGCAGAAGAGGCTTTTTGATCGCCGTTGATGATGCGGGTGCAGGGTATTCAAGTCTGGAATCGATTGCTGAGATTTATCCTGATTTTATCAAATTGGATATGTCTTTAATTCGCAATATTGATATCGATTCCATCAAACAGGCACTTCTGGAGACGTTCGTCCAGTTTGCCGAAAAGGTGAAATGCAAGATTATCGCAGAAGGGATTGAATCGGAAGGGGAACTGCAAACGTTGATTGAACTTGGCGTCAATTACGGGCAGGGGTATTACCTGGGCAAACCGGCCAAAGGACTGACGCAAATTTCTGGCAACGCGATGAATTTTATCCGGTCGACTCAAGAGAAACGGCGGGGCACTTTGTCATACCGCGTAGATTCAGCAGATATAGGAGACATCGTAACCAAGACGATTTGTGTCGACCGTAATACAAAAGTGCGCAAGATTCACCAATTGTTCGAACAGAATCAACGGATTGACAGTATTATTGTCTTGGATGGCCAGGTGCCAGTTGGACTGGTCATGCGTTTTCAATTGTACCAGGTGCTAGGCGGACGATACGGAATCGCCCTCTACTATGAACGTTCAGTCTCGCAGATCATGAATATGTCACCGTTAATCGTGCAAAAGGGCGACAAGATCGAGGAAGTGGCACGCAAAGCGATGGCGCGTGATGCCTTCCATCTCTATGACGTCATTATCATTGTAGATGCGGATAACAGCTATCTGGGCATTGTTTCCGTGCAAAGCCTGTTGGACAAGATGACGACCATCAAACTGGAAATGGCCACTTTTGCCAACCCGCTTACCGGTTTGCCTGGCAATGTGCATATCGAGCGGGAGTTGAATTCACGGTTGAAGAGTAACCAGGATTTTGTCGTGATTTATTGCGATTTGGACCGGTTCAAGTGGTTTAACGACCAATTCGGTTTTGATGTCGGGGACCAGATCATTCACCACACGGCACAACTGTTAAGAGAAAGTGTCAGATGCAGAGGAGATGTGAGCGATTTTGTCGGACATATTGGAGGAGACGACTTCATCATTGTCACTTCCGTTGACTCGGCGGAAGAGATTGCCAATCACATCAAATTACTGTTTCCCACCTACTTTCAAGAAATCTATGAGAAATGCAAAAAGAGTCCGGAAGCCCCCGATTTGTCCATTTCGCTGGCAGGATTGTATTGTTCGCGGAAGCGCTTTGAAGCCGTGGTAGAAATCTCGGAACAGGCCGCTCATCTGAAAAAGCTGGCCAAGCAGCAGCCGGGAAATGTATATGTGACGGATCTACACACCGTCAATAGCCGCATGCAAAATCAACTGCAGGCAGTTTCGCTTGATTGCGCCAGGGAGAAGGGATAAGATAGAGAAGATATTTGTGTAAGGAGGTTTCAACATGAAAAAAGCTAAAATTACGCTGGAAGGCGGACAAGAAGTACTGTTGGATCTGTTTGATGAGGCAGCTCCAGGTACGGTGGCAAACTTCGAGAAATTGGCAAATGAAGGTTTTTATAACAATTTGACGTTCCATCGCGTCATTCCGGGTTTTGTAGCACAAGGCGGCTGCCCGTACGGTACAGGAACTGGCGGCCCAGGCTATACAATCAAATGTGAAACAGCAGGCAATCCGCATAAGCATGTACGCGGCGCTCTTTCCATGGCGCATGCCGGTAAAGATACAGGCGGCAGCCAATTCTTCATCTGCTACGATGCATTTCCTCATCTCGACGGAGTACATACCGTGTTTGGCCAAGTAACAGAGGGCATGGAGCACGTGGACAAGATCAAGCAAGGCGACAAAATGGCGAAGGTTGAAGTATTCTGATAAACCTTCAGCGTCAAAAACGACGGCGAAAAAGCACCGGGCATCCCGGTGCTTTCTTCACTTGTTTCCCGAGCGGTCTGCTGTTATTCTAAAGAAATAGTGATTTTTTTGAGTTTTGGCGTAAAAGTTTGTTCCTTTACAGGAGGTATACATGGATTTATCCAACTTGTTTCATTTTGATTGGGAAACGGTTCCCTTCCGCATGATTGCCTTCGTGATTGCTTTCTCCTTGCATGAATGGGCTCATGCTTTCGTGGCTTGGCGTCTGGGCGACGATACGGCGAAGCGGGAGGGCAGGCTTACGGTAAATCCGATTCCGCATATTGATCCGTTCGGCTTGATTCTGATTTTGTTCGGGCCGTTTGGCTGGGCAAAGCCCGTACCGGTTAATCCGCTCCGCTTCCGTGGAAACAAGCGCTTGGGAATGGTTTATGTATCTGCGGCAGGGCCGTTGGTCAATATCGTGTTGGCTTTTCTCTTTGCCGTACTGTATATTGTTGCCGATCAGTCAGCCATGTACGATAACCTGTCAGAGAAAGCATCCATGGCAGTAGAATACACTTTGCGCTACTCGATTATTATTAACTGCGCCTTGTTCGTCTTTAACCTGCTGCCTGTTCCTCCACTGGACGGCAACAAGATTCTCCGTTATTTGGCGCCAAGAAGCATGGATCGATTTTTCTATCAGTTGGATACGTACGGTCCATGGCTTTTGCTGCTGATTATTTTCCTTCCTGGGCTGAGCGCTTTTCTGACGATACCGATCAGGTTGGTAATTAACGGAATACTGACGGCTGCCCTTTTGGTTACGTAACAGCTGCAGCAGGACAAAACGATAGTGTTTCAAGAATAATAAGGCAGGCGGATGAGTGTGTCATACAGCATCAAACTTGATTCCTTTGAAGGACCGCTTGATTTGCTTCTGCATCTGATAGACAAGGCGGAAGTGGATATATACGACATTCCGATCTCGGAAATAACCGAGCAATATCTGGAGACTATCCATACGATGCAGGAATTGCAATTGGAAGTGGCAAGCGAGTTCGTCGTGATGGCAGCCACCCTTCTTTCCATCAAGAGTAAAATGCTCCTTCCCAAAAAAGAGGAGACGGTATTTCAGCCGTTGTTTGACATGGAGGTGGAAGAGGTTGATCCGCGGGACGAACTGGTTCAGCGGCTCTTGGAATACAAACGGTTCAAAATGATGGCCGAGCAGCTGCGCGAAATGGAGGTCGGGAGAAGCAAGGTGTTTACCCGTCCGGCTGAAGATTTGACTCCTTATATCCGCACGGAAGAGCCGACGATTACCAATGTGTCCATCTACGATTTGGTGGATGCATTGGAGAAGCTTTTTACCCGCAGGCAGACCCGTGAGCCTTTAACCAAGGTGTCACGCGACGAAATCTCCGTTAAAGACAGGATGAAAGAGATTCGCCAGATGCTTAAGGTAGGCGGAGGGATGATCCGGTTTTCCCAGCTGTTCTCCGAAACGGTTTCCCGGACCGAGATTGTTACCACTTTTTTGGCTTTGTTGGAATTGATGAAAGCAAAGCGGATTACCTGTGTACAGAATCAACTGTTTACCGAAATTCTTATTTGTGACAACGAGACGCAAGGAAAGCTAGCAGGAAAATCAGAAGAGAGGGTACATAATGGACTATGATCGCATCAAAAGTATCATAGAAGGGCTTATTTTCATCTCCGGCGACGAAGGCATTGAGGCAAAGCAGCTAGCCGAGATACTGGAGCTTCCCGAGGATACGATCATTGATATTATTGAAGATATGAAGGCCGATTTTCGCAGAAGCAGCCGAGGCATCCAAATTGTAGAAGTTGCAAGAGCGTTCCAGTTTACGACACTTCCGGAGCATGCCGTCTACTTCGAGAAGCTTGCTTCCTCGCCGACTCACTCTTCGTTGTCCCAGGCGGCATTAGAAACGCTTGCGATTATTGCCTACAAGCAGCCGATTACCCGCACGGACATTGAAGAGATTCGCGGCGTCAAATGCGAGAAAGCGCTCAATACGCTAATCAGCAAACAACTGATCAGGGAAGTGGGGCGTGCGGAAGGAATCGGACGGCCTATACTCTATGGGACGACCAAAGAATTTTTGGAGCATTTCGGATTGCGGGAGTTAAGCGACTTGCCGGAACCTCCCGACAATTTTTCCTTGGAAGAGGTAGAAGCGGAAGCGACCGCATTGTTCAGCGAGAAGAATCCTTTAAACGGCGAGAAGCAGTCGGAATAGTTTCGGGTACTATCAGGCGTGCCGTCCCCATATACTTGGTACAAACTGAGCTTATCCAAGTAGTGGGGAGGACGTTATGAAATTTCTGAATCACATTTCCGGCGTACTCGTCGTTTTTCTTTTTTGTCAATGGCTGTTCTATCCGGCGCAGCCCATCCATGCTTCTGCTGACATTCCGACCATTTCCGCAGAGAGTGCGGCGTTGATTGACGTACAATCTGGCCGTATCCTGTACGAAAAAGAGGGCGACAAGAAAATGCGCATCGCCAGTTTGACCAAAACGATGACAGCCATTGTTGCAATTGAAGCGGGCAATCTAAAGGATGTGGTAACTGTTCCGGATGAGGCGGTCGGTGTGGAAGGCTCGTCGATTTACCTGAAAAAAGGAGAGAAGCTCACACTGGAGGAGCTGCTTTACGGGCTGATGCTTCGCTCAGGCAATGATGCGGCAGTGGCGATTGCCGATCACGTCGGCGGTTCGGTTCCAGGCTTTGTCTATATGATGAATGAAAAAGCGGCGATGATCGGCATGGCTCATACCCATTTTACCAACCCGCACGGTCTTGATGACAGCAACATGCACTATTCCACGGCGAACGATATGGTGAAATTAAGTGCCTATGCCCTGAAGAACCCGGTGTTTCGCCAAATCGTCTCTACCAAAGTGAAAAACATCTCTTGGGAAGGGGAGAACTGGGACCGCCGTCTGCAAAACAAGAACAAAATGTTGTACCTCTACAAAGGAGCAGACGGGGTGAAAACAGGTTACACCAAGCTGGCCAGACGTTGTCTCTCATCCTCTGCTACCCGTGACGGACGGCAGTTGGCGGCCATTACCTTAAACGCACCGGACGATTGGAATGACTCCATGGCACTGATGGACTGGGGTTTTCAGCATTTCCAAACGGTCAAAATCATCGGCAAAGGAGAACGGGTGAAAGCTGACAGCAAGCTGGATAAGGCGGATGATGAACTGGTGCTGGTCACCCAGAATGATTTCAGCTATCCCTTGCAAGAAGGGGAATCTGGTCAGATTACTTCCAAGGTTCAACTGTTGGATCGTCGCTTGGATAAAAAAATGATCGGGCAGCAGGCGGGTTATATACAGTTTTTTCTTAACAATAAGCCGATCGGCAGAGTTCCGTTAACTGCTCAATCAGCTGCGGCCACATTCGGAACTCATCCTTCATCCGGCCAGCCGAAACCTTTCTGGGATATCGTGTTTGAACTGATGCTGGGAGGGGTCCTGCATGCTTAACGTGATCTGGCTTGGCTTAATCCTTTTCAGTATTGTGGTTGCCGCCTGGAACGGCAGAATTGACGTCATCAGCCACGCTTCGTTTGAAGGAGCAAAAACGGGCATAACCGTATGCATCGGATTGTTAAGTGTTTTAATGTTTTGGATGGGGCTGATGCGGATCGCGGAGAAATCAGGACTGTTGTCTCTTCTTGCCAAGTTTATGTCACCGCTTGTCCTTCTGCTTTTTCCCGACGTTCCCAAAAATCATCCGGCATTGGGCTACATTATTTCCAACATGAGCGCCAATTTGTTGGGGTTGGGAAATGCGGCTACGCCAATGGGCCTTAAAGCGATGGAAGAGCTGCAGAAATTAAATCCCGACAAGCAGGTGGCTTCTCCTGCGATGTGCACGCTTCTGGCGATTAACACAGCCAGCATTACGCTGATTCCCACCACGATCATCGCGATTCGCATGCAGTACGGTTCAACGAGTCCGTTTGAGATCGTCGGAACCACCTTGATGTCTTCGTTTATAGCCACAACCGTCGCGCTGATTCTGGACCGAATCTACCGCCGACTGTCATTTAGGCGGCAGAGATAGGAGGGGACCCTTTGTACCAATGGATCTCTCTCATTTCGTTATGGGCAATTCCGGTCATGATTTCTTTGATATTGGTCCACGGCTGGTCGAAAAAAGTAGCAGTGTATGAGGCATTTACAGAGGGAGCCAAAGGCGGGTTAGTCACTACGCTCAAGATTATGCCCCACTTGGTGGCGATGATGGTGGCGATTACCTTGTTCCGTGAGTCAGGTGCGCTTGATTTGCTGCTTTCGTTGATTCAGCCGCTGCTTGCCTACTTTCACATACCGGCAGAAATTGTTCCGTTGGGATTATTGCGGCCGTTGTCAGGAGTGGGCTCGCTTGCAATTGCCACCGATCTGATCGCCAGGTATGGACCCGATTCCCTTTTGGGCAGGCTCGCCTCTACGATGCAGGGCAGCACGGATACGACGCTTTACGTCCTGACCGTTTATTTTGGAGCGGTGGGAATAAAAAACGGTGCATACGCGCTAAAAGTTGGATTGTGGTCCGACTTCGCAAGCGTCATCGCATCCATAATTGTAGTGTATTGGGTCTTTCGCTGAGAACTTCCTTTGCTTCGGAGGAAGTTTTTTTCTTTTTCTTGTCCACAATGGTAGAAATGAGTATGATTGGTATGATGAGTGAAGAGGTGAAACTAGATGGAACGTTTGCAAAAAGTCCTGGCGCATGCTGGAGTGGCCTCTCGCCGTAATTGTGAGGAATGGATTAAGGAAGGCCGTGTGCAGGTAAACGGCAAGGTGGTAACCGAGCTCGGGGCCAAGGTAGATCCCGAACGAGACAGCATACTGGTGGACGGCAAGCCGATCCAGCGGGAGAAACACGTATACATACTCCTTTATAAACCTACCGGGGTCATTACCAGCTTACATGATCCGCAGGGGCGCAAGGTGGTGACGGACCTCTTGCATGGCGTCCGGGAAAGAGTTTATCCGATCGGACGTTTGGACTATGATACGTCAGGTCTTTTGCTTCTGACGAACGACGGGGATTTTGCCAATCAGGTTGCTCATCCTTCCTACGAGATAGATAAGGTGTATCGAGCATGGGTGAAAGGGATCCCGACCCCATATCAGGTAAAAAAGCTGGCTGAGGGCATCATGCTTGAAGATGGCATGACGTCACCCGGTTCAGCGAGAATTCTGGAGATTGATCAATCGCGCAGGCGTGCCCATCTGGAACTGACGATCCATGAAGGGCGTAACCGTCAAGTTCGGCGGATGTGTGAGGCGATTGGTCATCCGGTCATTACGCTGGAAAGAGTCCGGCTGGGCCCTCTCACGTTGGAAGGCTTAAAAAAAGGAGAGTATCGTTTTCTGTCGGAACGTGAATTGAATCACATGAAGCAAGGGTTAATCAAGCAAAATATGTCGAAAACACGCAAAAAATAGTCGATCGTTCATAAAAAGTTCAAACATTGTGTGCTGGTCTTATTTTTAGGGAAGCTATAATTAGTGAAGATAAACTAATCAGACAGGGGAATGGGGCATGAAGAATAAGAATCGCACCCCGGTTCGCGTAGCTATCTTGGGGATATTGTTTGCTGCGCTAATCTTTGCGGTTTACTCTAGCTTTAAGAAAGATTCCGCAACGGTAGAGGTTGGAGATCAGGCGCCTAACTTCAGTCTGCAGCAGATGGACGGAAAGCAAGTAAAGTTGTCAGATTTAAGAGGCAAAGGGGTTGTGTTGAACTTCTGGGGAAGCTGGTGTGTGCCGTGTAAGACGGAGATGCCTGAACTGGAAAAACAGTATCAGCAGAACAAAGATAAAGGCGTCGTGTTTGTAGGCGTCAACATTGGTGAATCACCGATAACCGTGAAACAATTTGTCGATCAAGTGGGAGTAACCTTCCCTATTTGGCTCGATCAACAGCGTGAAATTACACGCCTGTACAACATTGGACCGATTCCAACCACATTTTTCATTGACAAGGACGGTGTTGTAAAAGATGAGTTTATCGGTCAGATGAGTGCGCAAATCATTCAAGATAAGGTGGCCAAAATTTTGCCGTAAGTGAGGAAACCAAATGGATGAACGTAAATGTGAATGTGGACACACCAACCCGATTGGAACCTTGCTGTGTGAGTCCTGTGGCAAGCCGCTGGATCAGGGAAAAGAAATAGATGCAGCAGCGTTTCCAGACATGCGTTATGAAGGGATGGCGCGAAGATCTCAAACCTACAAATCAGGAATAGTGGATCAGATCTGGAACTTTTTCTCGTCGGTTAAAGTGGCAATCATATTAATACTCATTACCCTGGTTGCATCAGCAGTTGGAACCATTTTCCCGCAGGAACGCTATATCCCGGTTCCGGTACCGACGGAGCAGGCGGTCGCCCAGTTCTATGAGCAAACATACGGCGTACTGGGAAAAATCTATTACACCTTGGGCTTTCACAACTTATATTCCTCCTGGTGGTATGTTTCTTTACTCGTGATGATCGGAACATCGCTCGTCATCTGCAGTTTGGATCGTGTCATTCCGTTATACAAGGCATTAAGCAAACCAAGGGTCAACCCGCACCTCTCTTTTTTAAAAGGGCAAAAACTATTTGGAGAGTCGAGGGAAGAAGCGGGTAATGTTGATATCAAAACGCTTGAGGATGCGAAAAAAGCACTTCGTAAAAAAGGTTATCGCGTCTATCAGGAAGGCACTTCGATCATGGGGGAAAAAGCGAGGTTTAGCCGCTGGGGTCCTTATGTCAATCATATCGGTTTGATTCTGTTTCTTTTGGGCGTACTCTTACGTAATGTGCCCAGCTTTTATATGGACGAATTTGTGTGGGTAAGGGAAGGGCAAACGGTTTCCATCCCGAATACTCCTTACTATATTAAGAACGAAGCGTACAAGACCGAATACTATTCAGAAGATGAGTTTCCGGAAAAGATCGATCTGGAAGGAAAAGTGGTTCCGAAGAACTTCCAGACGGATGCGGTCATTTATGAAAACGAAAACCATTCGTTGCCGGGGGCACCGCCGAAGCTTAAGGAAATTCAGCGCGGACCGATTGTCGTCAATCATCCGATGGGTGTAGGAGATATCCTGTTATATCAATCCGGGAAGCAGGAGGCACAGCTTGGCGCTCTTAATTTTACGGTAATCGACACCCAAGCCGGCAACAAATCGCTCGGTACGATCAAGCTTGATTTATATTCACCCGCAAAAGAACAAAAGGTGGCAGAAGGTGTTACTGTACGCGTTTTAGACTATTTCCCTGATTTTTATATGGACGAGAAGAAAAACCCGGCAACCAAATCGAATGCCCCCAATAATCCGATGTTTGCCATAGAGATTGTTTCGGAAGCGGATGGAACATCGGAAAAGATGGTGTACCTCTCTGGCGGGTTTATTACCCAGAAGGATCATCCGCGCTATACACTCGGTCTGCAAAAGCCGGACATTATTGACATCACGGGGATCATGGTCCGCAAAGACAAAATGCTTCCGTTAATCTATTTCGGCTGCTTTGTCACCATGATAGGCCTAGTAATGGGGTTTTACTGGCAGCATCGCCGGATCTGGATTCACCTGGAAAAAGGCAGGCTGTATGTAGCGGGTCATACCAATAAAAACTGGTTCGGGCTCAGGCGCGAGCTTGACTTTATCCGCCAGAAACTGGAGCTTGCCATCTGTATGGTTGACAACTCCCGTGCTGATAAGGCAAAAGGAAATCAAAACGCCTAAAACGCAACCTGGATTCGTACACAGATCAAAAAGGAGGTACGAGACTTTTGTATATACAAATTAGTGAGAACCTCTTGTTAACCGCTTTCATCCTCTACGTTCTTTCTTCAATCTTTTACGCGATTGCGGTTACGGGGAAGAAATGGGCAAACAGCGATCCCAAATCACACGAGCTACGTTTTAGCCGTCTTGGATACGTAACCGCTTTGGTCGGATTTCTAGCGCAAGCGGGTTACGTAGGAGCCCGGTGGATCGCCGGAGGCCACAGTCCGACCAGTAATATGTTTGAATTCATGGCATTTCTGGCATTCTGTATTATTTTCGCCTTCCTGATCATTGACCGGATTTATACGGTAACTGTACTTGGCTTGTTCGCCATGCCTTTGGGCGTGATCATGCTGGCCTACGCAAGTGTGTTTCCTCGTGAAGTGACCCCCTTGATCCCAGCTTTGCAAAGCTACTGGCTGCAAATCCACGTGACGACAGCCGCATTGGGAGAAGGGATATTGGCTGTCGGTTTTGCAGCCGGTTTGATGTATCTGGTTCGCACTGTCAACCAAAACGAGAAAAGCAAAAGCACATTGTGGCTGGAAATTGTTATCAGTGTCGTTCTTATGCTGATTGGGTTTATTCTGGTTGTGACAATCTTCAACAGCATGGATCAAAAAACTACGTTTGAGTTTCCGAAATTGAAGGAAGACGGAACTGTAGAACAACAGATGAAGGTAGACTATACATTGCCTGCTATTGTAGCTCCAAACCAATCCAAGATTGTCACTGCAGGCCCAATGCAGCCTTTGTTCGAGGCTCCAGCGTGGATGGAAGGCAGAGATGCAGCCCGTAAATTGAATACGATGATCTGGTCTGTCATTTCCGGATTGATTCTGTACGGAGCGCTGCGTCTGATCGCACGGAAGCGGATTGCGGCCGCGCTGAAGCCGGTACTTGATGATATCGATCCTGAATTGATAGATGAAATCAGCTATCGTGCAATCGCTATCGGATATCCGGTCTTTACTTTGGGAGCCCTTATTTTCGCCATGATCTGGGCTGCGGAAGCGTGGGGCAGATTCTGGGGTTGGGACCCGAAAGAAGTATGGGCGCTTATCGTTTGGTTATACTATAGTGCTTATCTCCACCTCCGTCTCTCACGCGGTTGGATCGGAACCAAATCTGCCTGGATGGCAGTAACCGGATTCGTCATTGTGTTAATTACTCTGGTATTCGTTAACCTGGTTATCGCCGGCTTGCACTCCTACGCTGGCGTTTAATGAAGGGATCGGCATACTTTTTAGTCTATAAAGAGGTGAATCTTATGGAAAAAAACGCAAAAGTTCTGGTAGTAGATGATGAGGAAAGAATTCGTCGATTAATAAAAATGTATCTGGAACGTGAAAACTTCTCTATTGATGAGGCAGAGCACGGAGAACAAGCTGTTGAAATGGCATTGAAAGAGGACTACGACATTATTCTCTTAGACCTCATGCTTCCAGGAATTGATGGAATTGAAGCATGTCAAAGAATTCGCGAGCATAAGGCGACCCCTATCATTATGCTGACAGCCAAAGGGGAAGAAACGAATCGCGTCCACGGATTTGAGGCAGGAGCTGACGACTATGTCGTGAAGCCGTTCAGCCCGCGTGAAGTGGTTTACCGAGTAAAAGCTATTCTTCGCCGTGCGTCGGCGACAGCCTATTTAAAAACGGAAAACACCAACAGCCATTCCATTCTCGTTTTCCCTGAGCTGACCATCGACCATGACGCACACAAAGTGCTGGCAAGCAATCAAGAGGTGAATCTTACACCGAAAGAATACGAGCTCCTGCACTATCTAGCCCTTTCTCCGGATAAGGTGTTTACCCGGGAAGAGCTGTTAAAAGATGTTTGGCACTACGACTTCTTCGGTGACCTGCGAACTGTTGATACCCACATCAAGCGTTTGCGCGAGAAATTAAACAAAGTATCGCCAGAGGCGGCCCAAATGATCGCAACTGTCTGGGGCGTCGGATACAAACTTGAGGTGCCAAAGTAAGTGGACGTGATCTTTCGCAGTGTCGTTGGCAAGCTATGGATGACGATTATCGCGCTATTTGCGCTGGTGTTGACAATCTTCAGCTTGCTGTTGGTGCAGTCCTTCGATAGCTATTACTTTCATAAACAAACAGAAGACTTGATCGGTTTATCGCTGCGACTAGCCAGGACGATTGAAAAAGTGCCAAGCAGTCGGAAAATGATGGATTTTTCCGCCAATCTCTGGGCGGCATACCGGACCGGACTTATCGTCGTAGACGGCCAATTGCGTCCGCTCAACAGCAATACAAGCTCGCCTTTTTTATCAGGGCTATCGATTGATGAATTAATCCACCGGCCAGAACTTGAGCTGGAGCAAGTGCTGGCTGGCCAAAAACCTCATCCGGCAAGGATTATCATTTCCAAAGAGGACGGCGACCCTTCGGAACGGACACAAATCTTGGCTGTAGCGGCACCGCTTAAGCTGGAAGGGAAGGAGACCGGCGCGGTGATCATGTTCCAGCCGATTGAAGATTTTAACGGAACGGTCGCCGAGGTAAGAAAACTGATTTTTGTCGTAGGAGTTATCGGCTTTATTCTTACTACCGTTTTTGCTTTCTTTTTATCGTCAAGGATCACATTCCCGCTGCGCCAGATGAAGCAAACAGCGCAACGGATCGCGGAGGGAGACTTCGACGCCAAGGTTACCCACCCCTCAACGGATGAAATCGGGGAATTGGCAGCCACTTTTAATACGATGGCCAGCCGCCTCAATGAAGTGATTCATGCCCTTTCCAATGAAAAAGAGCAGCTTTCCAGCGTGCTGAAAAACATGGTTGACGGCGTGATCATGATTGACGCGGAAGGCAAAATTGTGGTCACCAACCCGCCAGCCGAACATTTCTTGCGGGATTGGAAATATGAACGAAACAACGAATCGACCCCGATTTTTGACATGTATCAGCGTGTCTTGCAGACAGAAAAGGAAATCCACGAGGATATTCCGGTGCAAGGCAGGGTTTGGACCGTTGTGATGGTTCCGTTACACGACCGGGAAATGGTCAGAGGCGCGCTGGCAGTCCTTCGCGATATGACCAAAGAGCGGAAGCTGGACAAGCTGCGTAAAGATTTCGTTGCCAATGTCTCTCACGAACTTCGCACGCCGTTATCCATGCTGCAAGGCTATAGCGAAGCGATTGTAGATGATATCGCGGCAAGTCCGGAAGAGCATAAGGAACTGGCAAAGATTATCTATGACGAATCGGTCCGAATGACCAAATTGGTAAATGAATTGCTCGACTTGGCAAGGATGGAAGCCGGGCATACCGAATTATACAAAGACACGGTGGTTCTCCGTCCATACCTTGAGCGGATTCACCGCAAATTCGTCAATCTGGCTAAAGATCGGGGGATCAACCTAGAGCTGTCGTATCAGGCAAATGTGGAACAATTTGATCTGGATGCCGATCGGATTGAACAAGTGTTGACCAACCTGATTGACAACGCGATGCGCCATACTCCGGCAGGCGGTACGGTAAAAATCCTTGCAGGGGGTACAGATCCGCTGATCCTGGAGATTAGCGATACGGGAAGCGGCATTCCGCAGGAAGATCTGCCATTTGTTTTTGAGCGCTTTTACAAGGCGGATAAGGCGCGGACCCGCGGTAGAGCCGGGACGGGATTGGGACTGGCGATTGCCAAAAATATCGTAGAAGCACACGATGGGACCATTACTGTTCATAGTAAGCTGGGAGAGGGGACTACCTTTACCATCTCCTTGCCTTCAATATAAAGATAAGCAGAGATAGGAGTGGGCAGCATGATTAAAACCATCTTGTTTGACGTCGACGGAGTGTTTTTGAGCGAAGAGCGTTATTTCGATGCTTCTGCGTTAACCGTCTGGGAGATGATTTACAGCAAACAATATCTCGAATTAGCCGGTGATGACTTCACGCCGTCGCCAGAGGAGAAAATAATCCGCGCCGTGCGTCAAACTGTGTTTGCCAAGGATGAAGTGCTCAACTTCATCAAGTCACGCGGAATTAATTCAAACTGGGATATGGTGTTTCTCACGTTTGGCTATCAACTGATTCGTCTTTGCCAGCACGTGCAAGCGTATCAGCCTGCTGAAGTTGCCCGATTGTTGACGAATCAAATTGACCGCGAGGCTGTTTCACGCTTGGCCAACTTGGCTGCCCAGCATCCAGGATTTGTGATTGACTTTGCTTCATTCACACCTGATTTTGCCAAAGGGCCTGCGCAGAAAGCAGAAATGCTGCTCTACCTGAACGTCATTGCCAAAGAGCGCTGTGGGGTTGAGACGGAGATTTTTTCACGGAACAGCGAATTGTGGAAACTGTGTCAGGAGACATTCCAGGAATGGTATTTGGGAGATGCCTTGGTTGCCAGGTCAATTGGCAGAGAAACGGCCCAAACAGGCAAAAAAGGGTTCTTGACTGATGAGATTCCGATTGTTGAACCAGCCAAAGCTCGTTCCATTCTGAAAGAACTGCAAGCAAAAGGATTAACGCTGGGAATCGGAACGGGACGCCCGACGATTGAGACCCATGTGCCGTTTCAGGAGCTAAATCTGCTTGATCTGTTTGATCCCAACCGGATTGTGACTGCCAGCCATGTTCTGGAGGCCGAGCAGGAGTTTCCAGATGCGGCGCCGCTCTCCAAGCCACATCCCCATTGTTATGTTCGGGGACTGATCGGGTTGGATAAGCCGATTGCAGAAGTTATGCGATACCAACTGCCGATCCAGAATCCGGATGAAGTGTTGATAGTCGGAGATTCCCTTGCTGACCTCTTGGCGGCTCGTGCAATCGGGTGCCGTTTTGCCGCCACGCTGACAGGCCTTTCCGGACAAGAAGCGAGAGCCAAATTTGAACAGGAAAAAGCTGATTACATTCTCGATGATGTGAGTCAGATCCTGGAGCTGTTCTCTTAATAATCGAACAAGACACAAAAAAGCCGTCCATTCTAAGAGTGGTCGGCTTTTTCCAGCAGGTTTAATTTTTTTGCCAAAAACGGAGTTGTGGCAGCTTGCAGCAACAACGTGATTAAAATGGCTTCGAAAACAATGGCGGACAATAGCTTTCCATACGCAAGCCCAGAGCCTGAAATGATCCCTGCCAGCGCCGCAGCAATAACCCCTGTTTCGCGAGTCCAAAAGAAAAACATTACTTCAGATCGAGTCCAATTTGCTTTTTTGTCAGGAAGCAAGCTGCAAAGCACTGTAATCGGCCTTGCAATTCCCATAAAGATGATCACAACAAGCAATCCCAACAAACCATATTGTTTTAAGGCTGCGAAGTCCACTTGGCTTCCAAGTAAAATAAAGATAAGCATTCTTAGCTTTAAGCCTACAGCATCAATGAATTGGTGAGCAGCATGTTCCTCCCTTTCCAAAATCGTCAGTTTAAATGATTTCGCATTTCCAATGACCAAACCGGCAACAAAGACCCCCATGAAACCGCTCGCATGAATCCACTCCGACAATAAGTAGGCAGCAAGCACAGTTAAAACGACAACCATCGGCGTAAACTCTCTCAAGAGTCCCCGATCATTTTCTGATATGAGGAATGCTGCGAAAAGCCCGGTAACCAAGCCAATGAACATCCCGCCAAGCGAAAGCTGCAAGAATTGCCAAACTATGGATGACCAGTTTAATTGAGAACTTGATACCAGCAAACCATAAACGACAGTCGTCATGATCGCGCCGGTTGCATCTGTAAAGGCAGATTCTGATATGACGGTTTGGGCAACCTTTTTTCTGATCGGGAACTTTTGAAACAATGGCACGAGTGCCGCAGGATCGGTTGATGCGAGAATGGAACCAAGCAATAGTGCAACGAAAAAAGGAACATGGAAGATCGGCGCAACCACACCAGCCACAACCAGTGCAGTTAAAATAACGCCCACAATGGAAAGCAGAGTGATTGTCCGCCAAACCTGTTTCAGGACCGATAAACTTGTAATCACCCCGCCATGAAAAATAATAAAACTTGCACCGAATAAAACAATGATCTGGTTAACGGTTGATTCTGCCGGGATATGAACAACAGACAAGATCGATGGTCCCAAAATGATTCCAATCACCATATAAAGAGCGACATCCGGGAGGCGAAGCTTTCCAGCAATTTTTCCTCCCAATGTACCGATCAAAAGCATGACAAACAAAGATGTCAGATAGTGCTGCGCCAAGATTACGGTTTCAGAATGCACAGTGATTCTCCTCTCCAAAATAAAGGTTCTACAAATATAGGAAACAGAAAAAAGACAAAAGGAGCCTGTTTTGTGACAGGCTCCTCCGAATGGTTTCCTATTTGATTATCAGCCATGATGCAGATTCTCAATAATCCAGCATTGCTAAAATACCATGTGCGTGAAGGTTAGTCAAGAAGCTGGGTGCGGCATGGATACGTTTTTACAATTCGATCTGCGTCACGCTCTTAATTTCGCTCAATTCTCCCAGTGTATCCAGGAGTTCAGGGGAGAGCGGCTTATCGACCGTAAGCAGCATGATCGCATCTCCGCCAATGTCGCGGCGGCCTACCTGCATCGTTGCGATGTTGACATCATTTGTGCCGAGAATCGTACCGACGCGGCCGATTACACCTGGCTTGTCATTGTGATGAATGAACAGCAGTTGGCCCTCTGGAGCGACATCGATCGAGTAATCGTCAATTTTGACAACGCGCGCACCGTAACCGTTCAATCTGGTACCTGCAACAGTGCGGGTTTGCAAATTGGTTTTCAGCTCAAGTGTAATCAAGTTGGTGAAACCGCGGTTATGGGACGATTTATGTTCGTTAACGGTAATATCACGGATCTTCGCCAGATGAGGGGCATTCACGTAATTCACCTCTTCTCCCAAACGGAAGGCGAGAACTCCTTTGAGAATCGTTCTGGTCAACGGAGATATATCTACGTCTGCAAGTTCACCGCTATAAGTAATGGTAACCTCTTGCAGGGCACCAACCGTAACTTGAGCCAGGAAATTGCCCAGCTTTTCTCCCAAGCTGAAGTAAGGCTGAACCTTTTCCAAAATGTGTGCCGGGATAGAAGGAAGGTTGACGGCATTTTTAAAGGGTTCGCCACGCAGAATTTTCAGCAGTTCTTCCGATACGTCAATCGCTACGTTTTCTTGTGCTTCTACCGTTGAAGCGCCCAGATGCGGAGTAACCACAACCTGCGGCAAACCGATCAACGGATTGTCTACCGGAGGTTCTTGCTCGAATACATCGAGAGCGGCACCTGCCACCTTGCCAGTCAAAATTGCCTCGTAGAGCGCTTTTTCGTCAATAATGCCGCCCCGTGCACAGTTGATGATCCGCACTCCGTCTTTCATTTTCGCAAACTGATCCGTGCTGATCAGATGGCGGGTTTCTTTGGTTAAAGGAGTATGGACGGTGATGAAATCAGCTTCGCGAATGATGTCTTCCACTGTTCCGCTGATTACCCCCAGTTTTTTTGCCCGTTCTTCGGTCAGGAACGGATCGAAACCGATTACCTTCATATTAAAAGCTTTTGCCCGTTTGGCTACCTCAGAACCGATACGCCCCATCCCAATGATACCAAGCGTCTTGTCATTAAGCTCTACCCCCTGGAAGCTTTTCCGATCCCAGGTTCCGTCCGTCAGCTTCTTGTGGGCTTGCGGAATATTGCGTGCCAATGCCATCAACATGGCGAATGAATGTTCAGCTGTGGAAATCGTGTTTCCATCCGGTGCATTGATGACGACAATACCTGCTTCCGTAGCCGCGTTAATGTTGATATTGTCAACACCCACACCGGCACGGCCGACGGCTTTTAGCTTTTTCGCGGCAGCCAATACCTCGGCGGTTACTTGTGTCTGGCTGCGAACCAAAAGAGCATCATATTCGCCGATCTCCGCCAAGAGGTCGGAAGGGGAGAGACCCGGTTTTTGGACAACTTCCACATCGGGAGCTTCCAGCAATTTTTGAATACCGAATTCGCTTAGCGGATCGCTGATAAGAACTTTATACATGATTGATCAATACCTCCTGTGCGGCTTTTACACCTTTTCCAAGTTCCACTTCAAAGCCGATTTGTTTTAAAGACATTTCAATGGCAGCAACAATTTGGATCACATCAAGCGGTTCGCAATATCCCATGTGGCCAATGCGGAATATTTTGCCCTTGAGATGCTGCTGTCCGCCGGCAACAATCAGGTTGTGTCTGGTTCTCAACACTTTGCGCAGTTCCTCGGCATCAAACAATCCCTGCGGGTCAAGCGAGGTTACGGTTGGCGAACCAAATTCATCTTTGGTCATGAGCGGAATGCCGAGCGCTCTCATCGCAGCGCGTGTCATGTCGCGCAGGAGCTCGTGCCGCTTGATGATATTGGCAAGCCCTTCTTCTTCCATCATGGCGATTACTTCTTCCAAACCGAACACCAGGGAAACGGCAGGAGTGTACGGAGTTGTTTTTTCGGCGAAGCTTTTGCGATAAGCTTTCAGATCCAGATAAAACGCTTGCGGTTTGGATTGTTCAATCACTTTCCAAGCTCTGTCACTTGCAGCGATAAAGGCAAGGCCGGTTGGAAGCATGAATGCTTTTTGCGAACCGGTAACCACGATGTCAAGACCCCATGCATCCATCTCGCAGGGTACAGCACCCAAGCAGCTTACTGCGTCCACGATAAACAATGCTTCTGTTTTTTCACGAACAACTTGCGCCAATTCTTTGATCGGGTTCAGGATTCCTGTTGAAGTTTCGCAATATGTAGCGAAAACTGCCTTGACTTGCGGTTTGTCAGCCAAGAAAGGAGCCAAAAGTTCAGGAGTAATCGCTTCGCCCCATGTAACATCGAGACGATGAACGACAATTCCGTAACGTTCACAAATTTTCGCGAAACGTTCACCAAATGCGCCGCTTACCAGAACGGCTACTTCTTCTCCCGGTTGTACCGTGTTGACTACTGCCATTTCCAAGCCGCTCGTACCGCTTCCGGTTACAACGTAAACATCTTGAAGAGTTCCAAAGAAGGGCTTCAGTTTCGCCGCAGTTTCGGCAAACAGCTTGGAGAATTGGCCGCTGCGGTGTCCGATCATCGGACGGCTCATCGCTTGCTGTACACGCGGTGGAATCGGGGTTGGTCCTGGAATGCGCAGAATCAATTTGTCTTCAAACATGGTTTCTCTACCTCCAACTAAATGATTGATAAAATAAAAAACCTCTCGACGCGCCCACTACGACTGTAGTGAGGGACGAGAGGTATGCTTCGCGGTACCACCCTCATTCGTTCTCTCCTTCACAAGAGAGAACCTCTTTAGGTACAAGACCTTGAGATAACGGATCAACCGAATCAAACCTACTAGATGTTTCAGTTTGCTAACTCCGAAGTGCTCATCTATAAGTGGAACCGCCGATTCGCAGCGACCATCGGCTCTCTGAGGGTTTCCGTCTCATAGCATCTCTTCATCATTGTTGTTAGACTATTCAGTTTTGCTTGAGTTGTTACCTACTTTATCATGGCAATGTAGAAGCGTCAATAGGGGGAACAACAAAAATTAAGAACATTATCGTTAAATTTTTATTTATTGTTCGGAAAAAACAGCGCTTACATGATCGGTTTGACATTTATTTTCGTCATTTGCTGCAGGTGAAGAATCGTGCCAAAATTCCTGAATTTGTGCTATCTAAGCCTTGTCGATTGTTGTATATTGGAAATAAATCTTGCGGATTCGTTGAATCAATTCAAATTGCTAGAGAACACTTCAGATTCCGTGGAAGCAGATAAAGGGGATGCGGATGGATTACATACTGTACATCATGCTTCTTTCATGGATCTTCTTCCTTTTGGGAGCCTTGATGCACAATCATATATACAACGCTGATATCGGCATGCGGTTCGGGCTGCGCCGTAATTCCGTCATGGGCTTGGTGCCTGTTTATATTGCCCTCTCGTTAATGGTGACATTTATCGTTGGCTGGTTCTTTGTGGAAGAGGCGGAAACTCAAGAGAGGCAGCAATTTGAACAATTGGCGGGGGGTTTGGCTCCCACTTTTGCCCTCGGGCTGCAGAAGATGGAACATGCCAAAATAAGACTGGGTACAATCGAGCAAGACCCCGTCTACCAGAATGTGTTGGAGAATATCAGCAAATGGTTGATGTATAATCCCCAGTTCAATGAACTATACACCATGCGCAAATCTGACGACGGGACCATTTATTTCGTGGTAGATTCGGCAACAGATATTGACCGTAACGGACTGATTGAAGGCGAGGCAGAGAAAAGACTCCCCATCGGAGAGATCTATCACAATTATGTGCCTGAGATGGATATGGCCTTTCACGGAGTGGTTTCTGTGGAGAAACATCCCACATACGATCAGTGGGGCTACACCATTTCTGCCTTTGCTCCGATTTTTGACGAGCAGGGAAGAGTAGATGCCATAGTCGGCCTTGATTATGACGGGAGAAAATGGCAATTAGAAATACAAAAAGAACGGCTAAAAGTAATGGCCTTTTTGCTTGTTCCGTTTTTTCTGATCAACATGATATATTGGGTAATCTTTCGGTTCCGAATGGAAAAAATATTGCTCCGCCATCACCAAAACCGGCTGGAGAAAAGCGAAGAGCGCTTTCGCAAATTATCAGAAGCGACATTTGAGGCCATCTTGATTCATCGGGACGGAATCGCTCTGGAGATTAACGATGCCTTTACCCGAATGTTTGGCTATACTCGTGAGGAAGCAATTGGAATGGAGGTACTAAAACTGGCCGTTCCGGAAGACCACGAATTAGTTCAGCAGCACATTTCTTCAGGAGTAGATACCATATACCAAGCTATCGGCCTGCGAAAAGATCAGACCCGATTTTACGGCGAGCTGGCAGGCAAAGTGATCGAGTATGACGGCAGACCGGCAAGAGTTACGTCTATTCGCGACATCACGGAGCGCAAACAAGCAGAAGAACAAATTCATTTTATGGCGTACCATGATGATCTGACCAATCTTGCAAACCGTAAGTTATTTTTGGAGAAAATGGGACAGGCCATTCGAGATGCCAAGAGAACGGGAACCGTATTGGCGGTTATGTTCTTAGATCTGGATCGCTTCAAATTGATTAACGACATCTTTGGCCATGGGGCTGGTGATCAGCTTCTGATAACTGTTGCCGATCGATTAAGCTGCACCGTCTCCAGCGAAGCAACGATCGCGCGTCTGGGTGGGGATGAATTTACATTGCTGCTACCCGGAATCGAAGGAACAGCACATGCGGAAAGAATTGCCCAAAGTATCTTGGATGTCATCAGTCAACCATTTGAAATCGCCGGCCGTGAACTGACAATCAGTGCAAGCATTGGTATCAGTTTGTATCCGGAGGGCGGACGCGATGTAGATACGTTGATGAAAAATGCGGACACAGCCATGTATCGTGCAAAGGAAACCGGCCGGAATAATTACCGATTCTATACGACCGCCATGGATGCCCAAGCGTTTGAAAGGTTGGCCTTGGAACAAGATTTACGCAAAGCGATTGATCGTAATGAACTATTCTTGCACTATCAACCGCAGGTAAACATTCAAAGCGGGCAAATTGTTGGGGTAGAAGCGCTGCTCCGTTGGCACCATCCCACTCATGGCATGCTGCCACCTGCCAAATTTATTCCGTTGGCAGAAGATACTCAACTGATTATCCCGATTGGCGAATGGGTGCTGAGAACCGCATGCAAACAGAATAAAGCTTGGCAAATGGCAGGTTATCCGCCGATGCGGGTGGCGGTAAATCTTTCGGCAAGCCAGTTTCAACAAAAAAATTTGGTTCAACTGGTAGCGCAGATTCTGGAGGAAGCGCAGTTGGAGCCTAAGTATCTGGAATTGGAGATTACCGAAACCATTGCCATGCAGAATGTGGGACAGGTGATTGAAACTCTGCAGGAGTTGGCGAAGCTTGGGGTTGAAATCTCCATAGATGATTTCGGAACAGGTTATTCATCCTTAAATTATCTCAAGCATTTTCCGATTCACCGCTTAAAAATTGATCAATCGTTTGTTCATGACATTACCTTTGATCCCTTGGGTGCTGCCATTGCCACGTCCATTATTGCGATGGCTCATAGCCTGGATTTGAACGTGATTGCAGAGGGGGTGGAAACGAAAGAGCAGCTTCAATTCCTGCAGGAAAAACGCTGTGATGAGATGCAGGGGTACTATTTCAGCCGTCCGCTGTCAGCAGAGGATCTGGAAGGCTTGTTGAGAGAAGGAAAAAGGCTGAGCCATCACTTGTTTTCATAGAACACGAAAAAACGCTTCCGAATGGAAACTCGGGAGCGTTTTTGTCTCGCTTTCAGAAAGCATATCGGCTTTCTTATTTGCTTTGCTCATATCGAGCCAGGCACTCGTCGATGAGAGCAGCCGCTTTCTCAGGACCTTCCCAGCCTTCGATTTTGGTAGTTTTGTTTTCGAGGTCTTTGTAGCGCTCGAAGAAGTGGGAGATTTCTTTCAATACATGTGGAGCAACGTCATCAAGAGAGTTGACGCCATCAAAACGGGGATCGTCAACCGGTACACCCAGAAGTTTCTCGTCTTGGCCTTTGTCATCGGACATAACCAGTACACCGATTACGCGGGTCGTGATAACGCAACCCGGGAAAGTAGGGAAGGTTGTCAAAACGAGAATATCAAGCGGATCTCCGTCAAGAGCCAAAGTTTTATCAAGATAGCCGTATTCAGTCGGATAATGCATAGGAGAATATAACACACGATCTAACCGGAAAACACCCGCGTCCTTGTCATATTCATACTTGTTTTGACTGCCGGTAGGAATTTCGATGAAAGCATCTACAACTTTGTTAGTAAAAGACATAAAAGCATTTCCTCCTTATCCAATCTCTTATGAAATCATTTCACATTATAGCAAGTATAGACAGGAAAGAAAAGCAGAATAAAAAAACCCCCAGTGATCGATCACTGGAAGGTTCTTTGCCATATTACTCTTCAACTTTGATGGAGTCGGTTGGGCAACCGTCTGCTGCATCGCGGACATCGTCAAAAAGGATTTCCGGGATTTCAGCAGTGTTGCTGTTGTCGTCGAGCTTGTTGTATGCCAAACCCTCATCATCGTAATCGAAAACATCAGGAGCAGTAGCACCGCAAGCACCACAAGCGATACAGGTTTCTTTATCTACCCAAGTTGTCATTGTTGTTTCACCTCCCATAAATAATGGTACGTCCATTGCCCAATCTCATTTTATTCGTTGTTTGATGAGATTTCAAGAATGAATCCCATCTAAAAATAAACTTATTCCGTGAAAAGCGGCATTTCCGGTGATTTTAAATGCGAATATAGCTTGTTCTTCAGTGATTTGAAATCTCCTTCCCGTACCGCATCCGTCGCATTCAACACGCGAAATGCGAAAGGAATATCTTTCCATCCAAGTGCAGCGGCTTGGTTTCCGTCAACTACGACGTCTACTCGCGAGGTTAAATCTTCCGGATTAAAGCGCACCATCTCATTGGCACGATATAGGTGTTCGGCAGCGATATAATCACGCAAGTGGAACGGATAGCTCTTCCATTGTGAGATAGAAATCTTTTGCTGGGAGATTTTTCTTACCAGCGGTTGGTTCGTGACATACATCTCTTCCCAGAACGCGATCGCTTTGTACATATCTGCCTGTGCTCGCAGCCATGTGCGTTTAAATGCCTCGAGATGACGCAATTGTATCAGTTCTTTTGTTGTCATTTCGGTATTATCGCCATCGATAACCTCATTCATACCGTCCATATACGCCTGCAAGCTCTGGATGTATTCCTGCTTGGCCTGTTTCAAGAGGGGAGAGGAGTCAGGAATACTTACCTGCTCGATCTCTTTTAGCGTTTCATCCGCTGTATCCAAAGCGTCAGAGCTTAGCGACTTGATTTCCTTCTCTGAAGAAGCTGGCAGTTTATCGGCATAAGCGAAATGCGCTTTTTTGAACTTTTCCAAAGGGGCGAGTACGTTATAGTAAAATGACACGAAATCTTGTTCTTTATATAATTTCTTTTCTTTTTCCAGACGATCCTGTTCGATCTTCAGGTTAAACTCTTTTTTCATGGCTTCCATTTCATTATTCGACCTTACTTTCATGACTTCGGCTCCCAAAAAAAATCCGCCGATCAAGCAAGCAAATGATATGATGATCATGTAGGTGAAGAAGTAGTCTGAACGATTTAATCTTTTTCCCATATTCATCCTCCATCAAGGGAGCTTCTATATAATCTGCGAAACACAACAAGTACAAGTATACCGTAAAATATTCTTCTTCGTGAATATAAAAAGGAGTAAAAGTTATGGATTTGCAAGCGGAGGAAAAGCAATTTCTTCAGGCTCTGACGCTAAGAGGTTTAACTCCACTCGCCGGAGAGCGGACCCGGCAATCCTTCTACTACGTGCTGAAAGGCCGAAAATCAAACCAAACGTATCAAGATACCCATATCTATTCTCTTTTTCCTTATTATCGGCTTTTCCCGAGTATTTCTAGAGAGCAATGGGAAGAAATTTTGTTTGATCTGCAAACCAATCAGTTCATTCTGCCGAACGAGGGAGCGGGCGAAAGAGCGCAGCAGTCATTTGTCATTACACAAAGAGGTAGCCAGCTTGCAGAAGAGTGGGAAAAAAAGTACGAATTTGCAAGATGGTTTGAGCCGTTTACCTCGATCAGCTTGCCTGCTGATATTGAATTATTTTGGATGAGGCTCCATTTGCTGGTTCAAACTGTATCCCATCTTCTTGTGAACCAGCTGGATTTCTTTCCCGTCGTTTCATCCAAACAAGTGCAGAACTGGGTCAAGCAGGAGCTGCATCAAAAAGAGCAAAGAGCGCGCTGGATGAATGGTCTGGGCCAGGAATTGTACAGGGTGCTTCAAGGGTATCCGGTTGCCCTGCAGCGCCTTGTCATGGATCAGCTGTCCGGAGCTTCCCAAGTCGGACATACCCTGCATCAGATTGCCCTAAGAGAACAAGAACCGCCTTTGTTTACACGGATCAAGTTCCGCTACATGCTTGCTAGTCTGTATCAATCACTAAGAAATCGTGAAGTATCTGATACACCATTGTTGAAGAGACTGTGCATCCCTTCAGAACAGAATCACCTTCCGATAAGCGTGAGTGCCTATCAAACCTATCAATGGTTGAAGCGTGAAAAAGATATTGAAACCATCGCGAAAAGCCGAGGATTACGCCGCGGAACAATTGAAGACCATCTGGTGGAAATAGCTCTGCACTGTCCGGATTGGGATCATTCCCACTATCTGTCGGTTCAGGCCAAAGAGGAGATTATCCAGGCATGCCTTCAATTGGGAACGAAACGCTTGCGTGTGCTCCGTGAATTTCTGCAAGACAAGTACACGTATTTGCAGCTTAGGCTGGCTTTGGCTCAGATGAAGGAGAACGTATGTTGAGCAGAAGAGAAATTTTGGATGAATGGTTGAAGCGGTATATGGGGTTTACCTCGTTTCGGCCGGGACAACGCGAGATCGTGGAACGGATTATGAAGAGACGCAATGTGCTGGGCGTGCTGGCCACGGGCAGCGGCAAATCGCTGACATACCAGCTTCCTTCGTTGGTGCTGCCCAAGTTGACGCTGGTGGTTACTCCCCTCATTTCGCTGATGATTGATCAGGTACAACGACTGAAAACTAAGGGGAGACATGATGCCGCTTATCTCAACAGTTCCTTGTCGGCAGCAGAAATCAAGCAAATTACGAGTGAGATAAAAGTTGGAAAGTACAAGCTGGTATACATATCTCCCGAAAAGCTGCAGCAGCCGCATATCCTGGCTCTCCTAAAGAAACGGGGAGTTTCCCTGGTAGCCATTGATGAGGCGCATTGCATTTCGCAGTGGGGGCACGATTTTCGCACGGATTATTTGCGTCTGCCTCAGGTTCTTGAGGAACTCGGCAACCCGGTCGTGCTGGCAGTGACGGCAACAGCTACCCAGGCGGTACAGGATGAGCTGTCCAGTTTATTTCAGATTCTTCCCGAAGACAGGGTAATCCAATCACTGAATCGTGCCAATATCGCTTACGATGTCCGGCGTGTGGAATCGGAACAGGAGAAGACAGCGCAGGTTCTCGCCGCGATCGAAAAGCTTAAAGGACCAGGGATTGTTTACTGCAGCACAAGGCAGGCTGTTGAAAATTTGGTTGCTGCCTGCCAAAGAGCTGGTTTATTGTCGGTGCACGGCTATCATGGCGGGATGAATGCGATGGAGAGAATCCTGATTCAGGAACAATTTCTGAGAGAAGAGATTCCGGTGATTATTGCGACCAATGCGTTTGGAATGGGAATCGACAAGCCCAATATTCGCTTTGTTCTGCACTACCATTTTCCGTCCAGTATCGAAGCGTACGTCCAGGAGGTGGGCCGGATCGGGCGTGACGGCCTGCCAGGCTATGCTTGTCTTTTTTATGATCCAGCCGATTACTTCATCCATTTTCGGCTGCTGCAAAATGAAATTCCCACTCAGGTGGAAGTGGAACAATTTATCCAGTTCATCACCCACCATGACCGGAAAATGGGAACAGCAGAAATTACTTCTACCGAATTGCAGGCATGGCTGGGATTGGATGAACAGGCTCAACGGATGCTCTTTTTCTACGCTGAACAAACAGGAATCGTGCAGCATGCGGTGCAAACCAGGCAAGGGTTTCAGTACGAGTGGACTGGCAAAGAGTCGGATCGTGCACTGGAACGAATTACTTCCCGGATTGAAGAGGTAAAACAGGCTAAGCTAGCGAAATTACGTAGTATCCAGTTGTGGCTGGAGCAAAACGCTTGCTTGCGGAAAGAATTGCAGGCTTATTTTGGTGAAACGCTGGAGGATTTGCAGGAGCAATGTTGTGTCAACTGCGGCCTTGATGCTGCCGTATATGAGAAGACTGAATCGGAAGAGCTGCAAGAGAAGTATGCGGATTGGGATTTGAAAACTTCTTTGCAAAAACTGTTTCCCGGGGTTATGGTGGACATGAGGGAGGCAGGAAAAGTTGAATAAACTCATCGAAACAATGGATGACAATGTTTTACGTTATAACCTGTTATTAACTCAGGGCATCATTCTCGGTTTGGGGATTGCCGGCAGTTTGTTTATCCATGATTGGCCATCGTTTCTCCGTTTGTTTCGGTTTACCGGCTGGATCTATACAGGCTATGCCATTTTTTTCGCGCTGGCGGTGTTTACGTTCAGCGTCATTTTGGAGCGGATATTTCCGGCAGATTGGCTGGACGAGGGAGAAATCAACAAGCGGCTGTTTCGAAACTTGTCGGTTGCCAAGACGGCGTGCCTCTGTCTGTTGGTAGGAGTGGCCGAAGAGCTGCTGTTCCGTGGGTTTGTCCAATTCTGGCTGGGCAATGTCTGGACAAGTACCATCTTTACCTTCATTCATATCCGCTATTTGCGTAAGCCGATACTCCTTGTCCTGGTATTCGCCACCAGTTTTGGTCTGGGATACTTATTTGACATGCAGGGCAGTCTCTTAGTTCCGATATTTGCGCATAGTTTGCTTGATTTTCTTTCTGCTCTCATCATTCGAAAAAGGAGGTAATCATGAGACGTTCTTTCAAAAAAAGGATGGTTGTAGAAGAAACAAAACAACCTGTAGCAGGGTTACCCCCTCGCAGCCAACGCCTGGTGAAAAAGCAAAAAGAAAGAAGAAAGAAATATTTTCAAGCTGGACTATATCTTTTTGGAGCGGTTGCGTTTGGAATGGTTGGATTTGAATTGAGTATGGCAGGAAACAAATCGGAACCTGCCGTTTCATATTCGCAACCGGTCATGACCAACGTCGATGAACCTAACAAGGAATCGAAGACTGAGCATGCAGTCGAGCCTTCCAAAATCCCAACAACGACACAGCCGCCTTTAGCGGTTGCCCATTCTACCGAGACAAAGGAAAGCCAATCCAAGGCAGAAACCAGAGCAGAAGCGAAAACCGAACCCAATAAGGAACCCAGAATGAAAGCCAAACAACAACCGCCTGCTAAACCAGAGAAGATTCGGCATCGGGTAAAGGCTGGAGATACGCTGTTCAAGCTCTCCCGCAAGTATTACGGGAACGGAATGGGCGTAGATCGGATTGCCCGATACAATCATTTGAATCCGGAAGACCCGCTGCCGATTGGCCGTGTCATTACCATACCGTTGCGTTAAAAAATGAAGCACAACCCTTTCTAGACAGCAGAGGAAACCCCACTCGATACAGCGAGTGGGTTTTTTAGCATGTGCAGGTTCGATTGTCATATGATGTAGGGGATGCAGAAGGCAGAAAGGGGGAGAGCATCGTGTTTTTGTTTTGGCGGGATCTGTTTATTGGCTTTGCTGTGTGGAGCTGTACGGTATACGCTGAGAAGAAGCTGTCAACTGCCCTATTTATCAAGCCCAAAAACGTATCTGACTGGCTGATCCTGTTGATGTTTGAGCCAATCTCGCTTTGTGTTTCCTTCGGCTTGGTTGCTTTTGGTTCTTATACACTTTTCCGGATCATCCGAAGACACGTATTTTTATATATAGGACGACGTGTTTTTCCAGACATCGAGAGATTGCTTCATCTGGTTCTGGTGATGTATGCAGGATTTCTGTTCTTCGTTCTCATATGCAAATTTCCCTGGATGTCAGGAATTGTTCTGGCCATCCTGCTCTTGAATGAAATGATCCGGCTGCTTCCCCTTTCCTACAAATCTCCCATGTAAGGACAAAGGCTGTCATTATGCGGTGTCTGTCCCGATCATGCTTCCAGTTTTATGAAGCACATGAAGGTGATCTAATACGCTTTGTCCTTGTCCGAATTATGTGATATGATTAAGTAATCAGCACGTACCCGCAGAAATTATCTTAACTTAGTGATTATGCGGTTTTTCCATTTTTTAAACATAGTGCTGAGAACTATTACAGGCTTTCTAACATAACCTGTAATACGACTGGATGGCGAGGAGGGACAGTCATGCGTGTAGAACGCCTTGGTCAAGACAAGATACGGATCTTTCTAACGTTTGACGATCTATCGGAACGGGGCATCGAAAAAGAAGATATGTGGCGTGACATTCCGAAAGTACATGAACTGTTCAACGACATGATGGAACAGGCCTATGAGGAACTGGGTTTTGAGGTTTCTGGTCCAGTTGCCGTTGAGATCTTTGCCTTGCCAGCTCAGGGGATGGTCGTTATCGTGACCCGGGGCAAAACCGGTTCAACTGTTGAGAAGGAAGAGGACGACGACGAGGCAGTCTACGAGATGGAGGTTACGCTCGAAGAAAGCGACCTCATCATCTATTCTTTCCGAGACTTCGAACATTTAGTGGAGGCTTCGCATCGGATTAATTCTCTGTTAACCAATGGTGGAAGCATCTATTTTTATCAAAATAAATACTATCTTGTGCTCGAAGAAATTGACATGGATCAAGAACGCTATCACAAGTTAATTGCGATCCTCTCTGAGTATGGTGAAGCAACGCCCACAACGATATACGTCATTGAAGAATACGGCAAACCTGTAATTGAGGATGATGCCGTTAAAGAAATCTGCAAAAGATTTCCATGAGAAAGGAACACCCTCCGATGGCCGGAGGGTGTTTTTCATGTTTGGCTGCAAGAGCTTCAGGGTATGTAACCTACATGATTCCGGCAAACAAATCGGTCTCTTTGCCTTGAATGGTGTAGTTCCCAAGATTGTGCCAGACAAGGATGAAGTGATTGACCCGCCGGACATGGCTGTAGTCTCCTTGGCGAATTCCCGGAAACACCCGATCGACCGACAAGTGCTGTGTCCGATGAGCGAGTAGCGCTTTTGCCGCCCTCTCAACGTACTCGCTGCCTTCGATTTCTGTGGTAATGACATCCAACGAATCGGTATGAATGTTTTTTACCCCGATGAAAGGTTGAACGGAAGGAAGCGTACAATGATACAATTTCTTCACAGGAGTGTGCGGATTTGATTGAACCGCCAAATCCGTTGCGAGAGAAATCATCCGGTGATCGGGGTGGCCTGAAATGCCGTGCAGGGCAAACGTGATCACAATTTGCGGCTGATAGCGATTGATGGCTTCTTGTATATGCCCCGCTAATTCCTGCAAGGGAACGGTATCCAGCTTCTTATCGATATAATCCAAAACATCCACTCGCGAAATTCCAAGAATTTGGGCTGCTTCCCTCAATTCCCGTTCACGCATCTGTGGAAGCTCTTCCTGCGTGCAAATCGGGGGGTCTCCTGCTTTTCCAGCTTGACCTCTTGTTGCACAGAGCAAAAAAACCTCTGTCTCCGTTTGATCGGCATATTTGGCGATCGTCACTCCTGAGGTAAAGCTTTCATCGTCAGGATGGGCAAACACCATCAAAATCCGTCTTACCGACATAATGCTCCTCCTATCATTTTGGAAAACTCGTCGATTGCCAAGCCTTTTGGCAAGAAAAACGGCAGAAATCAAAACCAAGATGCTTTATCATTATACTATTGATCACGTACAAAGGTTTAACGAATTGCGAAAGGCTTATTACTGGTGAAATGAGGAGTGGGAAAGATGAACGAGTACACACCTGAAGTGAAAACGGTAACCAAACGGTTTTCTTGGGAAGACCTTGATGAATTGCTTCATACGTATTCGAAACAGATGACAACGGAGGCGTTGGAATATTTGTCTTCGCGCGGCATCAAAGAAGAATCGGTAGAAAACTTCCGGCTTGGCTTCGAACCTGCCAAAATCGGTTTCCACGCAGCGAATGTAGGAATGTTGACAGGTTATTTCAGCAATTGTATCGTCTTTCCCATTGTGGATCAGCAGGGGAAAGTGATTGATCTCGTCGGCCGTTCTATTGACAATCGGGAACCGAAATACCGTCCGCTTTTGGGACGTAACGATCTGTTTTTCAATCATCCGGTTTTGGACTTGGCAGAAGACATTATTCTTGTCCGAAATGTATTTGATGTTCTGTCGCTTGCCCAAGAGCAGCTTCCCGCCCTTTCCATTCCGGACATGTCCATATTTAAAGAGCACCATGCCGCCTGGCTTAAAGAGAAGCGCGTTTTTATCTGCTATCCCAATGACGAAGCAGGCCGCAGAGAGAGCATCCGGATTGCCACCATCCTGGAGGGAGTCGCATCGGAAGTATACATTGTCCACCTTCCCGAAGGATTGCGCGATGTGAATGATTTATTCTGCCGCCAGCCGAATGCAATTGAAATTTTTATGGAGTTATTAAACATAGCTGTTTCGGAAAACCTAAAATTACCCGTATTTCCTGATGTTCGCAGCCTTACGGTGTTTACGGAAGAATATGCCAAGCGGCAAAAAGGGATTGTCAGCGGCATCAAGACAGGTTTCAAAGAACTGGATGAAAAGCTGATTGGCGGTTTAAGAACGGGTTTGTACCTGATTGTGGGCAATGTATCAACCGGCAAATCCATGTTTATGCGTCAACTGGCTGATCAAATTGCCGCACAAAAGGTTCCGATTGCTTATGTTTCCTGGGAGATGACCGCTTATGAACTGTGGTGCCGCAGTATGGCTCGGATTCTGCAGGTGCCGCCGCAGGAAATTTTGGCAGGCAAAATTGAGTCGGAAAAAGTGCTGCAAGCTTCACATGCGTACGCAAATACCGCCAAGAATATGTGGACCATCGAAGGCAACCTGGAAACCACCCTGCATGAGATGGAGGACTTGATTAATCGGATTATCCAATCGATCGGTAAAGCTCCTGTCATTTTTATTGATAATTTCTTCAGAATCACGTTTCGGGATCAACACGGACATGTCGTCCACAACAACCAAGCAATGACCATCTATCTTCTGCATCAATGGTCGCGTCAATGGGATACCGCTATCATTATTTCCGCACCCTTGAACAAGAACAACAGTCTGGAAGTGCATCCGCTGGTGGAAGCTTCCGTCGATACCCTGATTTATTACGAAGCGACCCCTTGTGAAGACCCGTGTGCATCTGAGGTGGACGAGATAAAACTCAACTTGGTTAAAAATCGGAACGGTACGCTCGGAACTGTAAATTTGCGTTTTGAAAAAGAAAAAGCTGAATTTTTGTCTTCTCAACTTTGACACAAGCGTGTATACTAAACGATGGATTTACCGACATACTTTTCTGAGGTGGTAAAGAATGGGTAATCACGAAGTGGTAACCGGCAGCACCCAAGGGGCAGAGAAGAAGCCAGAAAGCTTGAATCTTTTGACCTCTACCCAAACGGTGATCAAAGAAGCACTAGAGAAACTGGGTTACCAAGAGTCTATGTACGAACTGCTGAAAGAACCGATGAGAGTCCTCACGGTACGGATTCCGGTTCGTATGGACAACGGTGAAGTAAAAGTATTTACGGGTTATAGAGCCCAACACAACGATGCAGTAGGTCCGACAAAAGGAGGCATACGCTTCCATCCTGAAGTTACTGAGGATGAAGTGAAAGCGCTTTCGATTTGGATGAGCTTAAAAGCAGGTATTGTGGATCTACCGTATGGCGGAGGTAAAGGCGGAATTATTTGCGATCCGCGTGAAATGTCTTTCCGCGAATTGGAGCGTCTCAGCCGTGGTTATGTTCGCGCAATTAGCCAGTTGGTAGGACCAACTAAAGATATTCCGGCTCCAGATGTATTTACGAACTCTCAAATAATGGCTTGGATGATGGATGAGTACAGCCGCATTCGCGAATTTGATTCACCTGGATTTATTACAGGTAAACCAATCGCCCTCGGCGGTTCTCACGGCCGTGAAACGGCAACAGCCAAAGGCGTAACCATCTGCATCCGTGAAGCACTGAAACGCCGTGGCATCGATCTGAAAGGTGCACGCGTAGTAGTTCAAGGCTTCGGGAATGCCGGAAGCTATCTTTCCAAGTTTATGCACGATGCAGGTGCCAAGGTGGTAGGTATTTCTGACGCGTACGGCGCACTCCACGATCCGAACGGTCTTGATATCGATTATCTCCTTGATCGTCGCGATTCTTTCGGTACCGTTACGAAATTGTTTACCAACACCATTTCCAATAAAGAGCTATTGGAATTAGATTGCGATATCTTGGTGCCTGCAGCGATCGAGAACCAGATTACGGCTGCGAATGCACACAACATTAAAGCTTCCATCGTGGTAGAAGCGGCGAACGGCCCAACTACGCTCGAAGCAACCAAGATTCTCACTGAGCGCGGCATTCTGCTCGTACCGGATGTACTGGCAAGCGCCGGCGGGGTAACCGTTTCGTATTTCGAATGGGTACAAAACAACCAAGGTTACTACTGGACAGAAGAAGAAGTGGAAGAGAAACTGGAGCGCGTAATGGTAAAATCGTTCGAGAACGTGTATACCACAGCGCAAACTCGCCGTGTTGACATGCGTTTGGCCGCTTACATGGTAGGGGTAAGAAAAATGGCGGAAGCTTCGCGATTCCGCGGCTGGGTATAGCCTTGCTGGTGAAACCTAATTGAAAAATTGATGATGAAACTGGCGTCTGGATCTTACAGGCGTCAGTTTTTTTGTTGCAAAACAAGCGGTTTCGTTCCTCAATCTCATCAGGATTTCAACATGAAAGGAAGAGATGTGGCAGTAAACCGGATGCAGGAAAGAATACAAAAAAGCTTGGCAATCGCCAAGCTTGTTATCCTAAACTTCAAAAATCTTCTGCAACTCTTCGAAATCCCGGGTTTGCTGGAGTGCTACCATCAGCTTCAGACGCGCTTTTTGGCCATTGAGCCCGTTGGAGAAAATCATGCCCATTTCTTTTAACTGCCTGCCGCCGCCTTCATAATCGTAAATATCCTGAACTTCCCCGTTGAAGCAGCGCGAAACGATCACGATTGGAACCTGCTTATCCAATACCTCTTTCAGCACAGGGACTATTGCGGGCGGGACGTTGCCGATTCCAAAAGCTTCAACGACCAATCCGTCAATCGGCTGAGTGGTTAAAAATGACAGCCAGTTCGGGTCCATTCCGGCAACAGCTTTGATTAAAGGCACATTGGCTTCCGCTTTGGAAATTGCATAATGTTCGCGGATTAACGGGGCATGGTGATAATGAACAGCCCTTTTGCTGATTGTGCCGATTGGACCGTACTGCGGAGATTGGAACGTAGCCACATTGCTGGTATGTGTCTTGGTAACATGTCTTGCTGCGTGGATTTCATCATTGAAAACAACAAGAACCCCTTTATTTCGGCTGCTTGCTTCAATCGCAGTCCGGACGGAAGAGATCAAATTGACCGGTCCGTCAGCCCCAAGTTCATTGCTGGAGCGCATGGCACCTGTTACGACAACCGGGATATTCAAGGGAAGTGTCAGATCTAGGAAGTAAGCTGTCTCTTCCAATGTATCTGTCCCATGGGTAATGATTACTCCGTCATAATGATGGGCCTTAACCTCTTGCTCCACCAACAGCCGCAAATTGTTCATGATGGCGGGAGTAATATGTGGACTGGGTAAATTCAGATAGTTGAGCATGGTTACATCAGCATAGCGCTGCACGTAAGGAAGAATGCGATCCACTGCCTGGTCATCCAATGGTTTTACGTTTTCTGAAGTTGCATCAACCGACATTGCAATCGTGCCGCCAGTGTTGATCACAAGTATTTTATTCATAAACTAACCTCACTTGTTGCGGGTTTTCAATCGCTATCTTTCATGGTACGATGAATGGTAGTCTATGTAAAGGAGCAATACACAAGATGATTGCGTTGATTGGTGCGGCAATAGCACCAGGTATTGCTTTGCTTAGTTATTTTTATTTGCGTGATAATTTGCAGCCGGAACCTGTTTCCATGGTGGTTCGTTCCTTTATTTTTGGGAATTTGTTGGTGTTTCCCATCATGATGCTGCAATATGTTATCCACAACGAATGGGAACTTAACCATCCTTTGTTTCAAGCGATTATTTCATCAGCCTTGGTCGAAGAATTTTTCAAATGGCTGGTGGTCTATCATACCGCATACAAGCATGTCGAATTCGACGAGCCGTATGACGGAATTGTGTATGGGGTAGCCGTTTCACTCGGCTTTGCAACGCTTGAAAACATCTTTTACCTGTTTTTGAACGGAATGGATGTGGCCTGGTGGCGTGCCTTTTTGCCGGTATCCAGTCATGCTTTGTTCGGGGTGTGGATGGGCTTTTATCTAGGCATCGGCAAATTTACCAATCATTCCGGCAAAAAAATGTTCATGCTGACGATTTCGCTCTTGATTCCGATTTTGCTTCACGGCTTTTATAATTTGATTTTGTTGTCGTCCCATTACTGGCTATGGTTCATTATACCGTTCATGCTCATCCTTTGGTGGGTGGGGTTGAGAAAAGTGCAATGGGCTCACGATTTCGGTTCTAAAACACGGGGGAGTCGTACAGACTATTAGGTAAGGAGGAGATTCCAACGTGCCAAATTCCGAACGAACAAAAGTGATGATTCGATGCAATGTATGCGGTGAAAGATTTATTTTGCGCGGCCGTCGCGGGCATGAAGGAAAAGTGGAGACAGGCTTTAAGCAATGCCTGTGCAATAATGACCGTCATTTTGTCGTAATGGAAACCGATATTTAAAAAACAACCGACAGAAGCTTACGCTGTGTCGGCCGGGCACCCGGAACTTTATTTAAGAAGAAAGAACTGGAAGCAGCCAGTTCTTTCTTTTTTTGCATATTTGCAATCCTCCCCACTAACACTATGCCAAGAAAGAGCAAACAAGGAGGAATTTGAACGTGCAAGAGCGTCGGGTTCTGATCTGGTCTGTCGCACTGGTGTTAGGCATTGGCTGTTTGCTTGGGTATACATATACACCGTTACAAGCCCTTTTTTTAAACGAAAAGCCAAGCGTTCAAGCGCAGGAAATCGAGTGGAGTGCGCCCAAGACAAAAGCCAAACGAAAAGCATTTCATCCATCCCGGTTATCCAACAATGATTTGAAGCTTGTGGCGAACGCGGTATACGGTGAAGCGAGAGGGGAGCCATACGAAGGACAGGTAGCGATTGCCGCCGTTATCTTAAATCGGATAAAAAGCCCGTCCTTCCCCGATACAATCGCCGGAGTCATCTTCGAACCGCGTGCCTTTACTGCCGTATCTGACGGACAAATCTGGTCAGCACCCAATGCAAAGGCAAAAAAAGCAGTGCAGGATGCTCTCAGAGGATGGGACCCGACAGGCGGATGCACCTATTATTTTAATCCGGCCACGGCAACATCCAGTTGGATTTGGAATAGACCGCAAGTGAAACGGATCGGTAAACACATTTTCTGCAGATAATTATTGAAAGGAGCGGTATATACCATGCTGTATGGAGCAATCTCTCGTGTATTATTTCCGGTTACCGCAGTAGCTCTTCTCGGCGCAGGGATGTGGGGTTATCAGGAACACAACGAGAAAAATTCGATTTTGATTAAAGCGGAAAACCAGTACCAACGTGCGTTTCACGATTTGAACTACCACATGGACAAATTGCATGATGAATTGGGAAAAACGTTGGCTGTCAATTCCCGGAAACAAGCCACGCCCTGTTTAACCAATGTTTGGCGGCTAGCGTATGCCGCTCAATCTGATGTAGGGCAGCTTCCTTTGACCCTGATGCCATTTAACAACACGGAAGAGTTTCTGGCCAAAGTGGCTGATTTCTCCTACGACGCGGCTGTTCGCGATTTGAATCAGCAGCCGTTGACCCAAAAAGAATATCAAAACCTGCAAAAGCTATACAAACATTCAAAAGAGATTCAGGATCAGCTGTTTCATGTCCAAACCAAAGTGATTGACAAAAAATTGCGTTGGATGGACGTGGAAACCGCACTCGCTTCCGATGACAAAAAAACAGACAATACAATTATAGACGGATTCCGTACGGTTGATAAAAAGGTGCAGGAATTTCAGGATTTGGACTGGGGAACAACCATCCAAAGTCTGGATAAAAAAAGGCAGCAACGAATCAAAGGGCTGGACGGCAAAAAAATCAGCAAGGATGAAGCGGTCGAAGCCGCAGCCAAATTCACCGGCCTTAACAGGCAAGAAGCCAGCTTCGAAGTGGATGAAAACGGTACTGGCGAAGCTTACTCAGCATACAGCGTAACGGTGAAAAAAGGGAAAAACGATAAGAACCCGATTCATTTAGACATCAGTAAACGGGGCGGTCAGGTTGTTTGGCTACTAAACGAACGAGATGTAACAGAAGAGAAAATTTCTATCGAAGAAGCGGAGAAGCATGCTGCCAAGTTCCTTCAAACACACGGCTATCCCAATATGGTGGCGGTTGAAAACGACAGCTATGAAGGGTTGGGAGTGTTTACGTTCGTTCCAGAGCAGAACGGGGTACGCATTTATCCGGATGCCATTACGGTCAAAGTGGCGCTCGACAACGGAGATGTGAACGGGTTCCAGGCAGAAGAATATTTGTTTAACCATAAACAAAGAAGCATTCCAAAGCCGAAGATTACCGCTCAAAAAGCCCGAACCATGGTAAACCCGAATATGAAAATTACGGACCAACACCTGGGTATTATCGAAGGAAAAGACGGAAACGAAAAGCTTTGCTACACATTTACCGGCACTTTGGGCGAAGATATGTATACGGTATACATCAATGCGATGAACGGCGATGAAGAGGATATCGTTCGGATAGATACGATTCCTGGCGAGGACCGGACATAAAATGAAGAATGAAGCGAGTATGGAGAAAGCGGATCAGCGTTTTCTCCATTTGCCGTTTATTAGCATCCATGTGTATAATAATGGGTATTGGGAGTGAAGGGGGAACAGTAGTTGATCGTACTGCCGCAAGTCGGACAAATTATATGGATGAGTCCATTCACTACTTCACAAGAAAAAAGCAAACTCGTCTACAAATCACGTATCGCCGATATCGATGAAGAGATGATCGTAATTGAACTTCCTACCAATGAACATCATTCAGGCGGTATAGGTTCTTATGTTGTCGGTTCCAGATGGCAATGCTGGTATATGGGGGCAGACGGTTCCCGCTTTGATTTCAATACGGAAATCACAGGGAAACGAAAAGAAAACATTCCCATGCTTGAGCTTAAAACGCCTGGTAAGGAGAGCATCACCCGGACGCAGCGGCGTCATTTTGTGCGGGTTTCCGTTCATGTAGAAATTGCCGTGAAGACTGATGACCGGATTCGCAACTATCACTTCCTGGCCCGGACTGTCGACTTGAGCGGGGGAGGTCTGGCTTTTTCCTGTCCGGATAAATATGTATTGCATGAAAAGGATCAACTGAAAATCTGGTTTGCGCTTCCGTCCAAAGCAAATAAAGTTGTACATGCCCATGCTGTAGGCCAGATTACCCGCATCAAACCGGCCGAAGAAATAGGAGCCAATCAGTGGGTCTCGGTTAAGTTTACGGAAATCAGCGAATCGGACCGAGCCAAAATCATTCGCTCATGTTTCGAGCGGCAGCTGGAACTCAGAAACAAGGGAATAACGGAATAAACAGTTCACAAGGAGCGTATGAATGGTGCGCAGACAGGAAGAATACAAACTTCGCTTTGTGAAAATTTCTTCTCGGATTGAGAAATGGATTGTAACCTTCATTATTGCTTCGACAATTACTTTGGTAATCGGCCAAAGCTTGTATTCTTTTGATCTGATTCGACATTTTTTCGTGGAAACGGAAGACTTGGAAGGCAAGGCGCAAACTCCTTGAAGTTTGCGCCATATCTATTTTTGTGGTAGGATAATCCATAGAGTATCTGGCACTTTGGCAGGCAAGTCCTGTTTTAAAATGAAAACTATCTCTCCGAAACGGCTTCGATAGAAGCTTTTCTTATTTTCAACTTAGAAGGTGAACACTACTCATGAATATCGCAATTGACGGTCCTGCTGGTGCGGGCAAAAGCACCGTTGCACAACTAATCGCAGCAAAATTAGGATATGTCTATATTGATACAGGGGCCATGTATCGCGCATTGGCGTGGGCTGTCCTGCAAGCAAGCATTCCCGTACATAATGAAGAAGCGGTTGCCCAGCTTCTCCATACTTCTCAGATTGAATTGAGACGTTCCGAAGACGGGAGCCAGCGAGTGTTTTGGAATGAGCGCGACATTACAGCAGAGATCCGCACGCCGGAAGTAAGCAATTTTGCCTCGATCGTGGCAAGCCACGGAATGGTTCGGCAACAAATGCTTCTCTTGCAGCGAAATATGGCCAAACAAGGCGATATTGTCATGGATGGTCGGGACATTGGGACACACGTACTTCCTGATGCCGAACTGAAAATCTTCCTAACGGCATCCATCGAAGAGCGGGCGAACCGCCGTTTTGCTGAATTAAAGGCCAAAGGCTATGAAGCGAATTTGGAGCAATTGAAGCAGGAAATCGCCGACCGGGACAAACGGGACAGCGAACGGGAGGTTGCACCGCTCAGACAGGCAGAGGATGCTGTTTTGGTTGATACAACGGGACAAACTATCGAAGAAGTCGTTCGGCAAATTCTTGAAATTTGTAAACGAATAGGGGAATAAAATCAAGTGAGTTATTATACCTTTTTTCGAATGTTGTTTCGAATTTTCTTCGGTGTTTTTTATCGTTGGCGGGTTATAGGCGCAGAGAATGTTCCATCTGACGGCGCCGTTATTTTGTGCGCCAATCACATCAGCAACCTGGATCCTCCTTTGCTGGGATGCGGCATCGAACGCCAGGTACATTTCATGGCCAAAGAAGAGCTGTTCAAGATTCCTGTCATTTCTTTTCTCATTACCAAGTTTGGTGCTTTTCCGGTAAAACGGGGAGCTGGTGACCGGGCTGCCATCAGAACAACTCTCAAAATTTTGGAAGAAGGGAAAATTTTGGGAATCTTTCCGGAAGGTACACGCAGCAAGACCGGAGAAGTAGGACAAGGTCATTCCGGTATTGCGATGTTTGCGTTGAAGTCGGACGCACAAGTGATTCCGGTTGCGATTGTAGGACCTTTTCGCTTATTTCGGCCAGTAACCATTGTATACGGCAAGCCGATTGACTTATCTGTCTATAAGGAAGGCAAACCCGGATCAGAAACAATGAAAGAAGTTACCGAGATAATCATGCAGCATATCCGTCAGCTGATTCAACAGCATAAAACGAAATAAGATGAATATTGGTATTAAATGCAGGAACTAGAAGAATACTATGTCTGCGTATCTCGGCTGTATAACGTTCAACCATCTGCCCATGGCAGAGGTTAATGAATATATAAGCGTCATGAGAAATGGATGGTGCTCAAGGAGGTTTAGTCAATGGTGGAAGAAATCAACAATAGCCTGACAGACGTGAAAAATTTGTCTGTAGGAGATGTAGTCAAAGCCAAGGTAACCAAGGTGGAAGAAAAACAAGCTTTGGTTGATGTCGGTTACAAATACGATGGGCTGATTCCGATTAGCGAGTTGTCCAGTCTTCATGTTGAAAAGGTTTCTGATGCAGTAGCAGTTGGGGATGAGTTTGAGGTTAAAGTAATCAAAATGAATGATCAGAAAGAAGAACTGGTTGTTTCCAAAAAAGCGGTCACCAGTGAAAAAGCTTGGGATGAACTGGCGAAAAAGATAGAAACAGGTGAAATCATCGAGGCAGAAGTGAAAGAAATCGTAAAAGGCGGTCTTGTTGTTGACATCGGTCTCCGCGGCTTTATTCCGGCTTCTATGGTGGAACGTCATTTTGTCGAAGATTTCTCCGACTATAAAGGCCGCACACTTGCCTTGAAAGTGGTGGAGATGGACCGGGAAAAGAATAAAGTGATCCTTTCCCACAAAGCCGTTCTGGAAGACCAGGCAAACCTACAGAAAAAATCAGTTCTTGAAAATCTGCAAGCAGGTCAAGTATTGGAAGGTACTGTGCAGCGCCTCACCGATTTCGGCGTATTCGTTGACATCGGTGGAGTAGACGGGCTTGTTCACGTATCCGAACTTGCTTGGCAGCGTGTAGAAAAGCCATCTGACGTCGTCTCTGAAGGCGACAAGGTAAAAGTAAAAGTATTGAAGGTAGATAAAGAGAACGAACGCATCAGCTTGAGCATGAAAGAAACGCAACCGGGACCATGGGACAAGGCAGCGGAGCAATTTAAAACAGGCGATGTTGCAACCGGTACGGTGAAGCGTCTCGCCAGCTTTGGCGCATTCGTGGAACTCGCACCTGGAATCGAAGGATTGGTGCACATTTCCCAAATTGCCAACCGCCACATTGCCACACCTGGTGAAGTATTAAAAGAAGGCCAAGAAGTTCAAGTGAAAATCCTTGATGTGAATCCGGCGGAACAACGTATCAGCTTAAGCATTCGTGCGCTGCAAGAAGACAAAATCGAAAAGCAGGAGCGCGAAAGCAAGCGGGAAACTCAAGCCTTCCAGCAAGAGAACAATCAGGGCTTAGGCGTAACGCTTGGCGATTTGTTCGGAGATTTGAAAGATAAGTTCAAATAAGAAGGGAAAGGGGGTACGCTTCAACAGGGAGCGTACCTTTTTTCGCTAGAAAGGAAGAGATCTTTTGAGTCGATCGGCGCGCAAAATGGAGCATATTCAGCATGTGTTGGCGACAAGGAATGAACAAGTCTCCGGTTTTGATCAGATCAGATTTATTCCGAACAGTTTACCAAACATATCTTATGTAAACATTAACTTGTCAAGCCGCCTGCAATCGATACCGCTTTCTTCCCCGATTCTTATCAATGCCATGACAGGCGGAGCCAGGGAGACGGCGGAAATCAATCAGAAACTGGCAATCATTGCAAAAGAAAAGAAGCTGGCAATGGCAGTTGGTTCCCAAATGGCTGCTGTCCGCGATGCGTCTCTTCGCCATACTTACCAAGTGGTTCGCAAGGAAAATCCGGACGGTGTCGTTTTTGCCAATCTGGGTGCGGAAGCAAGCGTGGATCAAGCGAGACAAGCAGTTGAAATGATCGAAGCAGACGGCCTGCAAATTCATCTGAATGTCATGCAGGAATTATTGATGCCGGAAGGAGACCGCGACTTTACCGGTTATCTCAAGAAGATCGAAAATATTGTTTCCACACTTTCTGTTCCGGTGATCGTGAAGGAAGTAGGGTTTGGAATGTCGCGCGAGACCATTCGCCAACTGATCGAGGCTGGCGTACGCATTATAGATGTAGGTGGAGCGGGGGGAACCAATTTTGCCCAGGTAGAGAACAGAAGAAGCGCTCGCCCTCTGTCCATGTTTGAGAATTGGGGCTTGACTACTCCCCAGTCTTTGCTTGAGTATTGCCAAGTAAACACAAAAGGAGCCAGCATAGTGGCAACAGGAGGAATTCAGGACGGCCTTGATGCCGCCAAAGCGATTTCCTTGGGAGCTGATGCTGTTGGTATGTCAGGATTTTTCCTGAAACTGGTGACGGAAGAAACAATGGAGAAATGTTTCACGGCCGTGGACCAACTGCACCACCAGCTTCGTATAGCCATGACCGCCTTGGGAGCAGCAAGCCTGGAAAAACTGCGGCACGTTCCGCTCACCCTCTCCCCAGAGCTTAGGGACTGGGCAGAACAGCGCGGGATTGCTGTACAGAAGCTGGCATTAGAACGCGGATCATAGAGTTCACTTATGAAAAGCAAGGCGGCGAGGAATACTTACCAGTAACGTAGGTTTTTATTATTGCAAGGGAGATTTTCAAGGTAAGATGAATGATGGTACATTTGCTATGATCCTGCAGTGGACGTTGCTGGTATGTGTTTGGATGGGCTTGTTTGATCGGGAATTGGAACGAATCGGATTAACCCGAACGAGTGGTTTGGTCGTCTTGACAGGATTTCTTGTCTGTTCCTTTGCCGACTGGAAGCTCTATTTTTTGCCTGTTAACGTTAATTTGAGCGGAGGAATATTGCCGTTTTTTCTGGCCGGGTGGATGTGGATGAAGCTGCCTTCGCGCGGAAGGGAATATATCATCGCAGCCTGCGCGTTAACGGCGTGTGTTTTGCTTTTTATCCGGAAACTGCTTTTTTGGGACCCGATTTTGATGATTTTCGATGAGAAGCTGCTGGTGCCAGTCTCCAGTTTGCTTCTTACCTGTTTTATTACCCGAAGGCTGGAGCAGCAGTGGTTTCTTTTACTGGTTTCTGTGCCGTTAGCCGATCTGTTATACGTCCTGAGCAACCTCTCCGTCATTTCGCGGTATTCTGCCGATGATGTGATTGGCGGGGCTTGGGCGCAGGATTCGTTTTGGATGAGTGTAGCTCTTTGGATCGGGTTGGTAGCCTCTTGGAATCTCTTGAAAAGGATGATTCGGCTTGCGGCAAAACCGTTTCAGGAGATTATCAGAAGCAAGTCAAAAACCGAATCCAACAGTTGATCCGGCAATGAAACGGAAGAAGCGCTAATCATTGTTAGCCATCAATACAGTATGGTATGATTAGCTGGTGAAATTAGAGATGAGAGAGAGTGTTGACAATCATGGGATTACCAGTAGTAGCAATAGTGGGTCGCCCCAATGTGGGGAAATCCACCATTTTTAATCGGCTTGTAGGTGAGAGGATAGCCATTGTAGAGGACAAGCCGGGGGTTACCCGTGACCGACTGTATGGTAAAGGTGAGTGGCTTGGCCAATACTTTCACGTCATTGATACCGGCGGAATTGAAATTGATGATACCGATCAAATCCTCGTTCAAATGCGCCACCAGGCAGAATTGGCCATTGATGAAGCTGATGTTATTCTCTTTGTGGTCGATTTGCGTTCCGGCGTAACGGATGCTGACTTGGAAGTTGCCCGGATGTTGAATCGGACGAAGAAACCAATCGTTCTTGTCGTCAATAAAGTGGACAATCCTGAAATGCGCAATGAGATTTACGAGTTCTACCAATTGGGAGTAGGCGATCCTTATCCAGTTTCAGGTGCCCATGGACTTGGACTTGGAGACGTGCTGGACGAGGTAGTCAAGCATTTCAAAGACCGCGGAGAAGATGAACGTCCTGATGATGTGATTCGCGTATCGCTGATTGGGCGTCCGAACGTAGGAAAATCTTCGTTAACCAATGCAATCTTAGGCGAAGAAAGGGTAATCGTCAGCGAGGTTGCCGGTACAACCCGTGATGCGATTGATACGCCTTTTGAACGGGATGGTCAGCAATATGTGCTGGTTGATACCGCAGGCATGCGCAAACGCGGCAAAGTGTATGAAGCTACCGAGAAGTACAGCGTGATGCGGGCGCTGAAGGCGATTGAAGATTCCGATGTGGTTCTGGTCGTGCTGAACGGGGAAGAAGGCATTATCGAACAGGACAAAAAAATTGCCGGTTACGCACATGAGGCAGGAAAAGCAATCATCATTGTGGTAAACAAATGGGACGCGGTGGAAAAAGACGACAAGACCATGCAGCGTTTTGTTGAACTGATTCGGGAAGAGTTTAAGTATCTGGATTATGCGCCTATCCTGTTCGTATCGGCGAAAACCAAGCAGCGGGTTCAAACCATTCTGCCAAAGGTGAATGAAGTGGCTGAAGCCCATGCGATGCGGGTACCTACCGCCACCCTGAATGATTTGATCACCGATGCTACGATTATGTCACCGCCTCCAACAGACAAGGGTAAGCGCCTGAAAATCAATTATGCAACACAAGCTGCCGTCAAACCGCCTACATTTATTCTTTTTGTGAATGAGCCGGAGCTGATGCATTTTTCCTATGAACGCTACATAGAAAATAAAATCCGAGAAGCCTTTGTGTTTGAAGGAACACCTATCCGTATCTGGACACGTAAAAAAACATAGGGAGAGGGAAGAATAATGAGCTGGATCTTGTCCTTCGTAATTAGTTATCTTCTTGGATCTCTTAGCTTTAGCTATTTTATTGCGAAGAAACTGGCGGGTATTGACATCCGTATGCATGGCAGCGGCAATGCCGGAGCCACAAACACTCTCAGAGTATTGGGGAAAGGTCCTGCGATTCTTGTACTCGTTTTGGATGCATTGAAAGGTTTGGCTGCTTTGGGAATCACCAATTGGCTGACAAATGGTGACCCCATTGCCTATGCATTCGCTGGAATTTTCGCGATTGTTGGGCATAATTGGCCCATTTTTTTCGGATTCCGCGGCGGCAAAGGGATCGCGACAACGGTTGGCGTTTCGATCGGACTATCGCCGCTTGGATTCCTCATTGACGGAGTGATTACCGTTCTGGTGATTGCCATAACCCGCTATGTGTCGCTTGGTTCACTTGTGTTTGCGACACTCTTGCCGATACTCTTGTTTCTATTGGCTAAAGAGCCTGCTTACGGTTGGATCAGTCTGTTCATCACGCTCTTGGCATTTATTCGGCATTATTCCAATATTGTTAATCTCTTGCACGGCAGGGAACGTAAGCTGGGTGACAAATCATCCAAAAGATTGAAGTGAAACGGAGGAGGGAGAAATTGACCCGAAACGTTGTTGTGGTTGGTGCCGGCAGTTGGGGAACTGCGCTTGCATCGGTTTGTGCTCATAATCATCATCAGGTTACTGTTTGGGTTCGCGACCCTCATGTAGCGGAAGAAATCAATACACGGCATACGAATGAGAAGTATTTGCCATCCGTTGTCCTGCCGGAGTCGATCAAGGCTGAAACGGATTTGAAAAAGGCGGTTTTCGGCAAACAGGCCGTCTTGTTGGTCGTACCTTCCCATGCCATGCGAGAAGTGGTACGAAACATTTCACCTTTTATTTCACCTGAAGCTTTGTTGATTCATGCGACCAAGGGGTTTGAGTTGGAGACGCTGAAGCGGATGTCTGAAGTGATTACCGAAGAGCTTCCGGCGTCGATTGCTGAACGGCTTGTGGTCTTGACAGGGCCAAGCCATGCAGAAGAGGTTGTGCGCAAATCCCCGACCACGGTTGTCGTAGCTTCACACTCACCGGAACACGCGGCGGAGGCTCAGGATTTATTGATGTCTCCCTTTTTCCGCGTCTACGCCAATCCGGATATGGTAGGAGCGGAAATCGCGGGCGCATTAAAAAATATTATCGCGCTTGGAGCCGGCATGTCGGACGGGTTGGGATTTGGCGACAATGCAAAGGCGGCTTTGTTAACACGCGGCCTGGCAGAAATTGGACGTTTAGGTGTGAAGATGGGCGCCAATCCGCTTACTTTTGCCGGCTTGGCAGGTGTTGGCGATCTGGTTGTGACATGCACGAGCAAACACAGCCGTAATTGGCGTGCCGGTTACATGCTCGGTCAAGGCAATGATCTCGATACCGTGCTGAAGCAGATGGGCATGGTGGTGGAGGGAGTCCGTACGACCAAAGCGGCTCAGGCACTGGCACTGAGAGAACAAGTGGAGATGCCGATCACCCACGTTCTTTACCAGGTTTTGTTTGATGGTCTAGATCCTCGCCAAGGTGTGGAAGAACTGATGGGCAGAGGCCGCCGTCTGGAGATGGAAGATATCATCAGCTATCAGTTGTAGCGAACAAGGTGTCAGTTCACCAAATCCTTCACGTCGTCATACGATAGGGAGAAACCGCTAGGCGTTTGAGGAGGGATTTTGGTGAGCAAGAACTTGTCACGTCGTTTACTGGATAAATTAAAAGGCAATGGCAAGAACGGAATCGACGAAAGACAGCTTCGGATGATTGCCCAAAAAGTGAATAAGAGTGATTTTGAGGACGAGACCAAGCTTCGCCAGTTGCTACGCACTTTGGCGGCTGTCAGCGGAAACCCTCTGTCACAGGAAAAAGAAGAGAAAATAATTCAGATGTTCAGGGAAAAACAGATTGATCCCAACAATCTCGGAACGATCACCAAGTTTTTGAAGTAACAATTCAATAACAGCTTCTGTATGAAATGGGCGATTACGCCTGTTCCCTTGGATTGAAAACGACATACTGTAAAACTAGGAACAATCATGACTCTACAGGGACATGGCTGGTCTGCAGTTCAACGAAAAAAAGAGGGAATGTTACCCCTCTTTTTTTCGTTTCTGTCCCGTATTCGACTGGGTCAGCAGATTTTGCACCAACGGCGATTGCAGAATGTTGATCAACTGTCCGATATCGATGTTACCCAAAGCGTTGGAGAGGCTGGAGGCTGCTGATTGTGAAGTTGTTTCTTCTTCTGTCTCCTGTGCCAACAGTTTTTGTGATTTGGGTCCTAAGACCGCTGATTTCTGCGATCTTTTGCCCAGTGAATCCAGCATCTCCATGGCTCCGTAAATGGTATCCATCGTCTCTTCCATTTGGCGGATCGTACTGCTGATTCCTTTAATATTGTCCCGCATTTTTAATACAGACGTCTTGAAATCTGCGGGTACTGACTCTTTTTTGGGAGTGATCGCAAGCGAGGCGTTAGCTTGACCGACCTTACTCCGGTCTATCTTTTTGCTGATTGGGGTATACGGATTACGCCATTTACTCGTATTCATGCCATTCCCTCCATAGGCGAATCATCAGAATAGACTATGCGAAAGCCCGATCCCAGGTTCTTAATATCCAAAATGTGCTATAATGAATAAGATATACGTTTCACACTAAACTCGTAATAAAGGACGAACGTCATCTATGGATCCGATTGCCAAAATGTACTTGTCACTCATTGCTATTGTCCTCATGTTTGTTTGCAACTTCATGATGATTTACGCCCGTAAACTGCAAAACGCTTTTCTTTCCATGCTGCTTAAAATTTTTGCATTTCTTCTTTTGCTGGTGGTATTATTCATGATTATTGCCGTCTTGTTGTTCTAGGAGGAGAACCGGATGAATCATCTTACACTCATTACCAGAAGAGGCACTCATCAACTTTTGATCGTCTCGGACAAGACGATCGTGGAAATCGCCAAAGAACATCGAATTCCCTGGGGCCACGCTTGTGAACGGGGGATTTGTGCCCAATGCCGAACCAAAGTGGTAAAGGGAGCGGAGCTTTTGAATGACATTACCCCGGAAGAAAAGCTTCGTCTGCGCAAGGCGGAAAGAAGTGAAGGTTACCGTTTGGGTTGCCAGATCAAGGTGAAGCAGCAAGGTGAAGTAGAATTGGTTCATAGCCCTTACTAATTAAAGGAATGATGCAACATGCCGAAACTGACGTTTTTACCTAGCGGCAGGTCTGTCAAGGCTCGGGCGGGACAAAACGTGATCCAAGCCGCCCGTTCTGCGCGTATCGTGATTCCACAGCGTTGCGGCGGACATGCTTCCTGTCAAATGTGCAAGGTTATCGTGGAACAAGGGGAACTATCTCCTCCGTCTGCGCTAGAATTGCGCAAACTGCCAGAGTCTGACTTGCGTACGGGAATCCGGCTCTCCTGTCAAGCCCATGTGACTGCACAGGATTGTGTGGTTCGCATACCTGAGCCTAAATTGAAATCAATTGTTGCGGCGGCACTAAAAGCCCAACAAGAGCAGGAAGAGGAGTTCTAACCCGACATGAAGATGAAACGAATTGCAGCTCTCTCTCTTTTTATCATCGTGACAGTGTTTCTTTCCGGTTGCATGTACCCCAAGGAGCGCAGATTGGAAAATCAAGTCCCTAGTTCCTTTTACCTGGAAGCAACACAAAAGGCGGTTGAACAGTTCCAAAGGGATACTGGCGTATTACCGATCGAGACGAAGCCGGCAGATACTCCTGTATTTGAGAAGTACGAAATCAATTTTGGACGGCTCATCCCGCGTTATCTGCCAGATGCACCGGCTAACGCGTTCGAAAAAGGGGGTATCTACATGTACACCCTGCTTGATGTGGAGACCAAACCAACCGTTCGCCTGATCCATTTGGGGACGGTCAGCAAAGTGGCCGACGTCCAGCAGGCAGTTAACCATTACTACTTCCAAAAAGGCCAACTACCGATCAAAGACAAGCTGGACAGCGGCTACTACACGATTGATTACAACCTGCTCCACATGAAAGAACCGGAGATTGCCAGTTTAATCAGCAACCAATTGCTCTCGCTGATCATGAACAAAAAAGGAGAAGTAGGAGTCGATTACGGCCCGGATATTGCCGCTTTGCTCCGCAGCACGAAAGCGAAAGTGCCACCCAATACGGACCCTCGTTACGTCATGGCGCGAGAATCGCTCTACGTGCCGATCAAATCGTTCCCTTACACCATGAAAAACGGCGATCCTCATTTGTTGGAAATGCCATAATGGATGTCCAAGCGATTATTCTTTCTCGAAAGAATAATCGCTTTTTTCTTTTATTTCATTCGTTCTACTTGAGAGATTGAAGCATATATTGATATTGTCCAAGAATTTTGTACGAGATTCTCTCTAAAAGCTTGCTTTGCGAGGGATAAATCAAAAAATTCGTCATAGAGTAAAAATAGACAAACATAAGGAGGTCATCGAAGGTGGAACGAATCGATATCTTTAAAGACATTGCTGAACGTACTGGCGGCGATATTTATATCGGGGTTGTCGGACCGGTGCGGACAGGCAAATCTACGTTCATCAAACGGTTCATGGAACAGGTCGTGATTCCGAACATTCCCGTTGAATCAGACCGCATCCGTGCGACAGACGAACTGCCACAAAGCGCTTCCGGCCGGACCATCATGACGACAGAACCCAAATTTGTACCAAACCAAGCCGTTGAAATCAATGTAGTGGAAGGATTAAGCATTAACGTTCGCCTCGTTGACTGCGTCGGTTATACGGTAGTGGGAGCAAAGGGGTTTGAAGATGAAAACGGTCCTCGGATGGTAAATACCCCTTGGTACGAAGAACCTGTGCCGTTTGAAGAGGCGGCTGAAGTTGGTACGCGCAAAGTCATCCAAGAACATTCCACAATCGGTATCGTCGTGACGACCGACGGAAGCATCGCCGAAATTCCACGCCATGCTTACGTGGAAGCGGAGGAGCGTGTGGTAAACGAACTTAAAGAGGTTGGCAAACCGTTTGTCATCCTGGTGAACTCTATCAGACCCCGCTCCGAAGAGGCACAAATTCTGCGTGCCGAGCTTCAGGAAAAATACGATGTACCGGTGCTTGCCCTCTCCACTGATCAAATGAGCGAAGGGGAAATCCTTACACTGCTCAAGGAAGTGCTGTTTGAATTCCCTGTCCATGAAGTGAACGTGAATTTGCCAAGCTGGGTAATGGTTCTCGAACAAGGACACTGGCTGCGCCAAAACTACGAAGATGCCGTCCGCGAGACGGTGAAGGATATCCGCCGCTTGAGAGATGTGGATCGAGTGGTAGGATACTTCAACGAATATGATTTTGTCGATCGTGCCGCACTGGCCGGGATGAATATGGGTCAGGGTGTTGCGGAAATCGATCTCTACGCTCCTGACGAACTGTATGACCAAATTTTGATGGAGATCGTGGGGGTAGAAATCCGTGGCAAAGACCAATTGCTCAAAATCATGCAAGAATTCGCCCATGCCAAACGAGAATACGACCAAGTAGCGGAAGCGCTGCACATGGTTCGTACAACCGGTTACGGAATCGCCGCACCTTCCTTGCATGAGATGTCATTGGACGAACCGGAAATGATTCGTCAGGGTCCTCGCTTTGGCGTCCGTTTAAAAGCAACCGCTCCGTCTATCCACATGATCAGGGTGGATGTTGAGTCCGAGTTTGCGCCGATCATCGGTACCGAGAAGCAGAGTGAAGAATTGGTCCGCTATCTGATGCAAGATTTTGACAAAGATCCGCTTGCCATCTGGAATTCAGATATTTTCGGACGTTCGCTCCATTCCATCGTGCGGGAAGGTATTCAAGCGAAGATCATGATGATGCCCGACAATGCGCGTTATAAACTGCAAGAAACACTGGGACGCATTATTAACGAAGGTTCCGGCGGCTTGATCGCGATCATTTTGTAAGCAAATTTGTGAGAAAAGCCCTATATACAAAATAAATATGCTGGGTTTCCGGTACATCTGGAAGCCCTTTTTCGATTTTTCACGGTATTTCCGCGGCAAAAGGGCTTGAATTTCAAAAAGTCATGTATTACTATTAGCTTGTCAGTTAGGTAAAAACCACCAGAAACGTGTATAAAACATGGGTTTTTCGGTTAAGACAGGTAATACCTGAGTCTATAAATCTTCCTTGAGGGGAGGTGAAGAAGAAATGAACAAAACAGAATTGATCGCAAAAGTGGCTGAAACCACCGAACTCACTAAGAAGGACGCAACCAAGGCGGTAGATGCAGTTCTTGATGCAATCGCTGAAGCGCTTAAAGAAGGTGACAAAGTTCAACTGATTGGCTTTGGTAACTTCGAGGTACGTGAACGCGCTGCTCGCAAAGGCCGTAACCCACAAACTGGTGAAGAAATCGAGATCGCTTCCAGCAAGATCCCTGCTTTCAAACCAGGTAAACAGCTTAAGGACTCCATCAAGTAATCGTTGTTTTCACAAGACCTTACATAAGAAATCCACATTGCAGAATGTGGATTTTTTGTTTGCTCTTCGAGGGTGTTTCACTACGCTGTCCCAACTTCGTGAAACCTGCGGATGAAAAAACAGCACATCAGAATTTTGCAAGATAAACAGTTAATATGTTACTATTGGCTTGTTCTTCGTTTGCAGGGTTTGAGGAGGGATTCGAGTGAATGTAGATCACGAAAAAATTAAACAAGCGGTACGAATGATTTTGGAGGCAGTCGGTGAAAATCCGGACCGCGAAGGATTATTAGACACGCCCAAGCGAGTAGCCAAAATGTACGCGGAAGCTTTTGAAGGAATGGAGATCAACGAAGAGGAGTATTTCGAAACCATTTTCAGCGAGGATCATGAGGAACTGGTTCTCGTGAAAGACATCCCGTTCTACTCGATGTGCGAACATCATTTGGTGCCGTTTTTCGGCAAAGCACACGTGGCATACATACCAAAGGGCGGCAGGGTTGTAGGTTTAAGCAAGTTGGCACGGGCGGTAGAAGCAGTAGCTCGCAGACCACAATTGCAGGAGCGGATAACTTCAACAGTAGCCAATGCCATCATGAAGAAGCTGGAACCGCATGGAGTAGTTGTCGTGGTGGAAGCGGAACATATGTGCATGACCATGCGAGGCGTGAAAAAGCCAGGTTCCAAAACAGTCACATCCGCAGTACGCGGCATATTCGAAAAAGACAGCGCAGCCCGTGCAGAAGTGTTTAGCCTCATTAAAAATTAATTTTTCAACCCGTCATGACTTGTTCGACGGGTTTTACTTTTCTTTAGATTTTTTCTGTATTACAATTAAATTGGTTATTGATATGTTCTTTAAACATAGGGAGGTAAGCTCATGTTTGTACGCCAATGGATGACAACCAATCCGAAAACCGTTATGCCAGATACCTCATTATCAACTACGATCAACAAAATGAGAGAGTTAAAAGTCAGACGCTTCCCGGTTGTAAATGCAGACCACGTCGTAGTCGGTTTCATTACGGAGGGGGATTGTCTCAAAGCGAGTCCATCTGATGCCACATCCTTATCCAAACATGAGATTTCCTATTTGCTGGAACAAGTAAAAGTGAAAGACATTATGTCCAAAAAAATCATTTCTGTGTCTCCCGATATGCTGGTAGAGGAAGCAATCCTGATCATGCGCAATAATAATATCAGCGGAGTGCCGGTTGTTGATAACGGCAAGCTGGTAGGAATTATTACGGAGGCGGATGTTTTTGATGCTTTCATCGATATTTTGGGTGCCGGACAACCTGGTGTTCGCATGACGCTGGAGTTGGATGATCGTTCCGGTGTGTTGGCCGAGGTTGCAGCTGTTGTATCCGACACTATCGGCAATATTACAAGCATTGCAGAGTTCCACAACAATCAAAATGGCAAGGTGTATCTGTTGATCCGTTTTGTCGGCAACCGGGAACAATCCGACCAAATTGCACAAGAACTGCAAAACCGTGGGCATCAAGTCGTTTCCGTGCATATCGTTGATTAAACAATAAACTCCGCCCGGCGCATCAAATTCCCACACAGGATGTGTCGGGTGGTTTCTTATTGACAAATAGAACCATGTATAGTATACTTCATAACGTATCTGGTTAGTCGGGATGTGGCGCAGCCCGGTAGCGCGCACCCTTGGGGTGGGTGAGGTCCAGGGTTCAAATCCCTGCATTCCGACCATCTGTTTTAGAAATGCAGGATCACATCGATCATTGGCATATGCCTACTATGAAATGGACGCTTCTCATTCGAAAACCAATTCGAAGGAGAGGCGTTTTTCTCATTGGAGAGCTAAGATTTCCTCCGTCTCTAAAAAAACTATGGCTTGGCTAAGAGGAAAAAACTGACGTATAATATTCGTAACAAGCAGAAAAGCCGAGAGTTGGTGAAGAATGAGAATTGATCCACGTATGTTGATCATGCTGAATAGTCAGACCTCTACAGATTCTTTGGGATTAGCTGATGCTTCCGAAGAGGCGTTTGCTCAGCTGCTGGATGCGGAGGTCCATAAATATCGTCGGGTAATTTCGGCGGAAGAAATACTGGCTGATCTGGACGGTTCGCCGTCTGCCAACTTTCGTACAGAATGGAACGAACGAGGTACTGAGTACATAAAAGCTGACTCAAACCAATCGAATCAGCAGCTGCCTGTCAGTCGGCAGCAAATCCTCTCCAAAATCGGACAGATCGCCCAAAAATATGGCGTTAACCCGGACCTTGTACGGGAAGTGGTACGCGCGGAGTCTAATTTTAATCCGAATGCTACCTCTCGTGCAGGGGCAAAAGGGCTTATGCAGCTAATGGATTCTACGGCTCGCAGCCACCATGTCTACAATTCTTACGACCCAGAACAAAATCTTGCGGGCGGGACCAAATATTTGCGTGAACTGCTGACCCGTTACAACGGCAATGTAAAAGTGGCACTTGCCGCTTATAATGCCGGCCCTGGGCGAATTGACCTGCTCAATATTGATACAGATGAGGAATTTGATCAAAAAGCTCAATACTTGCCCCGAGAAACACAAAATTACGTTAAAAAGATTGTAGCTCGTTTGGATCAAGACTCGCGGTAATGCTCCTGTTTCAGGAGCTTTCTCGTTTTCATAAAAAGCTTCCGATCCGTACACCCTATCTGATGAGGTGAACGGAGATGAACAAATCCAAGTATCTGATATTGTTGTGGTGGCTGCCTCTTGCAGTCTTAGTTGGCGTGATTTATTATCTCTACCTTACTTATTCTTGAATGGCCGAATCACGAAATTCCGCTATTTCTAAATTAAATCCGGCTGTATCTAAATTCGTTGACGAAAAGACATGTTTTGAGCGATAGTAAGAAGATGAAGCAATATTGAGGAGGAACCGCCTTGGATCAACGCAATAACGGTGGAAATATGGGGACCAATCAAGACTTTTTTGTGATTAGAGCAAAGGAAAACGGTGTGCATGTGATTGGCTTGACACGGGGAATGGACACGCGCTTTCATCATACGGAGAAGCTGGACAAGAATGAAGTGATGCTGGCTCAATTCACCGAGCATACTTCAGCAATCAAGGTGCGCGGCAAAGCAGTGATTTTTACGAGACACGGCATTATCGACACATCGGAAGAATAAGACAGGATCGAAAAGGAAAGGCAGGCATAGCCTGCTTTTTTGCTTATGTGTAAAAGCCCCGCCCGGAGTAACGTTTAGTTATAGCCGGGTGGTTTTTCTTATACAATGGAGTGAGGAGGGATGTCTATGCCCCGCCAACTGATCGCGGTGTTTTGCCTGTCAACGATTTTGGCGTTTGCTTTATCACTCATTCCATCAGTAGCCGTCCAATATTCATCCAAAGAGCAACCAGTCTTTCAAGAAATGGGTCAAGTGAATTTAACGCAACAAAATCTTGTCGATTTGTTTACTTTAACGCCAACTCATTATAATATTAAGCGTGTAAAGTGGGAGGAGCGTTCAGTCTATGTAGATTTTACGGTTTCACCCACGGAAACGATCGGTCTTTCTCTCTTTTACGGGGATGTTTATTCGCTTACCTATCGTACGTTTCGCTTTACCAAAAACATTGATCACCTGTTTATCCGCTTGCTGGAGAATTCCGATCAATCCTCAAAACTGTTGATCGCGATTGATGCGAAGCGGCCTGACTCCATCCACAGCCTTCCTGCTCCGGACAAGGTAGAGAATCCGCAATACTTGGTTGAACAAACATTTCAAGTTAGAGTGGAACCACTTATAGAAGAGAGAATTAGTCCCTAGTACCAAAAATGTGATATACTGAGGGATGATTTTGATTGAAGCCCCAAGTTTTCTAACTGGAGGAAACCTAATGAGCAATTATGAAGTTGTCATAAGCGATGATCTCGTGGAAATGAAAGAGCGAATCATCAAGCTTATCTCCCAATCGTACGTAGAGCAATATGTCGATATTCCGCCGATGGCTGAAAATCGGCTTGTGCTTTTGTACGTATTTTTATGCGAAAACGGAGTGGAAAAAGAACGTGCCAAGGTACTGTGCACGACGACTGGGCTTGTCCAATTGGGCTTGGATACGCATGAGCAGGTGAAGACCAGCTATGAGCCATCCCTTGTGGCTGAACGTAACCGACAGTTAACCGTTTTGGCAGGAGATTATTACAGCAGTTACTATTACCATTTGCTGGCGGAAGTCGGTGAGATTGAAGCGGTTAAAATCTTGGCAAAGTCGATTCAGGAAGTGAACGAAGCCAAAATGACGCTGTATTTGTCGGAAAAAGAGTATGCCATGTCGTGGGACAAGTACTTTGCGCTTAGGAAAACAATCGATACTGCGCTGTACTTAGGATTCGTTGACCACTTCGCAAAAACGGAGAGCGACTTGCAGTTCTGGACCGCGCTATTCGAAGAAACCTCTGCCATTGAGCAGATGATTGACGAATGGGAACAATTGAAGTGGCAAAAGCAGGATCCGATCGGCTTTTCCCGCTTCTTGATGCAAAAGCCGGAATCAACCTTGGGAACTGTCATGGAGTTCGTGGAAGCGAAAGTGCTGGAATTGATGGGGATTTGTGAGCAACTAGTAAGAAGTATTTATCCTTCCGATAAACAATCGGCTCTCACATGGATAACTTCTCGCTATTCGCATCGGGTGAACCGCTTAAAACGTGTAGTTGAGGAGATGTAGGGGACGTGAACAAAGATCAAATGAATCAGAAGGCCCAGTTCGTTCACTCCGTGTTTGAGAGTATTGCGGACGAATACGACCGTATGAACAATGTCATCAGCTTTGGCAGCCATATCGCTTGGCGGAACTATACCATGCGACAAATGCAGGTGAAACCCGGCCAAAAGGCGCTTGATGTAGCTTGCGGAACGTGTGATTGGACGATTACGCTGGCTCATGCGGTAGGAAAAGAAGGAAGAGTGGTCGGTCTCGATTTTAGCCAAAACATGCTTGACGTAGGCGCTTACAAAGTTGCCAAGGAAGGTGTAGGCGATATCGTCCAGCTTGTGAACGGCGATGCCATGAAGCTCCCCTATGAGGATAATACGTTTGATTATGCAACGATCGGCTTTGCGCTCAGAAATGTTCCAGACATCCAAACCGTTTTGAACGAAATGACAAGGGTAGTAAAACCGGGGGGAAAAGTGGTCTCCCTCGAAGTGTCCAAGCCTCCTTTTCTGCCTTATCGCCAATTATTTTATTTATACTTTTACAAGATATTACCGTTGATTGCCAAGCTGGTTGTGAACAAATACGACGAATACGCTTGGCTGCCACAGTCGTTAACCAATTTTCCTGACAGTAAAGAACTGGCCGTCATGTTCCAGAAGGCGGGTTTGGATCCGGTTCAGGTGAAACTGTTCATGGGTGGCGTCGCCGCTCTGCACATGGGAACCAAAAAATAATCCAACGAGAAAAACGTGCGTAAAAGAACGGAAGTGCTGATATATGTCTTGGCAAAAATTCAAAGTAATTCTGGAAATGATCAAATTTGAACATACGATTTTTGCATTGCCGTTCGCTTTTATGGGGGCCGTCTTGGGTAACATCGTAGTCGAAAATACCTGGCCAACCTGGAGCGAAATTTTTTGGGTGACGGTTGCCATGGTTGGCGCGAGAAGTGCGGCTATGTCATTAAACCGCTTGATAGACCGATTTATTGACGCCAGAAACCCGCGTACGGCAACTCGGGCAATTCCCGCCGGGCTCATCTCTGTTTCGGAAGTCCTTATTTTTATTATCGTCTCATTTGCCTTGCTGTTTTTTGCTGCTTTCCAATTGAACGTGCTTGCGGTTAAGCTTTTGCCGCTCGCCGTGTTTGTGCTTGTCTTGTATTCCTACACCAAGCGTTTCACGTGGGCTTGCCATTTCGTTTTAGGAATTGCCATCGGGTTTGGGCCATTGGGCGGATGGATTGCCACGACAGGGCAAGTAGATGCAACCGCTCTCATCCTGTTTGTATCCGTAGTGCTTTGGACAGCTGGCTTTGATATAATTTATGCGTGTCAGGATGCCGAATTTGATGTGAAAGCGGGATTGTATTCGGTTCCGAGCCGTTTTGGCATTGCGCGCGCCCTCTTGATCGCGCGTTTCTGTCACGTTCTAACTGTTCTGGGGTTGGTCTCCCTTTACGTGATCGCCCATCTGTCCGGCTGGTTCCTGCTTGGAGTAGTCATTTCTGCCGCTATTCTGGTTTATGAACACAGTTTGGTCAAGCCTACCGACTTATCCAAGCTTGATGTAGCTTTTTTCACGATGAACGGAATCTTGAGCGTGGTTATGTTTGTCTTTACCATGCTTGATTTGGTGATCTCATGGATATAAAAAAACTGGTGGTTGGTATTACCGGGGCAAGCGGCTCTATTTACGGCGTCCGGTTGGTGCAGGAACTGTTGCGGGAAGGCCATACCGTTCACCTGATCATTACGGAAGCGGGATGGCAGGTTTTTCGGGATGAATTGGACTGGCAAACGGATGACCGGCAGCAAGTTCTGCAGGAAAAGCTGCAGCAAGATTTCACGGGACGATTGCATTACTGGACATTGCGAGATTTTTATTCGCCTGCGGCAAGCGGTTCTGCCCGGATGGACGGCATGGTAATCATTCCTTGTTCGATGGGCACTCTGTCGGGAATTGCGACCGGTGCTTCCGGCAATTTGCTGGAACGAGCGGCAGACGTCATGTTGAAAGAAGGGCGCAAATTGGTGATTGTTCCGAGGGAGACTCCGCTAAACGCCATCCATTTGCAAAATATGCTGACCTTAACCCAGATTGGTGCCAAAATTCTTCCGGCTATGCCAGGTTTTTACCATAAACCGCAAACAATGGATGATCTTATTAATTTCGTTGTGGGCAAAACGTTAGATGCCCTTGAAATTCCGCATACGCTTTTTCAGCGTTGGGGGGAGTGAGTGAAGATGCAAAAAATGCTACGGATCGGTCAAATCAAGTATACCAATACACTCCCGGTCTACTTCTTTTTTGATCAGGAACGCTTTGAAGATAAAATTGATTTTACGCAACAAGTGCCGGCACAATTAAATCGGGCCATGGCCAACGATGAGATTGATGTAGGGCCAATTTCTTCATTCAGCTATGCTGAGCACGAGGAGAAGTATCTGGTTCTCCCGGATTTGTCGGTTAGCGCGAAAGGAAAGGTTCGCTCCATTTATTTGTTCAGCAAGAAACCTCTTGAACAGCTGCAGGAAGCCCGGATTGCCCTGACCAATACATCTGCCACATCTGTCAATCTGCTCAAAATCATCCTCGAGAAGTTCATGAACTTATCCGTTACGTATCATGCTTGCAACCCTGTTTTGGACGAGATGTTGAAAGATTCGGATGCCGCCCTCTTAATCGGTGATGATGCACTGGTTGCCTTTCGGACGCATAAACAGTACCATATATATGACTTAGCCGAGCAGTGGTATCGGTTTACCGGAAATTCGATGACGTTTGCCGTATGGGCCGTGCGCAAGGCAGCGATTGAACAGCATGCGTCCTTATTGCGGGAAGTTCATGCCTCATTCCTGGAAAGCAAGGAACGAAGCCTTCGCAATCTGGAAAAGGTTGTCGATTATACACTTACCCATTTTGGCGGAGACGCAAAATCATGGTTCGAATACTTCCGCGGGCTGACCTATGACTTCGGATTGGAGCAGCGAAAAGGCTTGGAGTATTACTTTGCCTGCGCAAACGAGTTGGGATTGCTTCCAAAAGCGGTGAAAGTTTCACTTTGGGAGGACGCAGCGCACCGTATCAAAATCATGGAAATGAATTAGGTGAAATGAATGAACCTTGTTGATATTTACTACCAATTGAAAGGTGATGTGCAGTATATCGAGCGGGAACTGGACAAGGCGGTTGACGCCAAGTGCCGCGATTTGTACCTGTCGTCCACACATTTGCTCAAAGCGGGAGGAAAACGGATCCGGCCCGTCTTCGTTTTGCTTGGAGGAAAGTTGGGGAATTATGACATTACCAGATTGAAAAACGTTGCAGTCGCGCTTGAATTAATTCACATGGCTACATTGGTGCATGACGATGTGGTCGACAATGCCGACAAAAGACGGGGCAAAGAGACGGTGAAAGCCAAGTGGGATAACCGTGTAGCCATGTACACGGGTGATTATATTCTGGCTCGCGCGTTGATGGTTGCAACCGAACTGACCAATCCGAAGATCCATCAGATTTTGGCAAAGGCCATTGTTGAAATGTGCAAGGGCGAAATCGAGCAGGTCCAGGACCTTAACAACTGGAATCAGGGACTGAGACAGTATCTGCGGCGGATTAAACGCAAGACAGCGCTGCTCATTGCCATCAGCTGCCAGTTGGGGGCGTTAGCCGCAGATGCCACGCCAGAGAATGTAGGACGGATGTTCCGCTACGGCTATAACGTCGGGATGGCGTTCCAGATTACCGATGACATCCTGGATTTCGTCGGAACGGAGAAACAGCTTGGCAAGCCGGCGGGAAGCGACCTGCGTCAAGGAAATATCACTCTTCCCGCGTTGTACAGCTCGACCACAGGAGAACACAAGAAATTGTTCCAGGAGTGGATTCGTCATGGGACGGTACAAGAGCATATAGACGAAGCGATTCAATTGATCCGCGAAGGCAAAGGTATCGATTTTGCCCGCAATTTGGCGGAACGTTACCTGAGAAAAGCGAAGGAAGCGTTGGCTGATCTGGAGAACAATTCGACCAAGAAGTCGCTCCTGGATATTGCAGAGTTTATAGGCAATCGTAACTTTTAACCATTTTTTATTTACATAAGGTTGATTGAAACGCTTACTTTTGATAAAATTTCGTTGGTAAAAATACTAAATACATAGTGGCATATGGAGGCAACAATGGAAAAAACCTTTATCATGGTCAAGCCTGACGGCGTACAACGCAATCTCATCGGGGAAATCGTTGCTCGTTTCGAGCGCAAAGGATTTGCCCTCGTTGGCGCAAAATTGATGAACGTAAGCCGTGAATTGGCAGAACAACATTATGCAGAACACAAAGAGCGTCCTTTCTTTGGCGAATTGGTAGACTTCATCACTTCCGGTCCTGTATTCGCTATGGTATGGCAAGGCAACAACGTGATCAGCACTGCACGCAACATGATGGGCAAAACCAATCCGGCGGATGCTGCTCCTGGCACAATCCGCGGAGATTTCGCGGTTTCCGTAGGCATGAACATCATCCACGGCTCCGACTCCCCTGAAAGCGCTGAACGTGAAATCAACCTCTGGTTCAACAAAGACGAAATCCTTTCTTTTGATAAAACTATCCAATGCTGGATTTAATTTGTTGAAAAACGGGAAAATGCTCCTTAAGGGAGAACACTGCAAAAAAACGCTTCCGTTATTTGGTGACGGGGCGTTTTCTTTTTTTCTTACCTGCTGGTTCGGTCGCCATATTGTGAAATATTATGGAAGACTAGCTAAATCCTGAGGACAATTTGCCTCATCCCTCCCAATTCATCGTACAAGCTGAAATGGCAGGAATCTTGGAAACTGGTCGTATCTCGTCAATCATGAGCAACGGAAGTATGAAAATCATGTGTCAAGGGAAAAAGGAACAGGAATCCATTCGTCCCAAAACGATCGTTCGGATCGTTGAGCGTGCTGAGTCGATTATGTTTATGAGTTAGCATTTCTTTCATTCCTTTGATAAAATTAATGGTAAAGGAGGTAAAAGCATGGAGAGAACACCGTTGAAACCAACAGGAAAATTGTATACCTCTAATCCAGAAGGACTTCGACGCTTTCGTATTCCTAATGCAGAGATTTGGCAAATCACGAGGGGCGGGTATGATCTTACTGGGGCAAAAGTGGTTCGTTCTCTTTCTCCTTCCCCTGAACTATTTCGTACTTATGTATCTAGATGGAGAAATCTCCCTCCTGAAAAATGGTGGAATCTGTACGAGCCTTGTTTTCTTAAAGAACTGAAAACTGAGGAAAAACTGGAAGGCTTACGAGCCGTCTATAAAAAACTTCTTGAAGGGAAAGACGTTGTTCTCGTATGTTTCTGTGAGGACCACCGTTATTGTCATCGTAGACTTGTAGGCGAATTCTTCGAACCTTATGGAGTTACTGCTAAAGAACTAAACCCAGTAACATCAGAACAGATATCAATGTTTTAGGAGGAAGAATGTGAAGGACATTTGTACAATTGGGTTCTCTAAGAAATCATTAAGAAAATTTGTTTCCCTTTTGCAGCAAGGTAAAGTGACAAGGTTGGTTGATACTAGACTCAATAACACGTCACAGCTATCTGGATTTGCTAAGAAAGACGATCTGGCTTTCATCATGGAACTTGTAGGAATTGAGTATGTACATGACACGAATCTAGCACCGACTGCAGATATTCTAGAGGCCTATAAGAAAAAACAAATGTCCTGGTCAGAGTATGAAAAACAATACATGAACCTCCTTGAAAGACGGAAAATACAAAGTCAAATGCAAAGTATTATTGGTGATGGTGTACCTTGCTTTTTGTGTAGTGAGGACAAGCCACATCATTGTCATAGAAGGCTTCTAGCAGAGTATCTGCGTGAATTTGATTCAAACATAACGATCTTTCACTTATAGATAATAAGAGGGGGAGCCGGAATGTCTATCTTGGTAACAATCCTAGCTGTGACGAATACTTATGCCGGTTATTGTATCGCAGGTTTGACAGAGGATGGAAAATGGATACGGCCAATGCCCTCTGTAGAGACCGGAAGACGGTTTTGGAATAGTGGAGAGTTAACGTTACCAGGAAAAGGTGCTCCGGTTGCAGTTGGGGATGTATGGGAGATCAGTGGAAATCCCCCCAAGATGTTTCAATACCCTAACCATGTCGAGGATTTTCGGACTCAAAGTCGTCGATATGTTCGTACACTTCGCAATCGTCAATTATTGAACTTTCTTGAGAATCACGTAGAGGGAGAGGAAGCATTTCTCGATACGGTTCATGCAAACGGCAGGAGTCTTTGTTTGATACGAGTAAACGGGATAAATGGTTTTACAGAAACTTGGAATGGTAAAGTTAAGGCAAAAATGGATTTGAAAGGTGATTTTCAAATTTGTAATCCTAAAACCAACAATGGCTATTATCCTGTGACTTGCTGTAAGTGGAGTCGATTACTCAAAGATGGATATGATTCGAGACCAGTCGACCTCTACAGGTCGATTTCTTATTACAATTTCATTGAGCAAGCAGGAATTTGCGCTGTTAAGAGCGAATCGCAATCAACAGCATGTGAAGGAGGAACAGCAGGTCATGGAAGATCAAGATTTTCTACAGTTCATTGCCAATATTAAACGAAAAACAGGGATTGATCTTGCTTTGTATAAAGAAGCCCAAATGAAGCGCCGCCTTACTTCATTGCGGCTCAAACGGGGATACAATAACTTTGCCACCTATTTTGAAGCATTGTCAAAAGATCAGGAATTGCTTTATGAATTTCTCGATCGCATGACGATCAATGTGTCGGAATTTTACCGCAATCCGAGCCGTTGGGAAGTATTGCAGAATAAAATTCTGCCGCGCCTCTATCAAGAGTCGAAAAAATTAAAACTTTGGAGTGCAGCCTGTTCGACAGGCGAAGAGCCATATACTCTGGCGCTTGTTCTCCTCGCCAAGCAATTTCAAAGAGAAGCTGCCATTTTGGCTACCGATATCGACGAAGGAGCGATTGCCAAGGCCAAGCAAGGGGTTTACTCTGACCGTTCCTTGCAGGATTGCCCTAAAGATTTGTTGGCGAGATACTTTCAAAAAGACGGAATCACTTATCAAATTTCTCCTGAAATTAAGCGGATGGTCACATTCAAACAGCACAATCTGCTGGCAGACCCGTTTGACTCCGGCTTTGATCTGATCATCTGCCGCAACGTCATGATATATTTTACCGAAGAAGCCAAGCATGAGCTGTATCATAAATTCAGCCGTGCCCTTCGTCCGGGAGGCGTTTTGTTTGTGGGCAGCACGGAACAGATTTTCCAGCCGCAGCAGTATCAGTTTGAATCAGAAGATACGTTCTTTTACCGCAAAATAAAGTAAAAGCATGAAATGCGCGTGTATATCCTTCCTTGAATTTTCCAAAAATAAGATTACTACCATTCTTGGGAGGATGTACATGGATAAGCGAAAAGTAATTGAAGCGTATCGTCGGGGATTGATTACCTTGCAAGAGTGCGGCCAAATACTGGGCGCAGACAAGACTCAGCTTGACGACTTGGTTTCGGTGGAGAATTACCGGCGTAACGTCCATTCAAACAAGCTGTTTATTGCTGATCACCTGTAAAAAATGAAAGGCTTTAGATGCTTCTCCGTTGAGAGAAGCATTTTGTTTAGCTTTTATATTTTCTTCCAATGTCAGGTGTGATATTATATCGCTTAAAAGCGGTAAAGGGTAGGAGGAGAGATAGAGATGAGATATTTGACAGCGGGAGAGTCCCACGGTCCGCAGCTAACCGCAATTATTGAAGGAGTCCCGAGCAATTTGGAGATTCGTTTGGACCAGATCAACCATCAATTGGAACGCAGACAAAAAGGGCACGGCCGCGGTCGCCGCATGCAAATCGAGAAGGACCGGGTGAATGTGTTTTCCGGTGTCAGACATGGGTTTACAACAGGTGCCCCGATTACCTTGGTCGTAGAGAACAAGGACTGGACTCATTGGAGAGAAATCATGAGCGTGGAGCCTGTGGAAGAAAACGCGGATAAGAGAAGAATTTCTCGTCCTCGCCCTGGGCATGCTGATCTGAATGGTGCGATCAAATATCATCAACGAGACATGCGCAACATTCTGGAAAGATCAAGCGCAAGAGAAACAACCGTTCGCGTTGCAGTAGGGGCAGTTGCCCGGCAGTTGCTGGAGAAATTGGGTATCCGCGTCGCCGGTCAAGTGCTGCAAATTGGGGAAGTGAAGGCAGAAAGAGTTGATCTGCCGATTGATGAACTGATTGAGCGAACAGAAGCCTCTCCTGTACGCTGTGTTGATAAACAGGCCGAGCCATTGATGATGCAAGCCATTGATAAAGCAAAAGAAGATGGCGATTCGCTGGGCGGCATCGTGGAAGTGATTGTAGAAGGAGTGCCTGTCGGACTGGGCAGCCATGTTCAATGGGATCGCAAACTGGATGGACGTCTTGCACAAGCCATAATGAGTATTCAAGCGTTCAAAGGCGTGGAGATTGGAATCGGATTTGAGGCAGCTAGTACACCAGGTTCCAAAGTTCATGACGAGATCGAATGGAAGGAAGGGGTCGGCTATATCCGCAAGACCAATCGTGCCGGTGGTTTGGAGGGCGGCATGACAAACGGGATGCCAATTATCGTGCGCGGCGTGATGAAGCCGATCCCGACCCTGTATAAGCCATTGATGAGTGTAGACATCGATACCAAAGAAGCGTTTGAAGCAAGCATTGAACGCTCCGACAGCTGTGCGGTTCCGGCTGCGTGTGTCGTTGCGGAAGCTGTAGTTGCCTGGGAGATTGCCAAGGCGATTTGCGAAAAATTCCACTCCGATTCTATGGAGGATTTGATCGCCGACCTGGAAGAATACCGTTTGTATACGGAGAGTTTTTAACCATGACCAAGACTTTACATGTTGCATTAGAGAATCGTTCATATCCGATTATCATTGGCAGTAAGCTTCTGGAGCGGACGGCTCAGCTTTTGGGTGACAGAGGCGTGAGTCAGACGAGCAAGCTGTTTATCGTAACGGACAGCAATGTTGCCCCTTTGTATCTGGATCAGTTAAGCGGGCACTTGAAATCACACGGATATCAAGTATCACACCATATTGTGGAAGCCGGCGAAAAGGCAAAACAACTATCCGTTTATGATCAGGTAATGACAGCGGCGATTGAAGCCGGACTTGACCGCAAATCGGTCATTTTGGCTCTGGGCGGTGGTGTCGTCGGAGATTTGGCCGGCTTCGCAGCGGCAACGTACATGCGCGGCATTCGCTTTGTCCAACTGCCGACTACGCTTTTGGCTCATGACAGTTCTGTGGGCGGCAAAGTGGCCATTAACCACCCGCTTGGGAAGAATTTAATCGGCGCTTTCCACCAGCCGATTATGGTGGTTTATGATACGGATACTTTAGCAACTTTAAGCAAGCGAGAAATTGCCGCCGGCTTTGCCGAAGTGGTAAAGCACGGACTGCTTGCCGATGCTGCCTTTGTGGAGTGGCTGAAGCAGCATGCCGCTGTGTTAAACCAACTGCAAAGCGAGAAAGTGGCAGAAGCAATTTGCCGCGGATGCCAGATTAAGGCGGAAATCGTCTCTCAAGACGAAACGGAACAAGGTAAGCGAGCTCTTCTAAACCTTGGGCATACGTTTGGGCATGCCTTCGAAGCTCTTAGCCGCTATGCTGAACTAAACCATGGGGAAGCCATTGCCATTGGTATGGGTTTGGCGGCTGATGTAGCAGAGAGACTGGGGATTGCTCCGCCTAAAACTGCGGAGCGGATCAGAACGCTGCTTCAAGCTTTCCATTTGCCAACAGATTGGCCGAAACAGTTCAACCCCGAAGATGTTTTGACCGTAATGAGACGGGATAAGAAAAATGTCGAAGGCACTCTTGTATTGGTATTGCCTGAGGCGATTGGCAAGGCAGCTATTATTAAAAATATTGATCCGAATTTGATTCTTCAGGTAATGCAGGCTGCACAAGGAGGATCGGCTTAATGGGAGTACGGGGGATAAGAGGAGCCATTACAGTGGATACCAACTCCGCAGAAGAAATCATTTCCGCAGCGGAAATTCTGCTGCAGGAGATGGTGAAACAAAATGATGTACAGACAGATGAAATCGCCAGTGTATTGATCACGACAACAGAAGATTTGGATGCGGCTTTTCCAGCCAAGGGGGCAAGAAGCCTGAACGGTTGGGAATATGTGCCGTTAATGTGTGCCAGAGAAATTCCTGTACCGGGCAGTCTGCCGCGCTGCATTCGGGTGATGATGCATGTGAACACAACCAAGACTCAGCGTGAAATTCAACATGTATTCCTGCGCGAAGCGGTTAAACTGCGGCCCGATCTGGTAAAACCGTAGTTGACTTTTTTCTGTGCCTGATTTAAAGTGGTAAACAAGTTTAGTGAAGTTTGTTTTGAGTTAGAAGATTTCATGTAGCTTTTAGTTGGTTTATCCGTTTAGTTGAGACGAGAAGAGAAGAGTTAGGTTGAGGAGAGAAGAGCTGAGACCAGGTTTATAGGATACGTCTATAAATCCAGGACTCTTCCTGGATTTTTTTATTTTCTCCTCGCACCTCTCTTGATCAAGCGAAGAGGTGATTTTTATGCTTTCCCCATCCTTGTCAGATATTCTGACTTTGTCCTCGAAGTACAACTTTATTCCCGTTCGTCTTACCATTTTGGCTGATCAGGAGACTCCGATCCGGCTGTATCAAAAGCTTCGTTCCAATGACTCGTTTTTGCTGGAAAGCGTCGAAGGCGGGTCCAGATGGGCCAGATATTCCTTCATCGGATTGCGGCCTTTCCTCAAACTGGAGGCGAAAGACGATTCGATCAAGATCATCCGTCGAGATCAGCCCGAAGAAATCACTACCAGCGGGAATCCCGTTCTTACTCTAAAAGAACTAATTGCTGATTACCGAAGCCCCAAGCTGCAGGGCTTCCCCAGATTTTGCGGCGGAGCGGTCGGCTTTTTAGGCTACAACATGCTTCACTATTTCGAAGAGCTGCCCAAACATCGGCAAGAAACGCTTGATCTGCCGGATATTCGTTTCTTGTTCGTGGATGAATGCATTGTTTTTGATCATTTGAAACAAGAGATTCAGCTTCTGATTCATCTGCCGATAGATCAGGCGGATACACCTCAGACTATCGAGGAAAAATATTTCCAAATTATCCGTCGATTGCGTGATCTGGCTGACCAAGTGACCGAGGAGCTGCCGGCTTCCTTATCCAACAAAAAGGTAGGAAATCCGGACAAGAAACCTGTTCAGGGAACAAAAGTTGTATCCAACATGGAACAAGCGGAATTTGAACAGATGGTGACCCGGGCAAAAGAATACATTGCAGCTGGCGATATTTTTCAAGTGGTCCTTTCCCAGCGGTTTGCCGTTGAAACCGATATTGATCCGTTTAGCGTTTATCGGGTCTTGCGAACGCTAAATCCTTCCCCGTATATGTATTACTTGCAATACGAAAATGAAACGGTCGTTGGAACCTCGCCCGAGATATTGGTAAGGGTGGAGGACGGAAAAGTAGAAATGCGACCCATCGCCGGAACACGGAAACGGGGTATTGCACCGGAAGAAGATGATCGCCTAGCGAAGGATTTGCTGGCTGATCCGAAAGAACGTTCCGAACATTACATGCTGCTTGATTTGGGACGCAATGATGTGGGACGCGTTTGTGAGTACGGTTCGGTCAAGGTAGAAGAACAAATGGTGATTGAGCATTATTCCCACGTGATGCACATGGTTTCTCATGTAACCGGCCGTTTAAGAGATGAGCTTCATCCATTTGATGCCCTTCTTTCCGCTTTTCCTGCCGGTACGGTGTCAGGAGCACCAAAGCTTCGCGCGATGGAAATTATTGCGGAGCTGGAACCGGATGCAAGACATATTTATGCGGGGGCCATTGGATACCTCAGCTTCACCGGAAACCTGGATACTTGCATCACCATTCGAACGCTTTTGTTTAAAGATAATCAAGCGTATATACAGGCAGGAGCAGGTATCGTAGCTGATTCCGTGCCGCATCTGGAGTATCAGGAGACGGTAAACAAGGCGGCAGCCATGATCAGGGCATTGGAAACAGCCGAACAAATTTTTACCGGCAAGGAGGAGAAGGTATGCTTTCCATAACGTTGGAAAAGATCATGAAACGAGAGCATCTGGACCGTGACACCGCCCGCCTTGCAATGGGTGAAATCATGGACGGCAAAGCTACTCCCGCACAAATCGGAGCGTTTTTGGCCGGCTTGCGGGTAAAAGGCGAGCAAGTGGATGAAATCATTGGATTTGCCCAAGCGATGAGAGAGCGATCCGTTAAGCTTCCCCTTCAGATCAAAGGACTGGTGGATAGCTGCGGAACAGGCGGAGATGGAAGCGATACGTTTAACATATCCACAGCAGCGGCTATCGTGGCCGCGAGCGCAGGAATCAAAATCGCCAAGCACGGCAACCGGGCAGTCTCCTCCAAGAGCGGCAGCGCCGATGTATTGGAGGCTTTGGGAGTCCCCATCGTGCTCTCTCCTGAAAGTGCAGCTTGCTGCCTGGAAGAAACCAATCTCTGTTTTTTGTTCGCCCCCTTGTACCATCAAGCGATGAAGCATGCCGCCGGGCCGCGAAAAGAATTGGCGGTGAGAACCGTATTTAACCTGCTCGGACCGCTGACCAACCCGGCTCAGGCCGATTATCAGCTGCTCGGTGTATATGATTCTTCGTTGATTCAAACGGTAGTCACAGCTTTAAGAGAACTGGGTGTGAAGCGGGCACTGGTTGTGGCTGGAGAAGACGGACTGGACGAATTGACGGTTACTGGCATCAGCCATGTGGCAGAGCTTCGCGAAGGAATCATTTCTACCTATGAAATTACACCGGAACAATGCGGATTGTCCCGTTATCCATTGAGCGATTTAAAAGGGGGAGACGCCGCGTGTAACGCAAGAATTATCAGGGAGGTGTTCTCTGGCAAGCCGGGAGCGGCAAGAGACATCACACTAATGAATGCTGGCGCAATTCTCTACCTGGCCGGACAGGCTGACACGATCGAAGCGGGGGTTAAACAAGCTGCCACTTTTATTGATTCCGGCCATGTTCTCTCCAAGCTGAACCAAATCAGAGAAGTGGCAGGTGGATTGCACAATGCTTCATAAGATTGTTGAGACCAAAAAACAGGAAGTTCATCAACTCAAAAAAACGGCAACGCTTCAGACGCTGGAGGAGAAGTGCCGGTTTGTCCCTGCACCAAAAGGGTTTCGTACAGCGCTGGTCAAGAGTTCCAGACCGGTCAGCGTGATTGCCGAAGTGAAAAAAGCCTCCCCGTCCAAGGGGTTGATTCGTCCGGAATTTGATCCGGTGTCCATTGCCAAAGCCTATACGCAAGCCGAAGTAGAAGCAATTTCCGTCTTAACGGATCAGCAGTATTTCCAAGGGAGTTTGGAATACCTGGCACAAGTTCGCGAAGAAGTGGATGTGCCGCTGCTTCGCAAAGATTTTATCATAGATGAGTGGCAGATTGTCGAGGCGAGGGCTGCCGGAGCCGATTGTATTTTACTAATCGCGGCCATTCTGGAAGGCGAACAGATTCGCCACTTCTCACAGGTTGCAAAGAATCTTGGGATGGACGTGTTAACCGAGATTCATGATCGGGGAGAATTAGAATTGGTATTGAAGCATGCACAACCCTCTCTTCTGGGGATTAATAACCGCAATTTGCGTACATTTACGACCAGCCTGAATACTACGGCAGACTTGATTTCAGAGGTGCCTTCAGACATTCCGGTAGTCAGCGAGAGCGGCATTTCTACTTCAGAAGATATTGCATTCTTACAGAAACTTGGAGCGAGAGCCGTGTTGGTTGGGGAACATTTCATGCGTCAGCGTTCCATCTCATCAGCCGTGCTGGAGCTGGTCGGAGAAAGAGTGATTCGTCCATGACCGTGGTGAAGATATGCGGAATTAAAGATGCCATGACCCTATCGCTTCTGCATCAGCTGGAGGTCGATTACGCGGGATTTGTCTTTGCCGCAAGCAAGCGGCAGGTAACCCCGATCCAGGTAAGGAAAATGCTCATCCAAGTGAAAAAGCATCCTGCTTTGGTAGGAGTGTTTGTCGATCCAACCATTAATGAATTGTGGGAGGCCATCTCGATGGCTTCTCTCGATGTGATTCAACTGCATGGAGAAGAGAGTACGGAGCTGATTCAAGAAATCAAAGAGAGCTTTTCCTGCCAGGTTTGGAAAGCCATTCGGGTAAAAGAGAGAAGTCAGGTTGAACAGTCAATCAAGCTATATCAGCCGCATGTTGATGCTTTTCTGTTGGATGCCTATCATCCTACGCAAGCAGGCGGAACGGGAGAACGGTTTAGCTGGGCCGAGATTCCGCAGCTCAAAGAGTTGGTGGGAGAGACTCCCTTTTTTGTAGCGGGTGGAATTAATCCTGCGAATGTTGGAGAATTGATCGGCGTCTATCAGGCTGAGAGGATCGATCTGTCCAGCGGAGTGGAGACAGAAGACCAGAAAGATCCGGAGAAAATCAGACAATTGATGGAGAGGGTGCGGAAATATGAAACCAATCGTCGAAAAAACAACAGTTGTACCGGATGAGAAAGGACGTTTTGGCCGGTTCGGGGGCAAATTTGTTCCGGAAACCTTGATGAACGCGATCAGCGAATTGGAAACAGGCTTTGCCAAAGCGAAGGAGGATCCAGCATTTCGAGCTGAGTTGAATTATTTGTTAAGTGAATACGCCGGGAGACCGACGCCGCTCTATTTTGCTGACAGATTAACGGCTCATTTGGGAGGGGCGCAAATCTATCTGAAACGGGAAGATTTGAACCACACCGGCGCCCATAAATTGAATAACGCATTGGGGCAGGGACTATTGGCCAAGCGGATGGGCAAAAAGTTTATCATCGCTGAAACAGGTGCCGGACAGCACGGGGTGGCAAGTGCGACGGTAGCCGCCAAACTGGGCCTGTCCTGCAAGGTATTCATGGGGGAAGAAGATATCCGCCGCCAAGAGCTGAATGTATTTCGGATGAAGCTGTTGGGTGCGGAAGTGGTTCCGGCAACCAGCGGGTCCCGCACTTTGAAAGATGCGACCAATGAGGCGATCCGTTACTGGGTCTCCCACGTGGAGGATACTTTTTACGTTATCGGCTCTGTTGTAGGAATGCATCCGTATCCCTATATGGTTCGGGAATTCCAGAAGATTATCGGGGAAGAGACGCGCTCCCAAATCCTGAAGCAGGTTGGCAGACTGCCTGATGAAGTAATTGCCTGCGTCGGGGGAGGCAGCAATGCGATGGGGATGTTCTATCCGTTTATTCAGGATGAGCAGGTGAAGCTTCGCGGCGTAGAAGCAGCCGGACACGGGCTTCATACCGACAAACATGCCGCTACCTTGACAAAGGGAAGGCCGGGCGTGATTCACGGGGCGATGACCTATCTCTTGCAGGATGAACACGGCCAGGTTCAGGAAGCACATTCCATCTCAGCCGGTTTGGACTACCCGGGAGTTGGCCCTGAGCATGCTTACCTGAAAGAAACCGGGCGTGTCTACTATACGTCTGTTACCGACCAAGAAGCTTTGGATGCCGTTCAATTGCTTTCGGTGACCGAAGGAATCATCCCGGCTTTGGAAAGCGCCCATGCTCTTGCGGAAGCAGCGAAACTGGCACCAACCCTGCCAAGAGACAAAATCATTGTCGTCTGTTTATCCGGCCGCGGTGATAAAGACGTGGCGACACTTGTCCAGCATATCGGTGAGCAGGGAGGGAACAAGTAATGACCGTCAAAACAAATCGAATCGATCAAATTTTCAGCGACCGATCCATCAAACGATTTATCCCGTTCGTAACAGCGGGAGATCCCTCCCCGGACATTTCCGAACGAATCGTTCACGCTTTGGTGGAAGCAGGAGCCGATTGTATCGAACTGGGGGTTCCCTACTCTGATCCTTTGGCGGACGGCCCCACGATCCAGCGTGCTTCCGGGAGAGCGCTGGGGGCCAAGGTAACACTTTCGTCAACATTACAATTTGTAGAGCGGTTAAGAACAGCGGGCATTACGATTCCGCTGGTGCTGTTCAGTTACTATAATCCCATTTTCCAATTCGGTGTGGAACGCTTTTTCTCAGAACTGGCCAAATCTGGTGCCGACGGGGTGGTCATTCCCGATTTGCCGTACGAAGAAAATGAGGAAGCGTTGGCGATAGCCCACTCACACGGGTTACATCTGATCACTTTCGTTGCGCCGACATCTGATTCCCGCATCGCCAAAATCAGCACTCAAGCAGGCGGATTTTTATACTGCGTCTCCTCCCTTGGCGTTACCGGAGTCCGTTCGCAGTTCCATGCAAACATCTTGCCGTTTTTGGAGCAAGTACGTTCTCACACGGACGTTCCCATCGCTGTCGGATTCGGAATATCTACTCCGGAGCAGGTAAAAGAGATGTCCTTGCATGCGGACGGCGTGATCGTCGGCAGTGCCATTGTGCAACAAATTGAACAGAACCTGCCGTTGCTTCTTGATACGAAGAGACAAAAAGAAGGCGTTGAAAAGATAAAAACGTTTGTACAAAACTTGGCAGGTGCGATAAAATAACAGGAAAAAATCTGTTTGGAGTGATCATGGAATGCGTCCGAAGAAGCAGATCTTAGATGTACCTGTTTATCAGCCAGGCAAACCGATTGACGAGGTTAAACGTGAACTGGGCTTAACGGAAGTAATCAAGCTTGCATCCAACGAAAACCCGTACGGTTGTTCTCCGAAAGCAAAAGAGGCGATCACCAGCCAATTGGATACATTAGCAATATATCCGGACGGTGGAAGCATGTTGCTTCGATGGGAGTTGGCTGACTTCCTGCAAGTGAAGCCTGAGCAGCTTATTTTTGGCAACGGGTCGGATGAAGTTGTCCAAATGATAACTCGTGCCTATTTGGAAGCAGGTACCAACACAGTGATGGCAACTCCTACATTCCCTCAGTATCGCTCCAACGCCACCATTGAAGGAGCCGAATTGATTGAAGTTCCGCTGAAAGACGGCGTTCACGACTTGGAAGCGATGGCTCAAGCGGTAACCAAAGATACACGAGTTGTTTGGGTGTGCAATCCGAACAATCCTTCAGGAACAATCGTAACGGCAGCTCAACTGTCCAATTTTCTGGCCAAGATTCCAACCGATGTGCTGGTCGTACTGGACGAAGCGTATTATGAGTATGTGGTTGATCCGGAGTATCCGCAGACAATTCCGCTTCTGGCTTCCCATCCGAATCTGATTATTCTGCGGACATTCTCTAAAATATACGGTTTGGCGGCGCTCAGGATTGGATATGGTGTGGCATCGGCAGAGATTATCACCAATTTAAACCGGGTCCGTGAACCATTTAACACCAGTACATTGGCCCAGGCAGCAGCACGTGCGTCGCTGAAAGATACGGAGTTTGTTCAGGCATGCAGAGAACGCAACCGCCAAGGAATGAAACAGTTGACAGACCGTTTTGACCAATTGGGCTTGGATTACTATCCGTCACAGGCCAATTTCGTCTTGGTTAACCTGAAACAAGATTCGGATGCCGTGTTCCGCAAGCTGCTGGAGCAAGGGTTGATTGTTCGTTCCGGCAACGCTCTCGGCTTCCCTGGCTATCAGCGGATTACGGTTGGCACACCGGAACAAAATGAAAAGCTATTGGCGGCTGTTGAAGCGATTTTGGCAGGCTCGCCGCAGAAGTAATAGGAATGCGCAGGATGTCGGTATGATGCCGGCATCTTTGTGCATCCAATACAGAAAGGCCCGTTACACAGAAAGAGGGATGTGGAGTGAAAACAACCATTGCTGTACTAGGGGTTGGCTTGATTGGCGGTTCGATTGCGCTCGCGCTAAGAAAAAATCCTGAGCATCGTCTGATTGGATATGATGTGCGGGAAGATTATGTGGACAAGGCGTTGAACAATGGCGTACTGCATGCCGGAAGCACCAAGTTGAAAACAGTTGTTCAGGATGCTGACGTAATCATTATCGCAACTCCGGTTGAACAGATTAACGAACTGTTGCAGCAGCTGGCTGATCTCAGCTTGAAACCGGGTGCCATTGTTACCGACGTAGGAAGCACGAAGAACCAAATCATGCAGCACGCAGAAAAGCTCTCTGCCAAAGGAGTCACATTTATCGGGGGTCACCCGATGGCAGGTTCGCATAAATCCGGAGTGGAAGCAGCAAGTGAGCGTTTGTTTGAAAATGCTTATTACGTCCTTACGCCAAGCGAGAATGCTGCTTCTTGGCAGGTGGATCGTCTCAAGGACATATTGTCTTACACACGGGCCAAAATTGTTGTGATGGACCCGGCCGAACATGACCGGGTGGTTGGGGCGGTCAGTCATTTTCCGCACATTTTGGCAGCCGTTTTAGTTAATCAGGTAGCGGGATACAACAACGAAAACGAATGGCATCACCGCCTGGCGGCAGGGGGTTTTCGCGACATAACCCGCATAGCTTCGAGCAACCCGCGTATGTGGCGCGATGTCCTTCTGAATAACCGCGATTTTCTTTTGCGAATCGCCAAAGACTGGCAGCAGGGATTAGACGAGATCATGAGCTTGGTGGAAGCGGGAGACAGGGATCGGATCGAAGAGTTTTTCAAATCCGCCCGTGAGTTCCGCGAAAGCCTGCCGGAAAGGAGCAAAGGAGCCCTTCCGTCACTATATGATTTATATATTGACATCCCTGACCATCCGGGCGAAATTGGCCGAATTACTACCCTGCTGGGTGCCAAAGAAATCAGTATCACGAACATCAGCATTATGGAGACGCGTGAAGACATTTTCGGGGTGCTGCGAATTACCTTCAGAAGTGAAGCTGACCTGGAGAAAGGCGAAGAACTGCTGCGCTATTTTGATTATAACGTGTATCGCAGAGATTAATTGGATAGAGGGGAGAAGATACTGTGCTGCGAGTTGAACAAGCCCGTAAAATTGAAGGAAAAGTAAAAGTACCAGGAGATAAATCCATATCCCATCGTGCGGTGATGCTTGGGTCATTAGCGGAAGGGGTTACCCGGATTAGCGGATTTTTGCCGGGAGCCGACTGCCTCAGCACGATCAGTTGTTTTCGCCGCCTTGGTGTAGAGATCGAACAGGCGGGAGATCAGGTGACGGTATACGGAAAAGGCTGGTTTGGCTTAACGGAACCAAAAGACTTTCTCGATGTGGGTAACTCCGGGACGACCATCCGGCTAATTTCCGGCGTCCTGGCCACTCAACCATTCCATTCTGTATTAATCGGGGATGATTCTATCGCCAAGCGTCCGATGCGCCGCGTGGTAAATCCGCTTCGGGAAATGGGAGCAAAGATTGACGGCAGGAAGAACGGCGAGTTTACTCCGCTTGCCATTCGCGGAACGAAGCTTGCAGGAATTCGTTATCAATCGCCGGTCGCCAGCGCACAGGTGAAATCAGCCATTTTGTTAGCCGGATTGCAGGCAGAGGGAAGAACAATCGTCGAGGAGCCGATGCTTTCACGGGATCACACCGAACGTATGCTGCGGGCTTTTGGTGTTGAAGTGAAACAGGAAGGCTTGCAGGTTTCGGTTGAAGGCGGGCAAACACTCCGGGCACGCGATATTGAGGTGCCGGGGGACATTTCTTCCGCAGCCTTTTTGATTGCTGCCGTCATGATGCTCCCAGATAGTTCGCTTATCATCGAAAACGTAGGGTTAAATCCGTCCAGGACCGGAATCATCGATGTGGTACGCGCAATGGGCGGGCGCATCGAGATCGCCAATGAACGCATCGTGAACGAAGAACCGGTGGCAGATCTCTATGTCTACCATTCCCAGTTATCGGGCATCACCATTGACGGTGAACTAATTCCGCGCCTGATTGACGAGATTCCGGTAATCGCTGTAATCGCGACACAGGCCAAAGGGAAGACTGTTATCCGTGACGCAGAAGAATTGAAAGTAAAAGAGACCAACCGGATCGATACGGTAGCGAGCCAACTGGCGAAGTTTGGTGCTGAGGTGACGCCAACTGACGACGGAATGATTATCAAAGGAGAAACGAAGCTGACGGGAGCTTCCATCGACAGCATGGGCGATCACAGGATTGGGATGGCCATGGCCATTGCCGGACTTGCTGCCAAAGGGGAGACGACGATCGCCAATGCGGAAGCGATTCAGGTTTCATTCCCGGGTTTTGCGGAACTGCTAAAAGAGATTACGACAACTATTCATTCTTCATAAAGTGCCGCTTTCAGGCACCTGAACGGTTGAAGTTCCGGTGCCTTTTTCCATAACAAAGGCAATTTTTAAATAAAATTAGAAAATACAATTTGACAAGCGCTTACATTTGAATATAATTAAAAATACAGTATGGTTTCTCTCCACTCCTATCCAATAAATATTAGCACGATCTGTGCTACCGCCGTTTTGAATGCGCTTACATTGTAAGCCACGGCGGTATTTTTTTTGCCCATTTTTGCGGTTAAGGCTGCAATCGATTGGAGCCCCTGACTGGCGCAGCCGGATGGGCTGTCAGACAAGCTGCTGGAATTTTTTTCTTGCTTCTTCATATTCTCGTACTAATGCAAGTTATCCATACTGGGATCAGACGAGAGGAGCGCATGAAGATGGGTGAGACAACGATTCTTCGCGGCGGAACAATTGTAAATGGGTATGGGGTAAAGCAAGCTGACATTTGGATTGAAAATGGTCAAATCAGCCGTGTAGCTCCCGACTGTCAGATATTTAAAAAATCGATAAAGAATGACAACCAGCCCCGCCATATTATTGACGTCAACAGTTTTTACATATTACCCGGCTTTCTTTCGTATCAAAGTCAAAAGAGTAGAAGTGCTCATGCTTCAGTGCCGTTATATCAGCAAACCCGTCTGCTTTTGGAAAAAGGAGTAACCAGTCTTTTCGATGTGATTGCCTTAGATACATGGCAAGGAATGGAGCGGATTGATTATCTGCTGACTGCTTATGAAGAAAGTGCCATCGATTATGCCACCCGCATCGGTTTGACTGCAGAGCTGTTTACTTATCCTCATGTGCGGACACTTCGCAATGCTGGCCATCGTTTTTTGGAACTGGCCATTCATTCTCCTCACCAGTTGGATTTGATTGATTGGGACAGACTCTACCCCATTCTCTCATACAGTCATTTCGCACTTGCCCTTGACATACTGCGAGAAGGCAGTTTATCACAAGCGGAACATGATCAACTCATGAAGGATTGGACAAATACCTGTCGATATGGCAATCTTCGAACAATCGTTCAAGGCAGAGGAAAACAAAAGATAAGTGAAAATGAGTACTATCAGCTTCACCAGTTGAGAGGAAAGGAAATAAACGAGCAACTGTCTTTCTGCAAACGAAACTGGTTCACTCATTACCCAATCTTTGCTTCTCTAGAAGATTGGCACGAGCCGATCAACACCAATGAGTGGATGGCGGAAGAATTGCTCTGTATGCTTGTTCGCCTCGCATCAACCAATATTGCCAAAGCGGCAGGCATCTATCCGCGCAAGGGCTGTCTTGCCCCAGGGGCAGATGCGGATCTTTTGTTGATCGCCAAATCCGAATGGTTGACAAATTTTGATCGATCCACTATCCTCAAAATTAGCGAAATTTGTCTTCCAGCATATGTCATGTCGAAGGGCAAGTGGCAATATGTTTTCGGGAAACATGTCCATCACAACGGGTTCGGACAGTGTTTGCAAGATTTAAAACCTTATAACTATGTCATTTAACCCCATTATTGGGGGTTTTTTCGTAAAGGATTCTGTCAAAAAATGCAGAAAGAAAAAGAATGGAATTCGTGCGCAACTTTTGACGCCTCTGTCGGTCTAATATAATAAGAGCCGATAGGGGATCGGAATCGCTGAGGGGGTATTCCTGAGAATGACCGATTCCCGATTAATTCGCGAAATCAAAGAAGGCAACGTTGAATGCTATGCAGAGCTGATCAGAAGGTACGAGAAGAAGATCCTTTCGTTTGTCCTGCATATGCTGCGCCAATCTCATCTGGAGCATATGGCAGAGGATATTTGCCAGGAAACCTTCTATAAGGCTTACAAAAGCATTCATTCTTTTCGTGATGTAGAAGCCACTTTTTCCACTTGGCTGTATACAATTGCTCGCAATACGGTATTAAGCGAATTGCGGAAAAGTCGGAACTCTGACGTGTATCTCGAGGACACGTTGCAAGAGCCGATTACGTCTTTTGAGAGACTTCCGGAACAGCAGTTGCTTCAAACGGAACGCGAGGTTTTGGTACGCCAGGCAATTAACAATTTACCGGAAAAGCAGCGCTCTGCTCTAATCCTGCGTGAATATGAACAGATGGATTACAACGAAATTGCGACCATTCTTGATTTAACCGTCAGTTCAGTCAAATCTCTGCTTTTTCGGGCTCGGCAGAGTATCAAAGTCCAATTAGAGTCCTATATCGTGGACCCTTACCTTGAAGAAGCCGAAGGGATGAATAAGCGATGAAATGTGAAGAAGTCCAAGACCTTCTAATCGAATATACCGATAATTTGCTGCCGGAAGTGACCAGACGGAGGGTGGCCCAACATTTGGCCGGCTGTAAGTCATGTAGCGCTGACTATGAGGTTTGGACAGAAAGCAGCAAGTGGATTCAGGCTGACAAAGACCAGTCTGTCCAATCAGCTTCAACCAAGTCGATTGTTGACGCTGTAATGGCGCGTATTCTCTCTGAAGAAAAATGGGCGATTCCGATTGGCAAAAAAGTATTTACTTTGACAGCGCGTATGCGTCGGATTGGAGCGAGTGCAGCCGTGATTCTGCTGATGTTATGCGGATTTACCTTATTTGCCAATTCTCATCAGCAAACTGATATGGCTGGCTTGGACATTCCGACATCTTCCAAAGCGGAAGTAGTCTCATCTTCCATTGAGTCGCCTGATGGAGTAGTTGAAGTGGTTTCAGAACCATCTCCTGCCAGCAATTCTCCGGTCGCATCAATTGCACCGGTCGCGGTTGACGATAGCCATCTTACGGTATCAAGCCCGAATTACAGCCTGATCCTCAGTTTTTTTGGGATTCTGATAACAGTAATCGGCATGAGTTGGATGATGCGAGCGTAAACTTTGTCGTTGATGAAAGACTGTCATTTGACAGTCTTTTTTTGGTTGTCGAGAGCACGCAAACGGATGGCAGTAGGCTTGCAGGCACCTAAAAAGCTTGGCTCCATCCCAGTTTTCTAATATGATAAGAGAGTCAATTGAACTAAAGAGGTGCAGACATGCCAAAAAGATGGATTCAAGTCATTCATGAAGCAATCAAAAAAATAGAGAACAATGAAATTGAGCTGGGCATACAAGTCTTGCAAAAAGTCCAAGAGCATGGCAAAGAGATCCCTGAGGTGATGCTGTATTTGGCCGAAATTTGGTTTCAGCTTGGCCATCTCACCCAAGCTTCTCAACTGATTCAGGAAATCCTGGCTGCGTCACCTGATCTGAAAGAAGAAATTCGTCAGGATGGCGAACTGTTGTTAGCGGAAATCTACTTAGAAGAAGGCGATTACGAGCAAGCGCAAACGCTTTTGTACAAGCTCAAAGAGGAGGGCTATCATGAGATCCAGCTCTACCTGTTACTGGCTGACCTATACGCGATGCAGGACCTGGAAGAGGTCTCCGCTAAATATTTAAAGACGGCTTTGGAGATGGACCCGGAGAATGAAGAGATCCGAACGGCACTTGGCGAAATGTATTCGCGTCTTGGGGATTTGGAAAAGACGGTGGAATTATTGGGCGATTCGGGTGAGCATGCGCTTTCTACCCTTCTTTTAAGAGGGAGAATGATGGCTCAGAGCGGAGAATTCGAGGAGGCTTACAAAGCGTACAAACAAGCTTTGGCCATGGATCAATCGCCGGAGATTCTGTTTGGTTGCGGATTGATGGCTTTTCATGTGGGAGAATTGGATGAAGCGAAGAAGTTCATCGAGATGCTGCTCACGGTCGATGAAGAATACGTAACCGCTTATCCTGTTCTTTCTGACATTTTCTTGTCCAAGGGAGAGACGCAGCCAGCCATTGAGGCACTGAAGAAGTACGTAGATTTGTCCGGATTTGATCTTGATCAGATCCGACGTTTGACCGCACTCCTGATTCAAGCGGGGCGCTATGAAGAAGCCAAGGAATACCAGACCTTATTGGATCAGTGGGATACAGGTGAAGAAGATTAAATCTCTTTTCAACAGGAAGTTGCTTATGCAGCTTCCTGTTTTACATTACAATCGCTTTGTTTGATCTTTCTCTATCTTGGCTAGAATGGTTAGCAAGAATCGAAAAGATAGAAGGGAAACACGATGAATTTGGCAGAGATTATGGTCTTTACTGACATTAGACAGCTCCACCAAATCGCCAAACATTACAGCCTCTCCTGTGATCCGCACTCGAAGAACGAATTGATTACCACTCTATTAATGAATGTCAAACAAAGAGAAACAATTTTTCAGGAGGTTGCCCGGCTCACTTCGACTGAAATCCATTTTCTCTTGCTGTTGTTTCTAGACAAACGCAGCCAGTTCTCGTTGGAGGATTTGATGGCAAAAGCGGGAGTGGCATTAGAGTTGGAAGAGAAAAAAAGCAGAGAGGAAGTGCGCAAAATCATTGCGAATGCTCTGAAGCGCGGATGGATATTTCCGGCAAAAGGAAATGCTGCCGGACAGTTCCAGGTTCCTGTTGACATTCGAGAACCGTATGTACAAGCATGGTTGGACAACTGGAGAAAGCAATGCGGCAAAGGAGGGGTCACATCCGTTTCTGTTTTGGCTTATCGGGATGAAGGGACAGCCATGTGTGACGATATGTACCAATTTCTGCGGTTCATGCAAAAAGAACCGATACCGCTTACGGCAGACGGCGGAATGTATCGGCGTTTTCAGACTTCCTTGTTCAAATTCCTGACCATTCAAGAAGAACCGTTGGCACCCCAAAAATGGCGATTTGGGTATGGATTGCATTTTGATTTGTACCCTGACCGTTTCAGCCTATTGTACGATTTTTGTTATTACCAACGCTGGATTCGTGAAACCGCTAGTCACGTGGAAATTACAGACCGGGGCTTGGAGCGGCTTATGGCATCCTATACGGAGCAACTCTATCATGACTTGATCCGTTTCTGGCTTCGATTGTATAAGAGAGCGATTCCCAACCTTCCCATGTTGGTTCAATTAATTCCGTATATGTCCAAAGGAGAGTGGATAGAGCAGGAAGATATACTAAAAAGCTTGCTTATGTGGGTGAAACCGTTCTACTACGATGACTCTCACAGCATCATAACCAACCGGGTTTTGAAAATGATGGTCCATCTTGGGCTTCTGAAGGTTGGGGAAGCTTCCTCAGGCGATTGGTTGTATGCTAGCACCGATGCTTGTCAAAGCTGGTTAAAACAATATAACGGTTTTATCGAATCAACGATATTGTTGAAATGAGGGATAGATATGGAACGATCTGATTTTTTTACCCAAAATATAGTGTCGGGGTTGTTGTCAGAAATGGTCATCGATGAGCAGGTCAGGAAGTACAGAAAAAAGACGCTGTATGAACAAATTGATGAAGCATTGGCTGTGAGAAATAAGGAACGATTCTATCTGTTGACGGCTGAGCTAAGGGAAATACTCGAGCTGGAGAAGAGCGAGACAGGATAATTGAAAGCCTTGTAAAGTCATGGTATCGTAAAGGAAACCCACTCGGCCTGAAGGCGCCGAAACGCAGCGCTTACTTGCTCCGGGTGGGGACTTAATCTTAAGATTCCAGATTGAAGAGGGTAGAGCCGATGCAATGGACATTAGACGATTTGAACAATTGGGAGGAGTTGCGAGGATTTGTCGATACCGCACTGCTCCCTCTTTATTTGTATCAACCTGGTTTGCCGCTGGCAGAACAGGTTAAGCGGATGCAGTATTTAATGGGACTTGCCGCAGCCATCGAGCAGAAGCTGAAGGGTAGGGTTCTCTTGTTTCCGCTCATGTATCAAAAGCGAGAGGAACGAATGGAGAGCCAGCTGCCCGAAACATTTGCCTTTACGTTTGCCATTCGTTTTTCCGGCGACAACTGGTGGGTCGAGAGTGAACAGGCGAACGCTCGGATCCATTACTTGACCGTAGGCGATGAAGATTTGGATTCGCCCGTCCGATTTGAAGTGACAGTCGATGTATGCTATCAACAAATATTGAAGTTATGGAAGGAAGGCGCAAGACAGCCTGAAGAATCGTAAATTCTTTCGATAGAAATTGAAGGAAATGTCAATACTAGTCACTGATACTATTTTTGACAAATTGGCAACAATCTGTCGTAAGACTTCCCTCGTTTTGCTTGAAGTACGATTGGACATTCTTGACATCTAAAAAGTGGTTAGCTATGATTGGTTTGACCTAGTGTTTAATTTGTATGTATTATTCCTTGTTACGTATTTCACAGGATAAGGAGGGGAAATGAATGAGTGGTAAACAGGAAATTTCCAGACGTACATTTTTAAACTATGCTTTGATGGGAACTGGCGGTTTCCTAGCTGCGGGTATAATCACACCTATGCTGCGATTTGCAATCGACCCTGTGCTCAAAGCGTCAGGTGGTGGAGATAAAGTAGCTGTTGGAAACGTGGATGATTTCGGCCCGGAACCAAAGCGCGTGGATTTTAAGGTACATACCAAGGACGGATGGTACGAGTCTGAATCCACATTGTCAGCATGGGTTCGAAAAACGGAGAACGGTGAAATTTTGGCTCTCTCTCCGGTATGTAAGCATCTAGGCTGTACGGTAAGCTGGAATGGGAACCCAGACTATCAAAATGAGTACTTCTGTCCCTGTCACTTCGGCCGTTACGCGATCAACGGGGAGCACATTCTCGAAACGCCACCGTTGAAGTCGCTTGACGAGTACGAAACAGAAGTAAAAGACGGAAAGCTTTATTTAGGAAAAACAAAACCAAATCCACGTCCGGGGGTGGCTGGCTAGATGTTACAAAAGATGTACGATTGGGTGGACGAGCGCCTCAATATCACCCCAATGTGGCGTGACTTGGCCGACCACGAAGTTCCAGAACACGTGAACCCGGCTCACCATTTTTCGGCGTTCGTTTATTGTTTTGGCGGATTAACGTTCTTTATTACTGTTATTCAAATTTTGTCTGGAATGTTTTTGACGATGTACTATGTTCCAGATATCATCAACGCATACGAATCTGTTAAATATCTGCAAAATGAAGTAGCGTTTGGTACCATCGTTCGCGGAATGCATCACTGGGGCGCAAGTCTTGTCATTGTCATGATGTTCTTACATACGCTTCGGGTGTTCTTCACAGGTGCTTACAAGAAACCTCGCGAATTGAACTGGGTAGTTGGTATGCTGATTTTCTTCCTCATGCTGGGCCTCGGTTTTACCGGGTACCTCTTGCCATGGGATAACAAGGCATACTTTGCAACCAAAGTAGGTCTGCAAATCGCCGATACAATTCCAATAATCGGACCATACGCAAAAACATTGCTAACAGGCGGAGACATCGTAGGTGCGCAAACACTGGCTCGTTTCTTTGCGATTCACGTGTTTTTCTTGCCGGCTGGTTTATTTGCCCTCTTGGCAGCACACTTCGTGATGATCCGTACACAAGGCATTTCCGGACCACTATAAGCCGTCTTCGACATTTAAGGAGGAATTTATATGGCGAAATTTGATAAAGATGCCACCTTCGTCGGAGACTCTCGGGTATCCGCGAAGCGCATCCCGAACATCGCACCTTCTTACTCTGACTTCCCGGGCAAGTCTGAGCCGTTCTGGCCAAACTTCTTGCTGAAAGAGTGGATGGTTGGTGCAGTATGCTTGGTGGGTTTTCTAGTTCTCGTTGTGTCTGAGGTTCCTGAATTAACAGGCAAGGCAAACCCAAACGATACGAGCTTTGTTCCACTGCCTGACTGGTATTTCTTGTTCCTTTATCAACTTCTCAAATACCCTTGGGCATCTGGCGACTGGGTACTTTTGGGTACTCTTGGAATTCCGTTTGTTGCTTTCGGCGGTTTGATGCTCGCTCCATGGTTGGATAAAGGAACGGAGCGCCGTGCGTTTCGCCGTCCAATTGCATCAGGTCTGATGCTGCTCTCTTTGGTTGGTATCTTTTACCTGACCTGGGCAGCGATGGCTGAGCACAATGCAAAGCATGCCAGCAACCATGGCGGCGGCGCTGGCGGGGGCCAAAGCGCGGTAGCAGCCGACCCCAACTTCAAACCGGATGAAATTTGGACCAAACAAGCTTCTTGCCAAGGTTGTCATGGTGCCAACATGGAAGGCCAACTTGGACCTAACCTGCAAAAGATCGGCAGCAAATACAACGCAGAGCAAATCACAGAAATCATCAAAAATGGTAAGCCAGGTGGCATGCCAGCTGGTTTGATCAAAGATGAAGCAGAAATTAAGAAACTTGCTGAGTATATGGCAAGCCTAAAATAGGTTGATACCGAAGCTCATGGAAAAGCTGGCTGACGAATCGGTCAGCTTTTCCCTTATTTCACATATGTGGCAATTTTAATGAGGGTATCCATTAGGAGAGATTTTCATGAAGTGGATATGGGAGTGGTTTTGGGGATCATTAGGGAAAAGATGGTTTCTCTGGTTGTTACTCATAATCAACTTTTTCGGAACAATCTACGGCTTTATTTGGTACGAAAATCAATTGGCTGATACATACCCGCCGCTTCGTATCTTTGTACCGGATAGTCCGACAGGGAGCGGTCTTTTTACTCTAGTATTGCTAACCTACTTGATCGGACGTCAATTTCCGTTGCTTGAAGCTCTCGCTGGTATCACCAATTTCAAATACGGTGTTTGGGCAGTAAGCGTAATTGTGGCCGGATGGATGCTTGGCCATGATGTAAGCTGGACAGATATCATGCTGCTGGTGTCACACGCTGGCATGGCTGTTGAGTCTGCCCTGTACACGAAATTCTATCGGTTAAGCTGGCTGCCGGTAGGCTTAGCTGCGTTGTGGACCTTGAATAATGATTTTCTCGATTACGTGATGGATATTCATCCGTGGCTTCCTAATGAACTGGTACCCTATACTGGAATTGTCGGGCTTTGTACGGTGCTCTTAAGCCTGATCTCCATCTCTTTGATCTGGTATCTGAATATGAGACTTGCGAGAAAATAGGTCTAATCTTGTCCTTCTTTCCATAGTCTGTACTATGGGAAGGAGGTTTTTTGTTTGCAAAAAAATATGAAGATGTTACTGTTCCTGCTCGTGACTGGCTTGCTGTTAGCTTTGCCGATCAGTAATTTCTTTCGGATATTCGAAGTTCCGGCGAAACAAGATCAATTGCGTTTGTTAGATAAATTGGCAGATGAAGTTCTGGAGGCAACCAAGAAAGGGGATATGGATACTGCGCGCAGCCGGCTAAACCGCTTAGCCGACACATTTCCCAATCAAACGCTTCCCATCTCGATACGCATCGAAAGCTTAAATGCTGTCACTCAATCGATACTGGCCGCTAAACAAACCTTTGCATCTGCCAAAGAAAGCGATGAGATATATTTATGGCATGCGACTCGAGTCCGCTTGGCTATTGATGCGTTAAGTCATGATCATCAACCCATGTGGAAAAACTTTTACTCTTCTTACAGCGATCAGATGCAGCATTTGCTGCAAGCTTCCGTAATTCGTGACACTCAAGCGTTACGCGCACAGTTAGAGGAGAACTATCGGCTTTACCTTGCCATTCGTCCAGCGATGAGCGTCCAGTTGAAAGAGCAGGAGATGAGCAAGATCTCAGCAAGCTATGAGCAGTTATCGAAAGAAGTGAAGAGTGAATTACCCGATTGGCAGCTTGTCCGGGATACGCTAAGAGAACTGCATGGTGTGATGCAAGAAGCATTTGTTGGAGAAGACAGGAGCGTGTTGGGATCTTTGATTGCCCCAGGCTCTCCATTCATGTTGATCATAACGGTCGCTTTAGCCGTTACACTGGCCTTGACGTATGTTGCTTGGAAAAAGTATAGTGCAGAGCATGAAAAAACCGCTTAACTGTTAAGCGGTTTTTTATTCTCATCGAGTGTAAATCCTTCTCCGAGCACTTCATGCACGTCATTCACGACCACGAATGCATGCGGGTCAACTTCTTGAACGATATTCTTGTACCGTACCACTTCATTACGTCCAACCACACAATATACCACTTCTTTATCAGAACCGGAGTAAGCTCCTTTGCCCGATAACAAGGTGACGCCGCGCCCCAATTTCAGCAATTCATTGGCGATGTCCGGAGCGTGTTCGGAAATAATCGTCAACGCTTTACCCGCATACGCGCCATCCTGGAAGAAATCAATCACTCTCGCGGCAATAAATACGGCGACCAGTGTGTACATGGCGCTCTCAATGCTCAGATAAACAAGCGAGGAGCCGATCACCAAAAGATCGCTTAAGAACAATGTACGGCCAATACTGATTCCGAACTTGATTTGAAACAATCGAGCGATAATATCGACTCCGCCGGTGGTTCCGCCATAGCGGAAGATAATGCCTAGCCCGGTACCTACCGTAACCCCTGCATAAAGCGTTGCAAGCAGGCGGTCTTGCATTACGGCAGGATGGAGCAAATAAGCAAACAAGGAGAGTGCTCCCGACAAAGAGAGTGTTCCGATGATGGTGTAGAAGAAGGCGGTACGCCCAAGTATTTTCCATCCGATTATGAAGAGCGGAACATTTAAGGCAAGGTAGATAAGCCCCTGATCAACTTGCGGCACCAAAATCTTGATAATAATGCTGATACCGGTAATTCCGCCTTCCGCCAAACTGTTGGGGATATTGAACTGGTTGATTCCAAATCCCATGATAATCGAACCGATGATGATGGCAAGGATGCTTTTTAACTTCATTTGCACGAATGGCCCTCTCCTTACACTTCTTCAAATCTATCTGTTATGTATATTCCAGAGCCATTATAATCGACGTTTTTCGGCTTGTCCATCTATGGTACACTAACACTGGATAACATTTGGCAAAAGCGTGCGTTTACGATACGATAGTAGGAAAATGACTTATGCGTTTGGATAGGAGGCAGCCATGGAGCAAGCGAAAACATTGCGCGAGATTCAACAAGAAGTGGACAGATACATCTCCCAATTTAAGGAAGGGTATTTCTCACCGCTCGCGATGATGGCGCGCATGACGGAAGAAGTAGGGGAATTGGCACGCGAGATCAACCACTTTTATGGGGAAAAACCAAAGAAAAAAGACGAGGATGTCAAAACCATCGACGAGGAACTGGGCGACGTATTTTTTATTGTCTTATGTTTTGCCAACTCGCTAAACATCGATTTGCAGGAAGCGTTTGACCGAATTATGCACAAATTTCATACACGAGATAAAGACAGATGGACACGGATAGAGGAGTAGATGAGATCATGACACAAGCAAAAATCAAAGTAGCGGTTGCCGGAGCAAGAGGAAGAATGGGCCAAGAAGTAGTGAAGATGCTGCTTCAGGATGAACAATTGCAGTTCGTCGTAGCGATCGACTCCAAGTATAACGGAGAAGACATCGGGCGTGTTGTGGTCGGCAAAGAATTGGGTGTACCGATGATGACATCCATGGAAGAAGCCTTCACAACCTATCAACCGGATGTGCTCGTCGATTTCACCACTCCACAAAGCATTTGGCAGCACATGCAGTTGGCGCTGGCACATGGTGTACGACCGGTAGTTGGCAAAACCGGGTTAACGACCGAACAAATGGATGAACTGAAAAAAAGCTACAAGGAAGCAGCTTTGGGTGCGATCATCGCGCCAAACTTCGCCATCGGGGCCATCCTCTGCATGAAGTTTGCCAGCATGGCGGCCAAATACATGCCACATGTGGAAATCATTGAACTGCATCATGATAAAAAGCTGGATGCCCCAAGCGGGACAGCACTCAAAACCGCTGAGTTAATCACCCAAGCACGAAGCAAGATGCAGCAAGGTCATCAGGAAGAGGAAGAGAGCATTGCCGGAGCAAGAGGAGCCAACTACGACGGCTTCCGCATTCACAGTGTTCGTCTGCCGGGATTGGTAGCTCATCAGGAAGTCTTGTTTGGAGCAACGGGTCAAACGCTTTCGATCCGCCACGATTCCATTAGTCGCGAATCTTTTATGCCAGGTGTGAACATGGCCATCAAAGCGGTGATGAATCTTGATCAACTGATTTATGGTTTGGAACATTTACTTGATTAACAGGTAAATAAGCGAAAAAGAGCAACCCTTTGAGGAGAAATGAACAATGAAAATAGCCCTGATTGCCCATGACCGAAAAAAAGAAGAAATGGTCCAGCTTGCTGTAGCTTATGAAAAGATATTAGCGAAGCATGAACTGTATGCAACAGGAACGACGGGGACTCGCATCATGGAGAACACTTCTCTTTCCATCACCCGCTTTTTGTCCGGGCCGCTTGGCGGAGACCAGCAAATCGGCGCGATGATTGCACAAAATGATATGGATTTGATTATTTTTTTGCGTGATCCGCTCACATCACAACCACATGAGCCGGATATTATTGCCCTGTTGCGCTTGTGTGATGTACACAAGATACCGTTTGCCACCAACCTGGGAACGGCGGAGGTGCTGCTGAAAGCACTGGCGCAAGGAGATTTGGACTGGCGTGAAGTAGTACATGAGAGGTAATGAGGAATGAATTCGTTAGATATATTGGCAATTGGGGCCCATCCCGATGACGTGGAGATCGGAGCGGCCGGCGCGCTGATCAAAGCGGCGAAAAGCGGAAAGCGGGTGGGTATCCTTGATTTGACGTATGCGGAATTGTCTTCCAACGGGACGGTAGAGCGAAGACAAGCGGAAGCTGCTGCCGCTACCAGGCTCATGGGCTTGACGGCACGTTTTCAGTTTGACTTTCCTGATCGGGGATTGGAAGCGGTGAGGGAGCAGGCGATTCGCAAAGTAGTCGATCTGATTCGCCAGACCCGTCCTGGCATTGTGCTGGCTCCCTACCAAGTGGACCGCCATCCCGATCATGAGAGCGTAAGCCGCATCGTGAAAGAAGCTGTCTTCAACGCCGGGATATACAAGTATCAAGGCAATGAAGCTTTACCTGCCTACCGCCCAGGCAAGCTTTATTATTATTTTATCAACACCACGACAACACCAAGCTTTGTGGTTGACATAAGCGACATATACATAGAGAAAAAAGCGGTGCTTTCTTGCTACAGAAGCCAGTTTGAACGGGAAGAGGGAAGTGTTACCACGCCTCTGAACAATGGTTATATTGAATTGGTGGAATACAGAGAACGACTGTTTGGACAACAAGCTGGAACTACGTACGCGGAAGGGTTTGTGAGTTCAACTCCACCCGTTTGGGAATTCCTCGCATAGAGAGAAAAGAGAGCGTAAAGGAGAGCTTGTGCATGAACATTGGAATTACGTGTTATCCGGCTTTGGGCGGCTCGGGTGTCGTGGCGACAGAGCTTGGCAAATTGCTGGCCGAGAGGGGGCATAACGTTCATTTTATCACCTCGGGCATGCCTTTCCGCCTGGGTCAGTTTCATCCCAATATTTTTTATCACGAAGTAGAAGTAAATCAGTACGACGTGTTCAAATACCCTCCCTATGATCTGACATTGGCAAATCGCATGGCACAGGTGGCGATCAACGAACAGCTTGATCTCTTGCATGTGCACTATGCGGTACCCCATGCGCTTTGCGCCTATCTTGCCAAACAGATGGTCGGAGAAAAATTGAAAATCGTCACCACTTTGCATGGGACAGATATTACGGTTCTTGGGTATGATCCCAGCCTGAGAGACATGATTCGTTTCGGGATCGAGCAAAGTGACATGGTAACGGCTGTCTCCCGAGACTTGATCAGAGAGACAGTAGAGCTGTTACAGGTGAATAAAGAGATTGAATTGGTTTACAACTTCGTGGACAAACGGCGTTACTATCGTCGGGAAGTAAGCGAAATCAAGAAAATGTTTGCACCGAACGGGGAAAAAATCTTGATGCACATCTCCAATTTCCGTCCGGTCAAGCGGGTTGCCGATGTGGTGGAAGTATTCCACAAGGTGCACGAGCAGCTTCCGGCGAAATTGTTGTTTATCGGAGAAGGGCCGGAATTGTCGACGATTCGAAAAATGATATGTGAGCGAGGACTTGGCCAGGATGTTATTTTTCTGGGAAAACAGGAAGATGTAGCGGAAGTGATTTCACTGGCAGATGTCATGCTCTTGCCGTCGGAAAAGGAAAGCTTCGGCCTGGTTGCGCTTGAAGCGATGGCTTGCGGCGTTCCCGTTGTCGCAACACGGACAGGTGGAATTCCAGAGGTCGTGGTTGACGGGCAAACCGGATTTTTGTGCGATATCGGTGACGTGAACAAGATGGCGGAACAAACGCTGGTATTGCTTCAAAATAAAACGTTGTACAAGGAATTTTCACGAGTCTCTGTCCAACGCTCCTGCAATACGTTCTGCCACGATACAATCGCATCCCAATATGAACGTCTGTATCAAAAGCTGTTGGGGCCTTGTGAAGAGAAATCTGCAGGGCCTGTTTCAGCTAAAGTTTAAATCGGGTCATTTGCAGAAGTTTGGAGATAAAAATGAAGAAACCGTATAATGTTCTCATGTTGTTACTGCCTCCTTTCGCAAGTACGGGCGTGCCGGGGATCAGATAGAGGAGGAATAGCTGTGTTGAAACAACTGGCGATTTCCATTATTGAGCAATTGGAAGCGAATGGATTTGAGGCGTATTTCGTCGGCGGTTGTGTCCGAGACTGGATATTGAATCGCCCCGTACATGATATAGATATATGTACGAATGCCCATCCTGGCGAAGTGAGCAACATTTTCCCCGATCATATTCCGACCGGCTTAAAACATGGAACGGTATCGGTGAAGATGGGCGGATACATCTTTGAGGTGACGACATACCGCACGGAAGGCAAGTACACGGACTTCAGAAGGCCGGACGAGGTTATTTTCGTCCAGGATTTGGAGGAAGATCTGGCACGTCGCGACTTTACCATAAATGCCATGGCAATGGATCGCCGCGGTAACCTGAAGGACCCGTTTCAAGGGAAAGTTGATTTAGAGAACGGGATCATCCGTGCCGTCGGTAATCCTTATACCCGTTTTCAAGAAGATGCCCTTCGTTTGCTCCGTGCATCCCGATTTGCTGCACAGCTAGGATTTGCCATTGAAGAGAAGACGAAGCTGGCCATGAAGGAAACGGCCCCATATCTGGCTCATATCGCCATAGAGCGGATTCGCGATGAATTGTACAAACTAATCGACAGCGATCATCCTGAACACGGCTGCTCCATTATAGCAGAGACCTCCTTACTACAAGTATTTCCGCGTCTGGCTGATTTGTTTCATACCATTCAGCCGCATGCATGGCGGTTAACCCACTTGGGTTCATTATCACAAAAATGGGCATTTATTCTCTACGCCGGGCATGCTGATGAGGATGAGGTAAATCAAATTTGCATCCAATTGCGCATGTCCAAGAAAGAGCGCCAAACCATTGAACAGTTCGTTCGCTTCCTGCGCCAAATAAATCCCCGATTGGACCAGCCGCAAGAGATAAGCTGGGGCCCATTCCTGGTAGAGTATGGATGGGAACCGTGCATGCAGTTGGATAATATTTTGCAGGCTTATTGGTGGAAGAACCGTGACCGCAAATCTTCCCAGGATCTGATTGAAGCGTACCAGCGAATGCCGATCCGTTCCCTGAATGAACTGGCGATCAGCGGGCTTGAGTTGCAGCAAGCTTTGAACAGGAAAGCGGGAGAGTGGATCGGGTTGACGCTCCGCTCTTTACTGAAACAAGTAGCGCTTTACGGCCTGCCCAATACAAAAGAAGCATTGATCGCGGTCGCAAGAAAAGAGGTAGAACAGAATGAAGATCAAACAAGAGATTCTAAAGGCGTTTCATGACCGTCCCAATCAATTCATCTCAGGAGAAGAGCTGAGTCAGACCTGTGGTTGTTCGCGAACCGCAGTCTGGAAACATATTGAAGAATTGCGGCAGGAAGGATATGAGATTGAAGCGGTGCGCAAATCGGGGTATCGACTGGTGAAGTCACCCGATAGCATTCTTAGTGAAGAAATCATGGTTGGTCTGGATACCAAGCGAATTGGCCGGCAAGTGATCACATATGACACGGTCTTATCCACTCAGTTTTTGGCCCATGAAGCGGCAGCCAAAGGCGCTGCAGAAGGGACGATCATTTTGGCCGAACAGCAAAGCAGCGGCAAAGGCAGAATGGGCAGACCATGGCATTCACCGAAGGGTTCAGGCATCTGGATGAGTCTAATTCTGAGACCGCAAATCCCTCTGCCCAAATCACCGCAAATTACACTGTTAACCGCTGTTGCCATGACGAAAACGATTCGGGAGTTTGTGGGGGCAGAGGCTCTCATCAAATGGCCTAACGATATTTTTATCAATGACAAAAAAGTATGCGGGATTCTGACTGAACTGAATGCCGAGTCGGATCAAATCAATTATTTGATTGTCGGGATCGGAATTAACGTCAATTTATCGGAAAGCGATTTTCCTGTGGAACTGCGTGATATTGCCACATCCTTGCAGATAGCTGGCGGGCGGCCAATAAAACGGGCAAGCTTCATCCAAGAGTTTTGCCGCATCTTTGAACGAGTATACGATGCGTATCTGGAGCATGGCTTCGCCCCAATTCGTGCTGCCTGGGAAGCGAACGCCTACACCATTGGCAAGAAGGTGCAGGTCCGAACGAATCAATCTACCTTGTACGGAACCGCAATTGGTCTGGATCCGGAAGGCGTACTGCTCGTGGAAGACCAACAGGGAAACCAGCACAAAGTGTATTCGGTCGATGTGGAATATGGTGCAAAAGTGTAAATCGTTTGCTATACTCTTTGTATGAGGCTGTATCGCCATAAACGCGAATGGCACTCTACCTGTAGGGATGATGCGATCTCTACAACTGTAACGGGAATTTTTAAATCTGATTCTGCTCTGAGCCTATCAGGACCGAGACAGAAGGAAATCCGATGTAATCGTCACCAAAACAAGGACGACCTTCTTTCCTATTGGGCAAAGAAGGTTTTTTGCATTTGGATCGAATTCTTTTGGTTGCAGGCGAAGAAGCAAGACGAGGTGGGGGAAGCAATGTTTACGAAAAGTGCTCCTGTAACAACATCGGATCTTCGCAAAGCAAAAGAGGAAAAACGTCCAATCGCCATGGTAACGGCATATGATTATCCGTCGGCGAAAATTGTGGACGAAGCGGGAGTCGATGTCATTCTGGTCGGCGACTCGCTCGGTATGGTGGTGCTGGGTTATGATTCCACCATTCCAGTCACGATGGAAGACATGCTGCATCATACCAAGGCAGTGACCAGAGGTGCCAAGCGAGCGTTCGTGGTGGCGGATATGCCGTTTTTAAGCTATCACGGCACCATTGAAGAAGCGATTAAAAACGCCGGACGGCTCATGCAGGAAGGCTTGGCCAAGGCGGTAAAAATCGAGGGTGGACTCGAAGTGGTTCCGCTTGTCAAACGGATGACCCAAGCAGGAATTCCGGTAATGGGGCATATCGGCTTAACTCCGCAAGCCGTGCATCAAATGGGCGGTTACAAGGTCCAAGGCAAGGATATCGAAGCGGCACGCCGGCTCATTGAAGAAGCCAAAGCCTTGGAAGAAGCGAATGCGTTTGCCGTCGTTCTGGAATGTGTTCCGGCTGAAGTGGCGGACAAGGTGTCAGAAAGCATCAGCATACCAACAATTGGCATCGGTGCGGGAGTGGGTTGTGATGGACAAGTACTTGTCTTCCACGATATACTTGCCTATGCTTCCAATTTGAAGCCCAAATTCGTGAAACAATACGCTAATGTAGGGGAAATCATCTTTCAGGCGGTTTCCAACTATGTATCGGAAGTAAAAACAAGAAGTTTTCCGGCGCGTGAACATACATTTACGGCATCTGAAGAAACCATTGCGCAACTATATGGTGAAGGGGTAAAGCAATGATCCAGGTTTCAACCATCGCCGAATTACGTGCATTACTAAAAGAAATGCGGCAGGGTAACAAATCAGTCGGATTCGTTCCAACCATGGGATATCTGCATGAAGGACACATGAGTCTTGTGGCGAAAGCGAAGGAAAAAACGGACATCGTCGTGATGAGCATTTTCGTCAATCCCTTGCAGTTTGGACCGAATGAAGATTTTGAGCGTTATCCGCGTGATATAGAACGTGACAGCCAAATGGCGAGAGAGGCAGGGGTGGATCTGCTGTTCACGCCAGGTGTGGAAGACATGTATCCAAAACCGATGCTGACCAAAGTTTCGGTGGCCCAAGTCTCCGAATCGCTTTGCGGCAAGTCAAGACCCGGCCACTTTGACGGTGTGGCTACTGTTGTGACCAAATTGTTCCAAATTGTACAGCCGGATTATGCCTTTTTCGGACAGAAGGATGCTCAGCAAGTAGCTGTAATTGAACAGATGGTGTATGACCTGGCCATCCCGGTCACGATTGTCCCATGCCCAATTGTTCGGGAAGCGGACGGTTTGGCCAAAAGCTCTCGCAACGTCTATTTGAATCCTTCAGAGAGGGAGCAAGCAACGGTATTATATCAAAGCCTGCAGACAGCCAAACAATTGATTGAAGAAGGAGAGCGCTCTGCGGCAGCTGTTCGAGAAGGGGTAGTCAAGGTTATTTCCACTGCGCCGCTTGCAGGAATTGATTATGTGGAAGTGCTGAAATATCCTGAACTGGTGTTTGAGCCGAAACTGGAAGCGGGTCAATCCTATTTGATCGCATTAGCCGTAAAGTTTGGAAATACCAGATTGATTGATAACTTGATGATTACACTGTGAAACGTCTGAGGGGGAAAATACATGTTTCGCACGATGATGAAGTCCAAAATTCATCGGGCTACGGTTACCGAAGCCAATTTGAACTATGTCGGCAGCATTACGATTGATAAAAATATCTTGGAAGCAGTCGATCTTCTTCCCAATGAAAAGGTGCAAATCGTCAATAACAACAACGGCGCCCGCTTCGAAACCTATGTAATTGAGGGAGAGCCTGGCAGCGGAGTGATCTGCCTGAACGGTGCGGCCGCCCGGCTGGTTCAACCAGGCGATACCGTTATCATCATTTCCTACGCGATGATGACCGACGAGCAAGCGAGGACATACAAGCCAAAAGTCGCCGTGATGGGTGAAAATAACAAAATTGCACAAATGTTAGGGGAAGAGATTCACGCAACGATTCTCTAAGTCGAACAATCGAGCGGAAAAGAATTGAATAGAGCCACCCTTCCAGTGGGACAATGAAACTATTCAGCGTTCTTTCGGGGGGTGGCTTCTTTTGAAGTTTGAAGAGTATTTTCAAACACTGTTACACCAGATCGATCGGATCGAACGGGATTGGGAAACGGCAGATACAAACAGACAATTGATGCTGGCCACGGAACTAAGGGAACATAGAGAAATTAGCGATCGCATCGTAGATCAATGGATCCAGTACGAAGAAAAACTGTCGAATCTCATCAAGAAAATAAAAAGCTCTGCACAAGCTCTGAAAGAAAATAGTCATATTCCTCCTGCTCCGGTTACAGAAATGCAGAAAAAGGATGATTTGTTGGAATCCTATCAACATCTGTTCCGGAAGGGGGAAGGGTTCTATCATTTACGCCTGTTCGAAGACGCCAAAAAGCATTTCGCCACTCTTCTTGCGGAATATCCGGACTGGGAGCATGGTCGGCTTTATTACGGCTATAGTTTATTGTTCTCTGATGAGAAGGAAGCGGCATTAAAAGAGTTTCGCCTGTTAAGCCGCTCCGCCTGTTCTCCTAAAGTGGCAGCCATCAGCTACAATGCAATCGGAAGTATCCTGGCACAGGAGAGGCACTTTATGGAGGCGGAACAATCGTTTCAAGCAGCTTTGGAAACGGTTTCTGACCACCCGGAGAGCTTGTATAATCTGGCTCTTTGCTATTTGCAGCAAGGAGATGCGCAGGAAGCAATGGATACGATTGAAAAGTATCTGGCCCAATATGAAAATGACTGGGAAGCTCATATCATCTGGTTGAGGGCGGACAAACTGCTAGCCAAGCAAGAAAGAAAAGAAAGAATCCCGCCGATCAGCTTGCAGCTCCCCACGAGGGATACCGATCCGCAGCTTTTAAGAGAAATGGCGATGATTCACGAGGCAAATGGTAAAATTCACCTTGCGCAGTTATGCTACCGGTATCTTGTTGAAGAGTATCCGCTGCAAGGCTGGGCTTGGCACGGACTTGCCTGGAACACATGGTTGATCACTGGCGAGGAGCGGGCGTTTGCTCTCATAAAAAAGGCGGTCAGCCTTGCGCCGAAAAACGTTGACTTCTTGTTCTCTTACGGCTGGATGCATCTGTGCGCAGGCCGGTTGGAGAAGGCAATGGAGATATTCCGCTTTGTTCTTTCCCGCAGCCGGAAGCACTTTCTTTCACAATCAGGGTTAATTACGGTTTATGCCCGTCAAGGCGAGTATGTGGATGCGAAAAAATTGGCGCAAACCTTTCTGGACGAGCCGGACCCATATGTACAATCATTGGGGTACTATCATTTGGGCCGATTAGCCGTGCTGGAGGAGAATTGGCAGCTGGCCAAACACTACTTCAAAAAAGTCATGTATGAAACAGATCAATTCGCCGAAGTGCCCCAGTATTTGAAGCTTTGCAACCACAAACTGGGCGCAAATACTTCAACCCAGGAAGAAATTCTGCATCCGGCCAACAGTATGTAAGAAGGATTTCGTCAATGACTGCCGAATCATGAAGGGACTATCATGCTAGGCAGCTTACATATAGAGGTGACGATTGTTGAATAGATTCATCGTCGTTGATTTTGAAACAACGGGAACCCAACCCAAAAATGGGGACAGTATTATTCAAATCGGGGCTGTCATCATCGAGGACGGACAAATCATCGATCAATTCAGCACGCTGGTAAATCCCTTGCAGCCGATTCCGCCGTTTATTTCGGCGCTTACAGGCATCACGGATGAAATGGTGGAGAATGCTCCTACGCTTGAAGAGGTGTTGCCTGAATTCTTGCGGCTATTGAATGGACGGACCTTTGTGGCCCATAATGTCTTTTTTGATCTGCAGTTTCTGCAAGAAGCCCTGCTTAGGCAGGGCTATTATCCATTTGACGGAGATATAATTGATACGGTAGAATTAGCCCGTTTTTTGCTGCCGATGCAGGAGAGCTATCGCTTGGTGGAATTGGCAGACGAATTTAACATCCAGCACGACAACCCGCATCAGGCGGATAGCGATGCGATGGCAACCGCTTTGCTTTTCCTGAAGCTGTTGGAAATGTTACGGGAACTGCCTCTCGTTACCATCCAACGCTTGCAGATGCTGGTAGCCTCGTTTCGCTCCGACATTCATAAATTGCTGACTTCTGTAGAGATGGAAAAAATGGTGGCCATCCCGCTGGAGCCGACGGATCATGTGAATGACACAAATGAGGAGAAGTGGGATATTTACCGCCAGCTTGCCCTGAAGAAACGTCCTGTTCCCTTGACAGCGGAGGCAAAGGCGTATACCGATTTTGAGATGGATGTTTTCCTGGAAAGTCTGATTGGCTATGGCGGAACATTGTCACAGGTTTACCCGGAGTATCGGCGCAGGGAAGAACAGGAAGCGATGATTCGAGCTATCTATGAAGCAATGAATGATGGAGTACATCTGTTTGTGGAAGCAGGAACGGGCACGGGGAAATCGCTCGCCTATCTGATTCCCAGCATTCTCTGGGCGAAGCAGAATCAAGAGCAGGTCATGATCAGCACCAATACGATTCAATTGCAAGAACAGCTGTTTCACAAAGATATACCGCATCTGCAAAAAGCACTCCCGTTCCCTTTGACCGCGGCTCAGCTCAAAGGACGCGGCAATTACATCTGCCTGAGAAAATTTGAACAAAGTCTGACGGATCAAGCAGACACCACGCATGAGATGATGCTGGCCAAGGCTCAGTTGGTTACCTGGCTGACCCAGACAGAGACGGGCGATTACGAAGAAATCAGCTTGCCGCCTGCCGGAACGCTTCTGTGGCAGCAAATCAGAAGTGACGCCCACTCCTGCATGAACCGTCATTGTCCGTGGTTTTCCCGCTGTTACTACTTCCGGGCGAAGGAGAAGACACGAGAGGCTGATCTCATCATTGTCAATCACGCGCTGTTGGCTAGCGACATGCAAGCGGAAGGGCATGTCCTGCCGCCCAGTCAAGTGATCATTATTGACGAGGCACATCAACTGGAGGATGTGGCCAGCCAGCATTTAGGGGTCGACTACTCAACAGTTCAGCTTGTACAATTGCTCGACCGCCTGGAACCGGATCACGATACAGGTATTCTGGCAGTATTCGGCAATGAACTTAGCGAGGCAAAACCTTTTCTCGCGGATCAAGTACTGGACAAACTCCGTTCCTTGCGCCAACATCATTTGAATGCACGGGAGATTGCCCAGCAGTGGTCTCAGTTGTTGTATCATTGGGCGCTGAAGCGGGCAAAAGAAACCGAAATCGGGCGCGCAACCATAAGGTACCAGTTGGCGGATTTTCATGACCGGGATGAACGAATCGTCAAATCTTCGGACAAGTTGGTCAAACTGCTGAACAATCTGGCGGCCCAACTGGAGGAGTATCTCGGACTAGCCAAGATTGCCGATGAGGTTCCAAGCTATACGCTCAGAAGTGTGAAAACCAATCTGGAAGGTCTTGTCGAGGAGCTGAAAAAAACGGCGGAAACGATTCATCTGCTTCTTCTGGAGAACCAGCCGGATCTGGTCAAGTGGATAGAGATCGAATCGCGTACCTCCCGGAAACATTTGTTCTTTTATGCTTCGCCGCTTGATGTGGCCGACGCTCTCAAAGGACAATTATTTGCCAAGAAGCATAGTGTGATTCTTACTTCGGCAACCTTAACGGTGAAAAACAGCTTTGACTATCTTTTGGAACGATTTGGCATGGATGCTTCTGAACCGGAACAGTTCCGCACGCTTTCCTTGCCGTCTCCGTTTCGTTACGAAGAGCAGGGGCTGATGTTGTTGCCGTCTGATTTGCCGTCGATTGCAGAGAATGAGAACATCTATCTGGAAGCCGTCATACAAGGCTGCCTTGACGTGACTCGAGCGGCGGAAGGCAGAACGCTGATTCTGTTTACCTCTTATTCCATGCTTCACCAGGTATATGAAGGGATGAAGGCAAGACTTGGGGAAGAGGAAGGTTTTACACTGCTTGGGCACGGGATTGACAGCAGTAACCGCAACAAGCTGGTACGCAAATTCCAGCGAGGCCCTAAAAGCGTTTTGCTGGGAACCAGCAGCTTTTGGGAAGGCGTGGACATTCCGGGGGAAGCGTTGAGCTGTCTGATCATCGTTCGTTTGCCGTTTACTCCTCCGAACCATCCGCTGCTTGAGGGGCGATCGGAGAAGCTGAAGGCGGAGCGAAAAAATCCGTTTATGACCCTCTCCCTGCCGCATGCGATTATTCGTTTCAAACAAGGGATTGGTCGATTGATTCGGCATCATCACGATCGCGGAGTAATTGTGGTATTTGATTCACGGATCGTAGAATCCAAATACGGGCGCTCATTTCTCAAATCATTGCCGCCATTTCAGACAAAAACAGGGCCTTGGACCGATTTGCGGGAGATGATCAAGCCTTTTCTGAACGGTATGGTTCTGAATGATGAGACATAAAATGAACCAACCTTAGCATGAGGGTGATCTGATCCATGAGAGTCTTTCATCTTATCGTAATGTCATTGGTATTCGTGTTATCGGCCTGCTCCATTGATCAACATCTGAAAAACGTAGTCAAGGTGGACGACCCTATACTAAGCGAGAGTGAGAATGATTTTACCGGCATGATCACAACTTTTTTTCCTCTGCCAGATGGAGAAAGTACGCTCATCCGCTTTCCCAATGGCAAAAAAATGTTGATTGATACCGGGAGTTCCGAAGATGCTTCGGACTTGATACACCTGCTTCAGGAGCGCAAAGTGACCAAAATCGACTATGTGATGATAACCAATGATTTGCCGAATCATGCAGGCGGATATTCGGCACTTGCCAACAGTTTTCAGATTGATACAATCATTATGCCGGAAGCAATCAGCCAGTCTGTTCGACGGATCATTCCCTTGACGGCGGATATGAAACTGCTGCTCTTGAGAGAAGGGGATGAGCTTGCCTTTGACGAAAAGATTGTAATGAAGGTGATGAATCCTTCTGAACCGCTGTTTCTCTCGCCGCAGGACAACTCTTTGGTGTTTCAACTGAAGCAGGATCAGCTTCGCTTTTTATTTACCAGCGAGATTGGGGAGCAAGCGGAGGAGCGATTGCTGGAGAGGTTTCCCGCCTTGATTCGTGCAGAAATTCTCAAAGTGGCAAGCCAGGGAAGCAACCAGGCGTCTTCACCTGTTTTCTTGCAAAAGGTGGATGCACAAGTGGCTGTCATTGAAGTAGGGGTTTCCCAAGAAAAGATGAAGGCAAGTCAGGAAGAGATCGTGGAACGCCTGAACGAATCGTGGGCAGAGACATACATAACCGGACAGCATGGCACGATTACGATTTTGTCAAACGGAAAAGATTACAAAGTATTGAAACGTAAGAGGGAATAGAGAGGAGGACGTTCTGTGGTAAAAGCGCCCAAAATATCAGAAGCAGTAGTCCGCCGCTTGCCGATCTATTTGCGTTATTTGACAAATCTTCGGCAGATGGACGTCAAAACAGTCTCTTCGCAGCAAATGGGGAAGATATTAGACGTGAACCCGGCGCAAATTCGCAAAGATTTGGCAGCGTTTGGTGATTTCGGGAAAAAAGGAATAGGCTATGATGTCGATTATTTAATTGAAAAAATCAGGCATATTTTAAAGCTGGATCAAGAAATTCACGTTGCCTTGGTCGGGGCAGGTCATCTTGGGCATGCCATCAGCAACTACAATGTGTATCTCAAAGACAACATGCGGATTGTCGCTATTTTTGACGCAGATCCGGCCAAGATCGGCCAGGAGATCGCTGGATTGACGATCCGCCCGATGTGGGAACTAAAACAATGGGTAGCCGAGAAACAAATTCGTCTCGCGATTATCACGGTACCAGCAGCTGCTGCTCAAGATGTTGCTGATCAATTAATTGATGCGGGAATTGAGGGAATCTTAAATTTTGCTCCCGTCAATATCCGCACCAACAAAGAGGTTCGCATTCACAATGCAGATGTAACCTCCAGCTTGCAAAGTTTGGCGTACTACCTTACGTAAGCAAAACCAACTTCCTGAGGAACGGAGTGTCAATAAGTGAAAACCATCATCACTCATGCTACTATCATTACCGTAAATGAGAAAAACGATGTGATCCACGATGGTGCGGTCGCATTTGAAGGCAGTTCTATTACTTATGTTGGGCCGACACCGGAAGATTTGAGCGGCTATGATCAAGTGATCAACGGGAAAAACAAATACGTCTTGCCGGGCTTAATCAATACTCATGGTCATGTGGGCATGTCGCTCTTGAGGGGGTATGCCGACGACTTGCCATTGCAGCAATGGCTGGAAGAAAAAATGTGGCCGCTGGAAGCTCAATTTACGGCAGACCATGTGAAATGGGGAACTTATCTTTCCATAATCGAGATGATTCGCACGGGAACCACGACATTTGTTGATATGTATGATCATATGAATCAGGTAGCTCAGGCTGTTGAGTCATCCGGCATGAGGGCCCGCCTGTGCCGCGGGATGATCGGCTTCTGCTCAGAAGAAGAAAGACAAGCCAAACTGGCCGAAGCAACCCAGTTTGCGCGTGACTGGCATAATCAAGCGGACGGCCGCATCACAGTCATGATGTCGCCGCATGCTCCTTATACGTGCACACCTGATTTCATCACGCAAATTCTGGATCGTGCTCATGAATTGGACTTGCCGATTCATATCCACATGTCCGAGACAGCTTGGGAAGTAGAGCAAAATGTGAAGGATTACGGAGTTCGTCCGGTAGCACATCTGGAGAACCTGGGCGTTTTCAACCGTCCGACTCTGGTAGCACATGCTGTTCATTTGACGGATGAAGAGATTGATACTTTGGCAAAATATGATGTGAAGGTGTCCCACAATATTGTCAGCAACCTCAAGCTGGCGAGCGGCGTAGCGCGCGTTCCGGAAATGCTGGCCAAAGGCATAAGCGTTTCACTTGGAACCGACAGTTCCGCGAGCAACAATAATCTCAATTTGTTCGAGGAACTGAAACTGGCTGCCATCCTGCATAAAGGCGTCCGCAACGATCCTGTTGCCGTACCGGCTGATCAAGCCCTGCGAATGGCCACCATTTTGGGGGCGGACAGTGTGTTTCAGAAAGAAACGATCGGCTCACTGGAAGTGGGTAAACAAGCGGATTTGATTATGCTAGACAGTGCCCAAGCTCATTTCCATCCAGCTCATAACCCGGTCTCCCACGTCGTTTATGCTGCAAACGGACGCGACGTAACCGACACAATTGTGGCAGGACGGTTTATCATGAGGGATCGTGAACTTTTAACAGTGGATGAAGAACAGGTGATTTATGAAGCAAATCGCATGTTCCAATTGTTGAAGAGATAAACAACCCAACCGACTGTAGCTGACGCTTCATCGGTCGGGGCCCTAAGCAAGCGCCGAGGCAAACGTGAAAAGGTCTCCCATCATCCATTGACGGGAGTGAAACGGAGCGAAAGGTGTAGGTAGGGGTATTTTGGTTAGCTTCCATCTGGACTTGTTCGCCAAATGTGTTTCAAAGAGGTGTGGCGATAAGCAATTGGCGAATGTTGAGGTAAGGCTCTTCTAAGCGGTGATGATAATCCTGCCCAGGAAACACGGAACTCCTGTAGCAACGACTCCATTGGATCCGAGGTTGTCGTTGGCAGTTTCACACGCTCACCTCCTTGGGGTGTACCTGTAGTATCACCGCTAACACTGCCGCTATGTTTAGAAAGTTTTCGGTATCGTTCTAAAACCTTCTTGTCCTACATAATATTTAGGAAACGGACGAGGGGGGATTGGCATGAACATCAGACAAAAACAACTGTGGTGGCTGATTCCCATATTTGTGGGGTTATTTCTGTTCGGGATGCTGCTGGCCAAAATCTCCGAAAAGCCCCTCCCTCCCGATTCATCTGTCCATAAAGCAGTGGTGATACAGGCCAAACAGGAAGCATATCGCGACGAAATCGGCAAGCTGATTGATCAGTTGTCCGCCAAACGTCCCATAGCTTATCAAATTCAAACCCAAAACCAATGGTATAAAGGCTTTTACAGCGGAGAAACCTTTGATATAACCGGAAATGTTTCAGGGCATACCATCCAGATGAAACGGACCGACCAAAAACTGTCAGTAAAAGTGGACGGCGAGGAAGAAACTCCGCAATTTTTGCCGTATGCGCTATTTACGCCATATGAACATGCGATGGTGATTCAAGCACAATTGCAGTCAATCTCGCCCTTACAGTTGGACAGCCGGACCCGTAACGGCTTAAAAGGGTATCAGTTTACACTGCCTCCTGATCAGGTGCATGCGCTGCTGTCTCTCTGGTTGGGACCACAATTTCAGGGAGATGACGTTATCCACGACTTGCTGCAGCATGTGGTGATCCGCTATGAGCTGTGGTATGATACCAATGACCAGCGAGTGAAACAACTGAATGTCGATTTGGAAGTGAAGCATCCGCAAAATCCGAAGCACGATCAACTGGTGTTTCGATTTGTGTGATGGTTCAGCCGGATTGGATAAAAGGAGTTAATGGTTTGTGTATGTTCGTATCGGAATCATTTTGGCAAGCATTTTTGTCGTGTTGACAATTTTTGTGTATCATCTGACGTCCAGCGTTGCAGGAGAGAAGCGCGCTTTTGAAGAACAGGTGCGTCAGTGGGTTGCAGAGAGAACCAGTATTGCCCAAATTGACGAAATTGATGAATATCGGGGAGCCAAAACGTATGCTGTCGTGATCGGAAAAAACCTCGTAGGCACGTCAGTAGTTGCCTGGATGACTCCCGACACGGTTGATTTTGAGATAATGGATGGAGTCGTAACCAGAGCCAGCGTCCAAACCGCTTTGGAAAAAGGGTATAAAAATCCCAAAATCATTCATATCGTTCCTGGTATTCAAGACAAGCAAAAGTTCTGGGAAGCGGTATTTATTGATCAAGATCAGCGTTATCATTACGTCTACTATGATTTCAAGACGGGGAAAGTCCTCAAATCTTACCGGCTTAATCCGGTAACAACAGCATCATAAATTCACGTACGAAAGCCTTGGTCCTCGCTCTCCGGGACTAAGGCTTTTTTCTCACTATATTAAGAAAGTTTAATCACTTTACATTATGAAAGTGGTTAAACTTTCATCCATCGGTTATGAAAAGGAAAGAGCTTCGTCCCATTGCGTGTTCCTTGTGAAGGCATGGCAAAGTGAAGAGAGTGAAGGAAGGAATCAGAGTCGTCAGATGAGAAGCTCCTGTCAAAAGCTTCTATACCCCTGAAAGGGGCGCGCAGCGTAGAAGGGGCCCCGCCCGACAGTAGCGTAAGCTTAAGTCGGGTGGGTTGTGAAGACTCCCTTCCGTAATGAACGGAACGGACAGTTTTTCATCCCTGAATGCCTTCACGGAA
>JBHGXW010000050.1:0-34349 GCA_041920465.1 Paenibacillaceae bacterium | reverse complement strand
ATTTTGGGTATGATTCATGATGAGTCCTCCTTGGTTAACTAAAGGGTCCGTTGAGCTGCGCAGCTATTGGACACCTCGCATCATACCAAGAGGGCTCTTTACATTTCAAATCCCAAAATCATTTATTACAGGAATGCTCCTCAATAATCTTTTCTACAGTTTTACTCTATCAAGGAATTTTGAAGATATTATGGAGGCTGTGATGTTTGACACAACTTCAGGGCTTATTGAGTGTTGACAACAACTATTCATTTGTTCATCACGCCATGATGCTGTTTTGAATTTATCATGGGAAGCTTCACGGTAAATTCGCTGCCGTTCCCGGGTTTACTGGTGGCGCTGATGCTTCCGTGATGCTGTTCGACGATCCATTTGGCAATCGCTAAACCCAAACCTGTTCCTTCCGGGGACTTGATTCTGGCTGCTTCACTCCGGTAGAATCGATCAAAAATATGCAGAAGCTCTTCTGATTTTATTCCAATTCCGGAATCCTTCACAGTAATAACGCTATGAGTTGTTGTCTCACAAGCTGAAAAGAACACCTTACCGCCCTCTGGAGTATATCGGATGGCGTTTTCAACAAGAATTAATACAAGTTGTTTCAGCAGGTCTTGATTTCCCCATGTAAAGACAGCATCTTCTGTGTGATACTCAATTTGTACGTTGCTTCCCCATGACTGAGCTTCCAAATGGACATCCCTTACGATTTTCGCCAAATCTACCGCTTGCATGCGAATATCTTGTCCAGCGTCTGCGCGAGCCAACGATAAAAGATCGGAAACCATTTTTGACATCCGGATTGCTTCAGATCGCAGGTCTTGCAAAATTTCCACTTGTTCTTCCGCAAGGCTGTTCCGCATTTTCAGCAAGATATCAATATTTCCGCGTATGGTAGTGAGAGGTGCCCGAAGTTCATGAGAGGCATCCGCGATAAACCTCTTCTGGCTCATATACGCTTTTTCCAGGCTGGCTAGCATTTCATTAAACGTTTCTGCCAGTTCTCCCAGTTCATCTTTTGGACCAATATGCAACACCCTTTGATGAAACCCTTGGGAGGCAGCAATCGATCTGGCCGTTTGACTGATTCGTTCTACCCGGTTCAATACTTTTTTCGCTAGATACCAGCCGCCCATTAGGGCAAGGATAAAAACCAGACCGGTTATCCCGATAATCATCCATTTGAAGCGCAACAACGATTGATCAATTTGATTTAACGAAAAACCTGACTGGATATAACCTACAACTTTGTTATCATGGTAGATCGGCCTAACGATAATTCGAAAGCGGCCCTCGGGAGTTTTCCATGTATAAAGTGTCTCTTCCATATCGACAATGGAAAATTCAGGTGTGAAGTCAACACTCGTATTAGCTGCAACCTTTTTCCCGGATTCATCTCTTATCACTGTATAGATATCTTCCATAGGCATTTCTTTAAAAATAAGCCTTGCTTGCGAAAGTGTTTTTCCGTTCTCAAGGTCACGATGCAATTCCTCAAGAACATGAAAAGATACACTGTTCAAGGTGCGATCGATTTCGTTATAATGAGCCGCCTGATGAGCAAAATAAACGGTTGAAACAACAGAAACGATTAAGATGCCAAAAATCAGGCAATACCACAGGGTAAGCCGCAAACGAATCGGCAAACGGTTCATTCCCGCATCACATACCCGGCTCCTCTAACGGTATGGATCAGGCGCCTTTCCCCATCTTTTTCAAGCTTTTGACGAAGATACCCCACATAAACCTCCAATACGTTTGATTCCCCTTGGTATTCAAATCCCCATACTTTTTGCATCAGGACATCCCTTGTCAGAACTCTTTGCGGATGATTCATAAAAAATGATAAGAGGTTAAATTCGGTTGTTGACAGTTCAATTGCCCGACTTCCTCTGTACGCAAGTCTCGAGCCTAAATCAAGCGTTAAATCAGAAAACTCAAGTTTCGAATCCGCTTCTTTCTTTGTTGTTCGTCTTAACAGCGCTTTTACTCTTGCAAGCAGTTCTTCCAAAGCAAACGGTTTAACCAAATAATCATCCGCTCCGGTTTCCAGCCCTTTTACCCGATCCGAAACAGAGTCACGCGCAGTTACCATCAAGATCGGGATATTGTCTTCTTTCCTTATCCTCCGGCAAACCTCTAATCCATCGATCCCCGGCATTGTGACATCTAGTATCACTAAGTCTGGAGCTTGTTCCAATATTCGAAGAAGCCCTTCGCGTCCATCGTGAGCCACATCAACCTCAAATCCTTCGTACGTCAGTCCTCGTCGCATCATCGTAGAGATTTTCTTATCATCGTCAATAATTAAAATGTTGGCTGCCATCGTAAGTCCGCACACCTCCCGATCACTTCAATGACTGACTGTATCAAAAAATGTTGAAGGAATTATGGAGAAAGTAAGTTCAAGTTTACACCCTGTGGCTCATCGGCAAAGAGAAGAGATAAATGTTTATCACCGCAAGCAAGATCATTAACGAGTAATAAGGAAGCAGTTTGGAGATAGATCCCTTATTCCCAATCCGGTAAACGGCATAGCCTGAACCGACTAATCCAACAAGAACAATCACATACTGCAGAATCTGCACGGTGCCTGCCGAGGTTAAACTCAAATCACCGGTCATGCTTCCGCCGAATAAGGCAGCCGTATTAAACCAAACCGCTTTACCCTCGGTCAGAATGTGAAAAAGATTGTGAGAAAGATGCCCTGCCAAATCGAGTGGAATAATGGCATAGCCAAAACGTACAAAGTTTTCCTTCACTGTGGTTGATGGCCAAATGAGCGACGTTAACTTTGCTGCCCCCCAAAGAAGGCCGATTGGAATAATCATGGAAATAAAGAACGCAACGGTAAAGTTCACGTTATAACTGGTGGTACCTGTGACACTGCTAATGAATTGAAGGATGCTTTGCCAAATCTCCAACATGGTGATGTTTTGGACGAATACAATCCCCATGATGACGGCGGCCAAAAATGCGTGTTCGACTTTAGGATTTTTCAGCCCCCATAATTCGCTCGTAGGCTTTCTTGGAGAAATCCGAATGGAGTTGTTCGGGCATGATTTTACACAATTTCCGCAAAGGTTGCATTCTGCGCTCGTATCCATCGTTCGTACATATTGGAACATTGGGCAGCCTTCAACTTTTTCGTTGCCTTTGAAACAGGATTGAGATTTACAGGTTTTACAGATTTCCGGGGTACCTCTTAATTCCAACATACCTGCTCTTGAATAGTTGCCGGCGACACCGCCAAGGAAACAGAGCGTTTTACAAAAGGTTCTTCTTTCATAGAAGACAGAAGTTGCTAACACCATGGTAAACAGGATCAGCAGCAGGTATCCCGAACCTCTGGGAGATTCTACGATTCCCCAGATATGATCGGACCACGTAATCATGATGAAAAACAAATCGATTAACCAAATTCCGTATTTCTTTAAAAATTTTGGGACAGGCTTATTGCTTCCTACCAGCTTTCGAACAATATCACTTGTTTTCCCAAATGGACAAACAGCACACCAAAAACGCCCCAAAACAATAAATAGAATGGGAACGATTGGCCACCATAATACCCAGGTCATGGATGTTCCGAAGTTTTTGCTTGGACTGACGGTTCCGGTAACCAGTTGAACGACGATCATGGAGAATACTGCAATGGCAGCCCATTGAAAAATGCCCGGGTACCAACGGCTTTGGACAAATTTCTTAATGGGCGGATATTGAAGAAAATTGATCGGTTTATTCTGCATCAGTTAGCCTCCTTCTTCTTGAACCATTTGTTCCAAATACCAATCAGGATAAAGGCCAGATTGATAGCGCCGAACGTACTTAAGACACCCCAGTTGGGAGGTGTTTCGACGATTTCTTCCCCCATTTCATGACCTTCTCCATGCCCCTCATTTGCTGTTATTTCATGGGCCCCACTGTGTAATCCCCCCTCAGATTGCATGTTTTGATGCTGTTCTGAAGTCATCCCTGGCATCTCGTGGCTGGACGTCGTATCAACGGTTATGTTATGTCCATTCCCGTGATTATGCGGATGGTTCTCCTCAGCTAATACGCCTGAAGAAAAAGTGAGCAGGAAAGCTGCTGTCAGGCTGGCCACCATTTTATTCATCCCATTCATTCACTCCTTTGCTGATCATAGGCGACATATCATGCATGCTACTTATTCTAAAGAACAAAACTGAGTTCATTCTGAGCCGAAGCTGAGAATAAGATAAAAAATTCGTGACAAAAAAGTGAAAACCTTAGAGCGTTTTTCATAACTAAAAACGACTCTAAGGTTTTGGGTAATTTTTCATACTTGAAGCGATCACTGAACTAACTTTGGGAACGATGGGCCGGGCAGTATTTCTTCATGAGTTCTACCGCTTCCAAGTCAAGTTCTTTTCCACGTTCGGTGAGTCCTGATTCTATTTTTTTCGCTCGGGTTTCGTTCAGATTTTGGCCGAATTTGAATTTGGCCGTGATCTCTTCGACGATAATCTTTACCAAGGCCACGGCTTTCAACTGCTTTTTGTAATCCTCATCTTCAGGGGTGATCGGTTCGTATCCTCCCTCAGGCTGCAGCTTTTGCATGAATGCGGTAAAAGCTTCGGCCTTTTCCTGATCGTCTTCCACCAGTTTTGCGTTTCCGTAAATCACCACCGATTTGAAAAACGCACTGGCCGGACATGCAAGTTTCGGATCACTAAAGTAAGATGGGAGAATCGCATATTCTTTGGCGACAGAAAATGTCACCTGATTGTTTTCGGCAAGGTCTTTCATCTTTTGTCCGATACGGCTTCCGTGAAAGTAAACCGTTCCTTGATGGTACACGAAGTTAAGCGGTGTAATATGAACCCTTCCGCTTGTACCATGTGTCCCGAGAAAACCGAAGCTCATCTCCTGCAAGAATGCTTCGATCTCCTGATGCTCTGTTACTTCAAATTCTTTTCTGCGCATGATTTCTTCTTCCCTCCGCTTTCCTTTTTTTCTATGATAGAAAACAGAAGGGTATATAAAAAGATCCGATTTTTCTTATATTTTTTGTACCACTTTAGAAGGGTGAAGTGTGAACTGTGGATTTTCACATACCTTACAACCTGTATGCTGCGGAGTATCGATTCAAGCATCACGCTCTCTACCATGCACTGCGCGATATGATTTTGTCGGGGAAATTAGCGTACGGAGCAAAAATGCCGTCCAGCCGGGAATTATCGCGGCTTTACCAGCTTTCTCGTGGAATCGTGAATCAGGCATATGATATGCTCCGCGCCGAAGGATACATTGAGGCAGAGATCGGTCGGGGAACATTCGTTTCCTTTCGCAGCAATGAGATACAGGAAACAAGCGGCTTCCAAAGACAGATTCTCTTTTCAGATTGGGGACGTCGAGTCCAACAGCTATCTTTTGCTGATTCAGTTGAAGAGACTGCCGCCGAGTTTGACTTTCGGGTTCGGCGTTTACGAGCTGAGGACTTCCCGTTAACGGATTGGCAACGCTCTTTACATGCGGTTTCAAGAGAATATGCTTCGTGGCAAGATGACCCTATTCGGCATGTAAAAGGAGATATTATCCTACGCGAAGCGATCAGCCAGCATCTGCGGCGAGCGAAAGGCATTCATGCTTCTCCGGAGGAAATAGTGATCGTGAACGGCTCCATGCAGGCGATCGCTCTCTTCATTCATCTCCTGATTCAACCCGGAGATGCTGTCGTTCTGGAGAATCCCTGCTATCGAGGGACATTGAAGGCTGTTCAAGCAACGGGAGGCGTTCCAATATTCAGCGATGTGGATCGTCATGGAATGGCTGTTGAGGATTGGCCTGCCAAGCTGCTTTTTGTCACTCCCAATCGACAGTATCCAACCGGAGCGGTACTCAGTTTGGAGCGGCGGCAGCAGCTGTTGCAGTGGGCCAACAAACACTCCGCTTTTATTGTGGAAGACGACTACGACAGTGAATTCCGCTTGAAAGGCAGGCCCGTGGAGCCGTTGAAGGTTCTGGATCGGAAGGGTGTGGTCGTGTACATCGGTACATTTTCAAAGACCCTATTGCCGGAAATACGGATCGGATATGCGGTACTGCCTGGTGATTTGGTTTCCACCTTTGCGAATGCAAAACAGCTGTTTGAACCGTATCCAACCTCCCTTCTGGAGCAGCGAACATTGGCCCGTTTCATGAACAGCGGTCTGTACGAGCGGCATCTGCGCAAATTGAACAAACGGTATCGTGAAAAATACAACATCTTAAAGCGAGCGCTAAAAGAGAAAATGGCTGATTTCTTCGAGATCGTCGACTCTGACTCGGGCTCACATCTGTTTGCCAAGTGGACAGGAAGTATAGAGCAATACCATACGTTTCGGACGCTTTGTGAACAAAACAACATCCTTTGGACGGATGCAACCGTTCATTACTTCCGAAACCCGATTCCCTCGGTCAATTTCGGATTTTCCCATCTCAGCCATGAACAGATCGAAGCAGGCATAGCCAAAATGGCAGCCTTCATTCACAAGTAGCCTGCCGACTTGATTAATCATTTAGTTCTTCCAGTTTTCCTGTTACCAGATAGATAACCCTTTCACCCAAGTTTGTTGCATGATCGGCAATTCACATATTACAATACGTCTTAAAAAAATGGGACTGACTCAAGACTTATGAGTCAGCCCTTTTTTGACTGTATCGGAAAGTATAAACGTCCTGAGCTATCTTTCTGATGCAGCAAGCTTACTTCGCCGGAGCCGGATTGCCCAAAAAATTGACTATGCCCGCCAGCACTTCTTCTTTCGTTTTTCCAACTACCTTCATCCGCTGCGGTTTGTCTTGCAAGACGGCAATCTCTTCAGGAAAATGCTGATCGATACCACACTGGCTGATCGCTTCATCAAACTTGGCAGGATGAGCCGTGGAAAATGTGATGCACTTGCTGCTGCCTACTTCTTCAAACGCAGCTACTCCGCAAGATGTATGCGGATCAAGCAGGTATCCATACTGGTCATGATACACTTTAATCGTTTCCAGGCACTTCTCGTTGCTGATCGCCCGGGAGGCAAAATCCGCTTGCACGGTTTTCAATAGTTCAGGGGTAACCACAATTTCACCTTTTTCGCCAAACTGCTTCATAGCTTCAGCCAAAGCATCGGCGTCTTCCTGTAACAATGCGTACAGGTACCGCTCGAAGTTGCTGGCAACCTGGATATCCATGGCAGGGCTGTGTGTAGTCTTGAAGCCTTCCGGTCGATAAATTCCCGTATTAACGAAGCGTTCCAATATATTGTTTTCATTCGTTGCCAGAATCAGCCTGCCGATTGGAAGCCCCATTTTTCGCGCCAGATAGCCGGAGTAGATGTTGCCGAAATTTCCAGACGGAATACAGAAATCTACTTTCTCATCCGTTCCTTCCTTGGTGAGACGGAAATAGGCATAAAAATAATAAACAGTTTGCGCTAAGATTCTGACAATATTAATCGAGTTAACCGACCGCAGGGAATATTTGTTTTTCAGATCCAGGTCAGCAAAAATTTCTTTCATGATCCGCTGACAATCGTCAAAGTTCCCCTCAACAGACAGGTTCAAGACATTATCGTCGAGAACAGTGGTCATTTGCAGCTCTTGTACTCTGCTTACTTTTTGATGAGGATGCAAGATGCAGATTTTGATTCCCGGTTTCCCTTTTACTCCGTGAATGGCTGCTGCTCCCGTATCCCCTGATGTTGCACCCAGGATATTGATCGTTTTGCCGTACTTCCGGGAAACATAGGAATACAGATTGCCGATTAGCTGCAGTGCAATATCCTTGAAAGCAAAGGTTGGTCCATGAAACAGCTCCAGGATGTACAAGCTGTCGTGAATTTTTTTCAAGGGAGTAATCTCCGCACTACGGAACCCTGCGTAGCTTTGTTCAATCAACTTCTGAAGATCTTCCCTGGGAATTTCATCTCCAACATAGTAGGACAAAATTTGTAAAAGCAGTTCCTGATAGGAAAGGTTTCTCCATCCGTTTAACTCGCTCTCCGAAATGGCCGGAATTGTTTCCGGAACGAGCAACCCTCCATCGTCGGCCAATCCATTCAGGAAGGCATCGACGAATCCGCATTTCTTCGTTTTTCCGCGTGTGCTGATGTATTGCATCTGCATCTCCCCTTATTCTATTTGTCTTTTTCGGGAAGCAGCTTTTTCGCGAAGCCACTTTCTCCACCCTACTGAAGATCATAACACGGCTGCGGTGTAATCCCAAGGTTTGTTTTCATTTTTCAGCAACTGCAATACATCCCGCTCTTCGAAAGGAACCGGGTCCTTCCGGTAAAATCTCTTTATCGAATCTGTCACACAAGTCTATGGCTCCCCCATCCGGTAGCTTCCTAGCTTTATCAAGTGTATCAATCTAAAATATTTTATTTATGTAACGGAGCTGCCGGCATCTGGTTCATGCTGTGGTTCAGATCCATCTGGTGATTGCCATTCATGTTCATATTACCATTCATGTTCATATTACCGTTCATCTTCATTTTCATTTCCATGCGTTTTTTGGCTGCAGCTTCCACTTGTTGCCAGGTTGCTTTGCTTGCTTTTATCATTTGCTTTTCTTTGATAAATTTATCTGCAGACGCTTGATCTTTAAAAACAACGAACCCGTAATTCATCGGCGTTTTCATGTTGGCAGACACGAGCACTGCCTTGGTCGAGACAACCCATTCTTTGGTGTAATAATCGCGCAGCCAAATCGCTTTTGCCGGTTTCGAGAGACTTCGTTTGTAATTCATCATGCAGCCGAGATCGTCGAAAAATAGGCGCTTACCGTCATCTGTTACCAGTTGGACGGTGAATGCCCCTAACTCGTCAGATTTGGCGTTTACCTTCATTTTGCAAAATCCGCACGGCTCAGTCTGCGCCGGCTCAAGAGGTGAAAAGGTGACCGCCGGAGCTGCCGGCTTCAAGACCGGATTTACCTTTGGTTTCACTGCAGGCTTTACCGCCGGTTTGGTTGTCTGTGGTTTGGAAGTCAGTGGTTTGGAAGTAAGTAGTTTGGATGCTGCTGGCCTGGCGGTCGGCTTTGCCTGTGTCTTGGAAACAGTTCCTGATGCATCTGCCATGATCACACTTCCTGCCAGTAATCCGATCCCCACACAACCACTTAGCAATGTCTTTGCCCATTTTGACGAATTTTTATGAAACATATGAATCCCCCTCTCGTAATTTTAATGGGTTGCCTCCCATTTGTGTTTGCTTAACTCCTCATAAGACATGATTTGTCCTTCTACTCCATTTTTCGTGAGATACTCTTCTGCTCTTTCTTTTTTTGCAAACGACATCACGCCGTATCCCATGGGTGTGGCAATCTCTTTGGCCAAGAGATAGCTTGCCTGCTCGGCATGAATCCATTCCCCCGATTCTCCATCCCTGACATATCGGTCTGAAACCTGAAGCGCTTTCCCTTTATCACTTGCCAGAAAGCTCATCATGCAGCCGATATCGTCAAATTTATGCGCCACACCTTCTTTGGTAATCACTTCACTCGCGTAGTTTTCCGCTGTTATGGACATATTGCATACCTGACATACATCCACATCAGGGTTTATCTTTTCTGGCGGGAATCCTTCTGTTTGGCTGCATCCATACAGAAGAAAAAAGAAGAAACACAAGACCAATACTCTGCTGATTTTCGTCGACCTCCTCTCTCAACTCAAAAGGGCTAAGGCTCTTGCAGGAATTGTTCTCGTTTCGGCGTCATCGTGACATACTCTGCATAACAAGTATAAAAGTCAGCTGCTCTTTTCCACATGACTCATCCGAGCCATATAAAGCTGTCAAATCAGCAAACAGTTTACATAAGGTTTGTTATGTTATTAAATGACAAAAAACAGACCTCTTAATATTGCGGCCTGTTTTGTACAAAGCTATTCAATTTTGCCTGTCTATTCGATTATCCCCAAAAACCAGAGATCTTCCGGGTGGATCTGGCCCGTAACTTTGAGACCTTCCGCTTTTTGAAACTGCTTCACAGCGATTTCCGTTTGGTGATCAAATTTACCATGACAAACTCCGTTGTAATAACCGGCAGCACGAAGCCGATTCTGGACAAGCATAACGAGGGAGCCTCGTGATCCTGGAACAAGGATTCGATATGTTAAATCCTCATGTCCCATAATGGGACCGTCAATGATCACCTGAGTTCCTAATTGGACCTTTTCATACAGTTTCTCAATGTCACGATTCTTCATGCGGAAACAACCGTGACTCACATATCTTCCGATCTTCTCCGGGCGATTGGTGCCGTGTATCCCATAAATTCCCCAGGTAACATTCAGGCCAAGCCAACGTGATCCAAATCCTCCGCCCCAATCCTTTGATTTCTGGACGACACGATAAATTCCGACTGGTGACGGCGTGTCTTTTGCTCCCGGGGCAATGGGAAACGAAAATAATATTTCTCCTTTGGCACCAATTAAGTAAAGCCGGTTTTTCCAAAGGTTAACGTATAAATATTCGCTTGCTTGAATAGAGGCGTGAGTGTTTTGAGGTGATTGAAAAAGCAGTATAAGAGCGCATAATAATACAATTAACCTATACATATCGTCCCCTCGACCGTCAATGTACTACAACTAGTTTTATTAATTTGCCAGTTGCTCATTCACTTAATCGACAGGAAAAGATTGGGACAATAAGCAAGAAAAACCGCCCGCTCGTTCGCGGACGGTTCTCTCTTACCATAACCTGTTGTCTTACAACCGTTCAATAATCGTTGCCGTAGACATTCCGTGGCCAATACAAATGGTCAACAGCCCGTATCTACCGTGAGTCCTCTCAAGTTCATGAAGCAAGGAAGTCATCAGCTTGGCGCCGGTTGCTCCCAAAGGATGCCCTAGTGCAATCGCTCCACCATTCACATTGACTTTGGAGAGGTCGGCTTCCAATGCTTTTTGCCAAGCCAGTACCACCGGTGCAAACGCTTCGTTTATCTCGATTACATCGATTTGATCCAACCGCAACCCCGCCTTCTTCAATACTTTTTGCGTTGCAGGGATGACACCGTCCAGCATAAGGGTAGGATCGGAACCGACCACCACCTGGCTGACAATGCGGGCTCTGGGCGAAACTCCCAATTCTCTTGCTTTTTTACCGTCCATAATCAATACAGCGGCAGCTCCGTCACTCATTTGACTCGCGTTGCCTGCTGTGACGATACCATCTTCGCGAAAGACTGTTTTTAGTACGGCTAAACGCACCATCGAAGTGTCAGCTCGAGGCCCTTCATCACGTTCGATAATTTTCGGATTCCCTTCTTCATCATGTCCTGGCACCGGAATAATCTCTCGTTGAAAATATCCTTCCTCCAAGGCTTTCACCGCGCGACGATGACTTTCCAACGAATAGGCATCCGCTTCCTCGCGGGTGATACCCCACTTCTTAGCAAGTAATTCGGCTGATATTCCCTGATGAACGAATTGATATTGATTCGCCAGACTTGGAGGGATCGTCTGATCACCACCGTCGCTAAGCATCGGAACGCGGGTCATGCTTTCCACTCCCGCTCCAATGGTTACATCCATATCACCTGATAAAATCTCCTGAACGGCAAAATGAATCGCTTGTTGGCCGGAACCACACATCCGGTTAATCGTTACGGCAGGAACTTCAACGGGAAATCCTGCTCGTAATGCTGCTAGCCTTCCGATATTATAGCCTTGCTCGCCGATCGGAGTAACACACCCCATCACAATGTCTTCAACTTCTCCTTTTTCAATTCCGGCACGGTTGACCACTTCTCTTAAGGTATGCGAAGCCAACTCGACCGGATGAATATGGCGAAACACTCCTTTGCGCTTTCCAACCGGTGTACGAACAGCCGAAACAATAACCGCTTCCCGCATCATGTCTTTTGCACTCTCCTTCTATTCGGTTCATTTTTCCTTCATTTTTGCATGCGTTTACCTTTACGATCACCGTGCGGAACTAGAGTAGTCATAAAAACCTTTACCTGTTTTCTTGCCGAAATGTCCTGCTTCCACCAATTTCCGGAGGATTTGCGGCGGGCGGAAGCGATCGCCAAACGCTTCAACCAACCCTTCCGAAGCCATCAGCATCGTATCCAACCCAACGAGATCAGCCAGTTCCAACGGACCCATGGGGTAGTTCAGCCCCAACCGAATCGCTTTGTCAATATCTTCGCGTGATGCAATACCTTCTTCGTAAATCCGCATTCCTTCAAGCATATGAGCAGCCAACGCGCGTGTCGTGACAAAACCCTGCGCGTCTTTCACGACCACTGTTTCCTTGCCAATCTGTTTAGAAAACGCTTCCACAACTTGAATCACTTCAGCTTCGGTATCGACCGCGCGAACGATCTCGATTAGCCTCATGACCGGAGCAGGGTTAAACCAATGCATCCCAAGAACCATGGAAGGACGATTCGTAAATGCGGCAATCGCTGTTACACTTAATTCAGAAGTATTCGTCGCTAAAATGCAGTCTGCACTAGTATATTGATCCAGTTGCTTGAAGATTTGCTTTTTTAATTCCAGATTTTCCGGAACTGCTTCGATCACCAGCTGCACATCTTGACAAGCTGCTTCGAGGTCTGTTTTTACGCAGATTTTTTGCAATACCTGGGCTGTTTGTTCGTGGGTGATGTGGCCTGCTTTGGCGAAACGGGACAAACTTTTCTCGATGCTTTGAATAGCCCTGTCCAGAACCGCTTGCGATATATCGTGTAAATGGACCTCAAAACCTCCCTGTGCAACAGCCTGAGCGATACCAGACCCCATTAGACCGGCTCCAATCACGGCAACTTTTTGAATTTCCAGCATTTCCATTTCTGTTCACTCCTCTGTTCGGTTTATCTACAATCCCAGGTTTTTGGCGATAATTGTCTTCATGATTTCGTTGGTTCCCGCGTATATGGCCGTAACCGGAATATCGCGATAGCGCCTGGCGATCGGGTATTCTTCCATGTAACCGTATCCGCCGTGCAGCTGCATGCAATGGGCGGCAACCCGTTTGGCCATCTCGGTAATCCAATACTTGGCCATTGATACTTGTGTCACAACGTTTTTGCCTTCCATGTGATCGCAGATGAGCTGGTTTAAAAACGTGCGGCCCAAGGTAATCTCTGTCGCCATCTCCGCAATCGTAAACTGGGTATGCTGGAACTTGGAAATTGGCAGTCCGAAAGCTTGGCGAGACTGAACGTAGGGAATCGTTACTTGCAGCATTTCTTCGGCGGAAACTTGCGCCATAATGGCCACCAACAGCCGTTCCTGCTGCAATTTATCCATTAGATAGCGGAAACCCTCACCTTCCCGACCGATTAAATTGGCTTTTGGGACACGGCAATCTTCAAAAATCAATTCGGCTGTATCTTGGCTGTGCATGCCTACTTTGTCCAGCTTTCGGCCGCGTGTAAATCCTGGCGTGTCACCTTCCACTGCGAGGAGGCTAATTCCTTTATGCGCCGGCTTGGCATGTGGATCGGTTTTGCAGGCGATGATGACGAGATTGGCATTGATGCCATTGGTGATAAATGTTTTCTGTCCGTTCACGATGTAAACCTCACCGTCTGCAATTGCCGTTGTTTTCATGTTGGCAAGATCTGAGCCTGCCCCTGGCTCAGTCATCGCGATCGCCGTAATGATGTCTCCGGTAATACATCCGGGAAGCCAGCGCTGTTTTTGCTCCTCCGTTCCATATGCCGTAATGTATGGAACGACAATATCGCTGTGTAAACTGATTCCCACCATGCCCGAACCGACTCGCTCCAATTCTTCCGCGATTACCACGGAAAAACCGAAATCCGCTCCCATTCCTCCGTACTTCTCTTCCACCATCGGGCACAAGAAGCCTTGATCCCCCATCTTCTTCCAAAATGAACGGGGAATGATTCTTTCTTCCTCCCACTTGTCAAAATGAGGCCGAGCTTCTTTTTCAAGAAACTTGCGGATCGAATCGCGCAAAATATGGTGTTCCTGCTGCAGATACTCTTTTCCCATCCTGGGTCACTCCCTTCTCATTCGCTTTCCGCTTCATAATTTATGCAAGGACAATACCAATCAGAAGTAAGAGGAAGAAACCGCTTTCGGGAAGAAGATCAGACAATTTGAAGTGTCCGGAAGTAAAACAAATAGTGTCCGGATATTCGGACACTATTTGTTTTCTATCAGATTGTACTTTTTTAATTTTTCATAAAAATTAGATCGGCTCATTCCCAAAATTCTGGCGGCTTGGCTTCGGTTGCCATTTGACCGAGACAAAGCTTCTTTCATCATCTCTTTTTCGGTACCTTCCTGCCGCTTTCTCCATAATTCGGCTGGTGGCAGCGAAAGAAAGGTATCGTCCGGGGAAACAAAGGGCTTCTCTTCACGAGGCGGCACTTCTTGGGAGGTAAACTTCACTTTGCGGACAATGGTTTCAGGCAAATCATCCGCTTGAATTTTGCCGTGTTCTGCAAATGTCATGGCCCTCTCCATCGTATTTCGCAATTCCCGAATATTGCCTGGCCATGTATATGACAAAAGAATTTGCTCCACCTCTTCACTCAAGCCCGTAATGCTTGTTCCCATCTGCGTATTCAGTTCGTGTATGAAGTGATTGGCTAAAAGCAGAATGTCCTCTTTCCGTTTGCGAAGAGGAGGTATTTCAAGCGAGATTACGTGCAGCCGATAATAAAGGTCTTCTCTAAACTTCCCTGACTCCACCAACTCCTCTAACGGACGATGGGTGGCTGCAATGATTCGAACATCCACTTCGATTTTTTCTGTTCCCCCAATGCGATAGAACTCTTTTTCCTGCAGGACACGCAGCAGCTTGGCTTGTAAATGGGGAGACATATCACCGATTTCATCCAAAAACAGGGTTCCCCCGTTGGCCAAGTCAAACTTGCCCCTTTTTCCTGCCCGATCCGCACCGGTGAACGCTCCCGATTCATATCCGAATAATTCTGATTCCAGCAATTGCTCCGGAATGGCTGCGCAATTGATCGTGATGAACGGTCCAGATTTTCGAGGGCTTGCCGCGTGAATCGCGTGGGCGAACATTTCCTTGCCGGTTCCGCTTTCGCCTCGCAGCATAATGGTTGATTGGCCCTTTGCTGCTTGACCGGCAATTCGTTTCAAACGATCAATCTGAGCATCGCAAGTCACAATATGGTCCCACGTAAATTTGGTGGAAATGTGTTTCTTTAGCTGCTCTTTATAATAATCGACTTGTTTTTCCAATTGATCGAGCCGCCTGGCAATTTCCCGCACTTCCCGCAGTTGGCGGAACATTACCTTGCCAATCACTCCGACGATCCCTTCAGCCGTCTTTACCGGAATGCGATGGATCAAGTATTGTATGCCGTTTATTTCCATCACTTCACTCATCTCGGCTTCTCCGGTTTTCAGCACTTGGGACAGCCTCATATCGGGAAATACCTCATCAACGGGCCTGCCAATCGTACGTTGACTGGTAGTTTGAAACAGCTCGCACATCGCTTGTGATAAAAAATTGATCTTGCCCGACTGATCGATCATGACGATTCCGTCGTAGGCGTGTTCCAGCACCGTGTCCAGTAATTGATGCAAATTTTTAACGGTCAAGAGCTCATGGGCAATCGTCTCCAATTGAGTACAATCCTGGAACAGGGCAATGATACCTTGTTGATTATGTAATGAAGAGTAAGAGAACTGCACAACAACCTGTGATTGTCCGAGCGCGATCTTTTTCGGAGGCGGCAACTCGCTCTGGCCAAGTATTACATCCCACTCCAGGGTCGGAAGCAATGTCAATACCGATTGATGGATCACCTGTTCTTCGGTCAGGTTGGCTAAATGACAAAAAGCGGCATTGGCGAACATGATCTGCCCTCTGCTGTCAATCAACAATGTTCCCAACTGAATAGAGCGTAGAAGTGTCTCCAACTGCTCACGGAGTAGAGTGGAAGACTTCAGCAGATAGAAAATCATATCTGTCTTGGTAAACAAACCCTCCACTCTTTGGTCATGGTCAACGACAATCCCGGTTCCCACATCACTTTGCTGCACCACTTCAACCATCTGTTCATATGGAGTATCGCTGGTCAAGGAAATCACATCATGTTTCATGTATGGCCCAATCGGCAAGTCAAGCGACATATCATCCAGGATAAGCCGATACAAAATACTTCGGGTCACAACCCCAACCAATTTCTGCTTGTTATCCGTGACCGGCAGCGTTGTTAGCTTACTCCCCAGCATATACGACAGAGCGGTCCGAATCGTATCTGTTTCACGCAAATGAAATGGAATTTTTGTCATCAAATCTTTTACCCGCATGGCTTTCCCCTTCGATTTAAATTCCACCAGACTTCTTTGTTGTCTCTATTTTACTATTGATACGAGGTAACGACCATCGGGTAAGCTTCGGAGAGCAAATCCATCATGTCACCCAGGTCAAACGGTTGTTTCTGGTTTACACGCTCGGCGAAGCGGGCAATGGATCTCAACACTTCAGCACTTTCTACCGGATATTGCCCTGTGGCACTTTCTGCTGAAAGCATCACTGCATCGGTTCCATCCAGCACAGATTGGAATATGTCAGTCACTTCCGCCCTGGTCGGCAGCGGATGCTCCACCATCGATTGCAGCATCTGCGTTGCCGTAATGACATACTTATTGGCTTTACGGGATTCCAGAATCATCGCTTTTTGCAAAAGAGGGATCCAGGGAAACGGCAGTTCCACGCCCAAATCCCCTCTGGCGATCATGACTCCGTCCGCTTTGGTCAGGATAGAAGAGAAATTGCGAATTCCCTCCATTGTCTCGATCTTGGCAATCAGTTGCGGTGGATGCCCTTGTGTAATTCCGGCAAATGTGCGGATCTCGTCAAGATGACTGGCTGTACGAATAAATGAGCAAGCAATCAGATCTACCTTCTCTAACAAGAGAAACCGCAAATCTTGTTTATCCTTTTCCGTCAACGCAGGCAAGTGAATGGACGCTCCCGGCAAATTTACGCCCTTATGGCTGGAAATGGTGCCGCCCACCAGCACTTCCGTTTCCAAATGGTCAGGATTTACTTTTTTCACGCGCAATTGGATCTCACCGTCGTTGATTAATATCCTTTGTCCTGGTCTTGTATCCTGTGTGATGCCTGAGTAGTCAATGCTTGCCTGATTGGCATCTCCTTCAATTGGTTTCGTATAGAGACGAAACGTCTTATTTGCTTGGAGCAATGCTTCATTCCCTTTGATTTCCCCTAACCTGATTTTGGGTCCCTGAAGGTCACCTAGAATTCGCACCTTCTTTTTTCGTTCGGAAGAAAGCTGTCGAATGATCCGGATCACTTCCCGGTGGCTTTGATGGTCACCGTGCGAAAGATTTAGTCTGGCGATGCTTAAGCCATGCGTAATCATTTCCCTCAACGTGTTGGGATCCTGACTGGCTGGACCGATTGTGCACACAATGTCAACACTCACCAACGATTCCCCCTTCATGCATTCATTCTGTCACCAGTTTTTGTTACTGAACGCAATTCCATACAAAAAACAGACTGCCTTCAACGGAAGTCTGTTTTTGCTGTCAAGGCTATGAATCATATCTTTTGCTGATTCGGCGTTCGTAAATCGAGTTTCTCCGCTTTTTGCTTACGACGTAATAAACCATCAGCACATTCAAGGTTAGCCAAGCAATGAAAATCAGATAATCGGGAACGCGTTGGCCGGGCACTATCCATGACGGCTGCATACTAATTGCAGACGCAAGTTGAGGCTTTTCTTTCTTTTTAAGAGGCAGAGCAATCGACGTTTGGGCCGCATCATTTTCCTGGATGGTTAAATGGCCGTTTGATGCCACTTTTTTTGAAATGCTTGTCCCTTTGCGTACTGTCACAAACAACGGTTTGTCCGTATAGTAATACTCTACATGCTGTTCTTTGTTGTCTGTTGCCGTGTCCGGTTTAAATTGATCGCCAGCTTTGGCTACCTGTACGGTCTCAAAATTGGCTATACCAAAGTTCAACATTTTCGTTACATCGCTATAGGCCAAATTGCTTGAAGCAGCTTTCATTGTTACCGCGATAAACTCCGAATTTCCCCTTTTGGCAGATACTACCAGCGTATGGTGCGCTTGGTCTGTGAAGCCATTCTTGATACCTGTCGCCCCTTCATAGCGCCATAACATTTTATTGTGATTCACCAATTCCGATTTCCACTCTTTTCCGTCCCATGGCAAGCGCTTGGTTGATACAATTTCGCGGAAAATCGGATTAAACATCGCATACCGGGCGATTTTGGCCATGTCAGATGCTGTTGTGTAGTGATTAGGATCGTGCAGGCCATGCGGGTTGGTAAAATGGGTTTTTTTGATATCCACTCTCTCCTGCAAAAATTGATTGAGCTGATTGGCGAACTCTTCGGTGCTTCCGGCCATATGTTCGGCAATGGCAATCGCCGCGTCGTTTCCAGAATGCATCAAGAGACCGTAAAGCAGTTTTCTGAGCGGCACCTTTTCCCCTTCGGCAAGATAAACCCGCGTTCCTTCCACATAACGGGCCTTTTTTGAGACCGTAACGAGATCATCCAATTTTCCTTTTTCAATTGCAAAAATACCTGTCGCAATCTTGGTGATACTTGCCGGATACATCGGAACATCGGCATTTTTCTCAAACAGGACGGTACCCGTTGTCGCATCAATCAGGGTAGCCGATTCACCGTTAATCATATCAGCAGTCAGGATATTGTCAGCCGCATGGGCAGGCTCGTTTTGGAAAGGGAACAAAATCGAGGATAAAACCAGGAAGCTAATAAGCCAATATCTCATTGATCCGAATCCTTTCAACAAATTGAATAAAATCTTCATGTACCACTTTATCAATTCACAAAACTTGGGGCAAGTTGCAAAGGTCCCCGTCCAGAGTGGTGCTGCGTAATGCTGGACGGGGTAAGCTTTTTTAACGGAGCCGTTTGCCTAACAATTCGTGAATCATCTGGAATTTGGGGTTATCATGAAAGGTTCCTTCATATTGGCTTAAATGTTCCCGATACAACGCAGCCGCTGATTCGAAATCTTGTCTTACGTATAATGAGAATACTTCTTCCAGCTTCTCTTCCAGCGAGTGATTAACCGGTGGAGGGGTAAGGATTTCCTGCCTCAAATTGTTCATCAATTCATCTAGCTGATGAGTAATGGTTGAAGCTTCGTTTAGCTGCAGCAAGACGTTTTCCGGGATGTTGCCGGCATATTTGTATCTCAGTTCATGCTCGTTGGTCGCCCAGAAGTTCATGCCAAGCGTCCTGATTTGAATTTCACACTTGATCTTTTTCTTGAATCCGCCCAGGTAAACCGTATAGGCACAAATCATGTGAATGCTCCGGTAACCGGAGTCCTTGGGATTGGCAATATAATCTTTGGTGTCGAGAATCTCTAAATCTTCTCTTTCCTGAAGCAGCTGCTGTACTTCCCGCACATCATCAATATATCGGCAAACCACCCGTAATCCGGCAATATCAAAAATCTCCTTGGCCAATTCTTCCTGCCAGTTGTCACGAGTAAAGTCAATCCCTTTTTCTCTCGCTTTCTTCATTAAGCTGTCCGTTTTTTTGACTCGTCCCACCACAAATTCAATTGGTGAATAACGCCCCATCTTTTGAAAACCGTATTTTATCCCTTTCAGTTTCAATTTCAGTTCATCTACGGCTTGTTCGTATGGGGCAAGAAAGCTTACAAGGGAATTTAGAACCTTTTTTGGAATCATCGTGTTCATGTATCGGGTAACCTCCATCTAGGTTGGAGTCAGGTAATTTTTACAATTAAACTTTTTCAACATACCGTTTCCAATTTCCTGCACTGTTAGTCGGTTTTCTTTCATGAGCAGAAAAGAGTAACAGGATATGCCCCTGCTTTTGTATTGATCGGAATCAGGATAAACCGTATGTACTTTCCGCTGTGGGGCTGCAAGTTATAGGATTTCCCCCAAAGGACAAGTGTTGGTTTACACATCCAGGCAATTCCCCCTTTTTTCCAGTATACATACAAAAGAAAAAGGAAAAAAGGTAAGTATCCTTTTTTCCTTACACTTTTTCGCTCTCTTTTTTGGAGTAATCTGCCAACATTTCCATGACCGATTGAATATTGCCAAGCATCTGACTGGCGCGTCTGCTTTTTTCTGATAAAAATTCAAAATCGATGAGAAGAGGATTCCGTTTCTTGCTCTCTGCTTTCCATTTTTCCAAAAGCCGCGGTGCTTCTTTTGGATTATTGCGCAAACTTGCTTTTTTCACCGGGTCCTGTTTCACCCAGTTGGCAAAATCGGGATGTTCTTTTAACAGCTTTTTTACATCCTTTCGTTTCATAAGCGGTTCACTCCTTTCGCCGTTACCTTAAAATTGATCATTGCATCCACAAAACAGTGCCCCACCTCCTTATAGAAGTCACACAATACCATATGACTAGTCCGCTTATGTCGTTTGTACGTTTGTACTAATGCTTGCAGAAATTAGGCTCCACAATTTATGAAATGAAAAAGGACTCCCGTAAAGGAGCCCTTTCATCCAGATATTCAGTTTTACCTAGCGAGAGAGTTGTTGTTCAGCGAAGCTTACCAGACGTTTGGTAATTTCTCCACCGACTGAACCGTTTTGACGGGAAGTAGTATCAGCGCCAAGATTTACACCAAATTCTGCTGCAATTTCGTACTTCAATTGATCGAGGGCCTGGTTTGCTTGAGGAACTAACAAGTTGTTTGTACCACCAGTGTTGTTCGCCATCGTTATGCCTCCTTAAGCAGTTTTTTTCTCCCGGACCGGAATTGAACCGTCAAGCTTTTGCTTGTCTCCCAACGAGACCGAGAGTCGATGTGAGGTCTTTCAGTTACTTGTTTGTTGGGTTGGTGTTACTATCATCCCTCTCCATCGAAAACACATGCATCAAAGATATCGTGTAAATTCTGTCAAAAAGAGGCCGTCACAATCATCAAACGACTTCCCCTATTGTCCAGCCGCTGTCTTCCCGCTTCATTTGTCTGATTTCCATAATGGCGTCTTGATTTAGTTCACCGTAGATATGCGGATAGAGATTTCCGTCTTTCGCCTTCTCGTACTTCACTTCCGATTGAATGAGGTCCTCCCGGATAACTAGGAGATACAGTTCATCCGTGAATGTGGCATATACGCGGTTGGCCACCTTGATTAACAGATCGTCTCCTCTGGTCGCATGGATAAAGCCTTCCTGTTCGTAATCTCTAGGAAGATAATAGGATTTCCCTCGGTACGTGGCCCAGTATGCTTTGGGAACAAGACAATAAATGATTTGCATCTATATCTCCTTCTCATGCGGTTGCAATTAGCTTCTACGCCTTTCTGTGGTATAATGGACGAGTCTTACAGAGAGGGGTAATTGCAAAATGAAACAACCGTTTAAATATTTATGTATTGATGGCATGAGCTTTTTATTTCGCGCCTTTTATGCGTCTTCATGGGGCGGTTCGATTCGTCAAACCTCAAATGGACTTTATACAAATGCTGTGTCAGGCTTTACCAAAATGATGCTGGATTATGTGGAACTGACCCGCCCAACTCATGTGGTCGTAGCCTGGGATGTGGCAGGCAAAGAAACGCTGATTCGTACGCAATGGTTCGACGGATATAAGGCAACGCGTGTGGAACCGCCTGCCGAATTAATTCCCCAATTTGATCTGGTAAAAGAAGTTGTCTCCGCCTTCTCAGTCCCCAACCTCGGACATTCCGGATATGAGGGAGACGATATCCTGGGTACCGTCAGTTCGAGACTGGCTGAAGAAGGTCACTCTGTTGTCATTGTCACTGGTGATTATGACAGCTTGCAGTTGGTCAGCGATTTGGTCTCCGTCAAAATTTTGAAGAATGGTGGCAAGCACGAACACTACACCCCGGAGAGCTTGTTCGAATGGAAAGGAATTACAGCCGACCAGGTAGTAGATGTGAAGGCACTGCAAGGAGATACCTCCGATTGTATCCCCGGATGTCCGGGAATTGGCGAAAAAACCGCAATGAAACTGATCCGAGAATTCGGCAATCTGGAAGGTTTGTACGAAAATCTTGATTCTCTCTCAGCCAAAACGCGCGACAAACTGAAAAAACATAAAGAGCAAGTATTCTTAAGCCGAAAACTGGCGACGATTCTGCGTGATGCTCCCATTTCGTTCTCTCACGAGGAAGCATATTGGAATTATGATACGCCAACGGTTCTTGACAAATTCCAAGAGCTTGAATTCTCTCGTTCGCTTATCACCCGGGTCGGGTAACATCAAAATCATCCGCTGGGCAAAGCACCACCAAGATACTGCCTTGCCTGACTGATTAGGCAAGCGATGAAAAGGGAACCATACGGTAACTCCCAGCAGCATATGCAGAAGGCCCGAAGTCGTGTGAGAAGCGCCGTGTACACGGTGAGTAAAGATCGGGAGACAAACGATTGAGACACTGTAAACCGTTCCGTCCTGCTTAATTGACGTATTTATTATAAATACAATTCAAATAATCATCTACGGCATTGATTTTTGCTGGACAGGAAGGTGGCATATGAACAAATTCTGTTGCCGTTTTCATATCCTTAAACCCGGTACCGGTTAACAGCACTACAATAATTGAATCAGGATGAATCCTTCTGTCTTCTTTTTGATGAAGATCTTTTACCAGACCAGCCCAAGCTGCTGCGGAGGAGGGTTCAACAAACAGACCCGCATCTGATGAAAGGGTTCTTTGCGACTTGAGAATTTCTGAATCAGAAACGATTACTCCCCAACCATTAGTCTGTTTTAAGTAATAAAGTGCCATCTCTCCGTTAGCGGGAGAAGCGACCGAAATCGAATCCGCAATAGAATCTGCTTTTTCCAAGATAATTTCTTTGCTCTCAGCCCAACTCTTTACAATAGCATTACTTCCTGAAGCCTGAACCATGACACAGCGCGGCAATTCATCTATGAGCCCTGCTTTTTTAAGATCAATAAATCCTTTACAGACACCTGCATATATTACACCATCACCAGTGGGAATATAGATCACATCCGGCACTTTATATCCTAACTGATTGTAAAGTTCTAATGCTACTGTCTTTTTGCCTTCAACTGTAAGCGGATTATAGGCAGTATTCCTGTTGATGCCGCCAAACTTTGTAGAATACTCAATAGACAGCTGAAAGGCATCATCGTAAGTTCCTTGTATGGGTATTACCTTTGCGCCATAAAGAATTGACTGAAGAATCTTTTCCCTTGGTGCAGTCTCAGGAACGAATAGAACCGTTTCTAATCCACATGCTGCTCCAGCACAAGCCATCGCTGATCCCGCATTGCCAGTTGATGCGAGAACCACTCTGTTTTCGTTATAATATTTTGCTTGAGCCGCGACAAGGAGAGACGCTCTATCTTTTAATGAACCTGAAGGGTTTGTACACTCATTTTTCAGGAACAGATTAGACAATCCTGTTCCTTTCTTTAGCTTTTCAGGTACGATTAAAGGCGTATCGCCAGCTTTAAAGGCATCTGAAACACGGATTGGAAGCGGAAGAAACGATAATGGATCGATTAGAGCATTTTTTTGTGGCGCAGGCTTGATGTTGCATTCCACAATCAAGTTTCCCTTTTGAAAACCCTGTGCCTCAACTCCCTTACATTTTACGCATCGATACACTATTTCTGAAGATTCAAACTCATTCCCGCACGAAATGCACCTGTATTTTATCTGAATGGCAATTCCCTTCCTTCCTCTTTCATTTTTCACAAACAATCACAGTTTATACTGTGTGTGAGCATCAATCTTCTAAAAGGGTACCAATGTTTTGGGCCCGTGCTTCTTCATAGTAAACCGCAGCTGTTGCGATATCGAAGGCTGCCATTCCCATAGGATGAAACATAATAGCTTGATCCTGCGGAAATTCATTTAACGCATCATGCACAATCACTTCAACGATTGATTTCGTATCATGTTTTTGCAATCCACGCTCTTTGTGCATCACTTCGATGTCAGTGTCAGCACGACATACTTCATCCCAATCATCAACGATTATCGAACGAGTATAGTCCAAGATTTCCGGTTTGAAGTCACGAAGCGACACGTTTAGCAAGAGCGCATTTACTTTCGGGGGGGTATTGATGTATCCCTGTTTAGAAACGGTACATGTGATAAAAATATCCGCATCGCTATAAACTTGTTCCCATGTATTGCAGATTACCAGTTTCTCTTTCCATTTTTCTGGAATGGCATCTGAAGGAATTCCTGCGATATCAAATAGCTTAATTTTACTGATTTGATCTCCCAGCAGTGCTGTTGCCATCTGAAAGTGTAAACGCCCAATCGGTCCAAATCCAATGATGCCAAGCGTGATGTCTTTCGTCTCTCTTACTTTTTGAAAGCTGCGAATCATCATGCCTGAAACAGCTGCTGTGCGAATCCCGCTAATATAGGCAGTGTTAAGCGTAGCAATGGGCACTCCTGTATCAGCGTCATTCAAGATCGTAACAGAATTGGCACGAAGCAATCCACGTTTTACATTGTTCGGGAAGCTGGCAATCCATTTAATTCCTGCCTTTGAGATATCTCCACCTACATATGCAGGCATCGCAATAATGCGGTTATTTGGATCTCTATATTTCAAATAGGGCTTTATTGGCTGAGCAAAATCTTGATTTGCCATACATGTAACCGTATGTTCAATCACATTGATGATTTTTTCCCAGTCAATTCCGATTGTCTGAATGTCTTTTGTATTTAGATAGAGCATCTTCCTACATACCTCCACAAACGTCGTATTATGTGACTGAGACAGGTTCGGTATTGATTTGTTGCAGCCAGGTAGCCCATTCTTTGTTGTATACAGTATCTATATATGGTGTGCCTCCATCAGGACACAAGAACACAACATTGGGTGTTTTCTCAAACTCTTTATATTTGAAATACTCCCTGATCGCATAATAGGATGCTCCAGAGGAACCTCCGGCAAAAATCGCATGTTTCTCAAAGAGTTCATAGCACCCTTCCACTGCATGTACTTCTGGTACATGGATAACTTCGTCAATAACCGCTTCGGACAGGATGTCAGGTACCATACTTGAACCAATTCCCGGGATGTAACGTTTTTTTGGAGTCTGACCAAAGATTACAGAGCCCTCCGTATCTATTGCTATGATTTTGATAGCAGGAAATTTTTCTTTCAAACGTCTGGAGACTCCCGAGATGGTTCCACCCGAACTGACTCCGATAAAAGCATAATCCAGTTCTTCAAAGCATTTGGATATTTCTGCACCCAGACCATAATAGTGAGCACGGAAGCTATCCGGATTACCATATTGGTTTGTCCAGAAAACATTGTCGTTTTGTTCTTGAAGATCTCGGATTTGTTTGATTCTTGTTAATAGATAGCCACCTGTCTCATCTCTTTCTGTCACTTTGATCACATCGTAAGCAAAAGTACGCAGCAAGCGTTCATAAGTGGCACTTATATTAGGATCTATGACCGGTATAAACTTAATACCCAACCATTTGCATAAAGCTGCAAGCGAAACTCCAAAATTACCTGATGATGACTCGACAATCGTTGTATCTTCGTTGACATCTCCTCGCTTAATCGCTTCTTGGAGAATATAATAAGCCGGCCTCATTTTTACATTACCCATTAAATTATGAAACTCTAATTTAGCAAACAGATGAATATGAGCATTGTCAGAATCAAGTTTTACACATGGTGTATTCCCGATATAGCGGCTTATCGAAGCAAGTTTACGAATCATATAATCCCCTTTCGCTGGTAATATTTTACAGATGCATTATAGCCTCTACAGCAACATCTGTTCCCCTTGGCAATGCTTTCGCGCCGATAGCTGCTCTTGCAGGATACGGTTCTGGAAAAATGCTTTTCATTGTTTCGTTAACTAATGCAAAATTTGAAAGATCAGTAAGATATACTGTCACCTTCACTACATTTGCAAGGGTTCCGCCAGTAGCCTCCGCGATTGTTTTCAGATTATTGAATGCACACTTTATTTGAGCCTCAATTCCCCCTTCTACTACTTCCATCGTTTCTGGCACTATAGGGGCCTGTGCAGACAGATAAACAATATTGCCTACTTTTACTGCCTGAGAATAAGTTCCAATCGGTTCAGGTGCATTTGGTGTGTAAATGATTTCTTTAGACATAAGTGCCACTCCATTCTAATAATTGGATTTATAGATTTGAAATCTACTTTATATCGACTAATGAACGTTCTAAGCTTATGCGATTAGGGGAAAGAGAGAGTTCGTCTACACCTAATCTCTTCAGATCATTTGGGAATTCACCTCCCGTAACAAGCGCTCGGCAGCAACGGGCTAATGCTGGAGCCGTTTGGAAACCATACCCGCCCTGCCCTACCAGCCAGAAAAAGCCTTTAGCTTCTATATCTTGGCCTACAACAGGCGTCCTGTCTGCCACAAATGAACGAAGCCCTGCCATACTATGATCAATCGTTCTCACTTCAAGATCAGTAACAATCTCAAGGGTATTGATTGCCTTAGCTATATCCAAATCGCATGGCTTTGCATCGCAAGGAGTGATGGGAATTTCATCACATGGGCTGACAAATAATCTGCCTGTATCTGGTTTAAAGTAAAAAGTTTCACTAATATCTCCCACATATGGCCAGCTTGAAATTTCATACTTATCCAGTTTTATAAACAATACGGTTCTCTTTTTGGGTTCTAAACCGATTGATCTGACACCAGCCAGACTTGCAATCTCATCGCCCCACGCACCCGCAGCATTAATAATGATTGGTGCGTTAAACTCACCGGCCGTAGTGCCAACATGCCAAATACCATTCTTTTTTCTAATGGAATTTACATTACAGTTGGTTACGAGTTTTCCGCCTTTTTTCTTTAAGCCCCTGAGATAACCTTGGTGGATTTGATGAGTATCAATATCTTTTGCACTACTCTCATAAATCCCAATGGTAAACAAATCAGTATTGATAATGGGGATGAGTTCTTTTATCTCTTCCCCCCTGAGTAGCGCCAAATCTTTAACATAATCTTTCATTTCATCGTACTGTTGTTCGATCAGGTCATTCTGTTCTTTGGTTCCCAGAAAAAGTGCACCACGGGGTTGAATCAGCGGGTACTCGCTAAAGCCTTCAGGAGGATTCGAATAAAAATCGAGGCTTCCTCTTGTAAGACCCCTTACCGTTCTATTTCCATAGGTCTCCATGTAAATAGCAGCTGAACGCCCCGTAGAATGATAGGCAAGCCAATTCTCTCTCTCCAACAGAATTACCTTTCCTTCACTTGCCAGTTCAAAAGCAGCTGACGCCCCGGCAATACCTGCACCGATTACGATAAAATCCGCTCTTACATCATTCATTGGCTTCTCCCTTCCCTTTCTTCGGTTTTAACTCTCCAGGCTCTGTTCGGAGCTATTCACCGTCTTTTTGGTGAAAAATTTTTTTATGTCTCCTGTAAGGATGCCGTTTGTTACTACACCAGCAATCAATCCCCAGAATGCCGCTCCAATCCCAGCTATAGAAATGCCAGATACAGTAACAAGAAATGTTATCAGAGCACTTTCCTTATGTGAGCCTTCACTCATCGCAGAAGATAGACTGGAACTGAGTGAGGCAAATAATGCTAATCCAGCTATCACCGCTATCAGTTCCTTTGGAAAGGCAGAAAACACAGAGGCAATTGTTGCACCAAAAATTCCGAACAAAAGGTAAAATGTACCGCATGATATTCCTGCAATATAGCGTTTGTTCGGATCAGCATGCGCCTCTTTCCCGGTACAGATAGCAGCAGTGATGGCAGCCAAATTGATACCGTGAGCGCCAAATGGAGCGAGGAGAAGCGAGGCAATACCGGTAGTCGCAACCAGAGGACTTGCGGGAGTATTGTACCCATCAGCTCGTAATACACCAATACCTGGAGCATTTTGTGAGGTCATCGTAACAATACACAATGGAATGCCCAAACCGATTAATGCATCGAGTGAAAAAGTAGGTTTCGTAAAAATCGGGTCAACCAGAGTAATCGTAATACTCCCAAAATTTAACCGATTGAGGCTATATGCAACCAATACACCAACAAGCAAAGTAATCACAACTGAATAACGAGGGGACCAACGTTTTGACACCAAGTAGCACAGAACCATTGGCAAGACGAGTATCGGTAACTGTTTCAGAGAAACAAATACATCAACTCCAAACTTAAGTAAAATTCCCGCCAGCATTGCTGTGGTAATGGATTGGGGAATCCGCTTCATAATAGATGAAAAAAGACCGGAAAACCCTAAAATCGTAATGATTGCTGCTGAAAATATGAATGCACCGATGGCATCAGAATAAGCATATGTAGTCCAGCCTGAAACTAACATGACAGCTCCTGGCGTTGACCAAGCAGTTATGACTGGTGTTTTAAACCAGGCACTGAGAAGAATGCACGTGAGACCACTGCCAAATGAGATCGCCCAAATCCAAGAAGATAAAAGTGAGTCGCTTAAGTTTGCAACTTTTGCAGCTTGAAAGACGATAAGCAGAGGCCCCGCATAAGAAACCATAGTAGCAATCAATCCTACAATAATGGCAGAGATCGAGTAATCATTTTTTATGCTGCTTGCTGACGTAAATGCCCAGGAATTCAATTTTCCTATCATATCCTTCTTTCTCCTTTATAAAAAAATAAATTAATTTACAATAATTCCATTTTGTTAAAAATGTATGGCAGAAAAAGCCCTCCTTTAAAACATGGTTATTCCCCTTTAAAACTTTAACACTTTCAAGTATTGCTGCTTTTAATCTTTGATAAGGTAAAATCCAACTCATGAAATTCAATATATTACCAATTGGATAATATTACAATATGTGATTATTCGACAAATTAACCAAAAAGAGGTTATTTCATTTTCATTGTCAATAACCAGAAAATGTTTTTCTTTTACTCGTAAAGGAGATGCTTCGTTGTCTTCAGTTTTTTGATGCAATCCAAGTTCCCAGAGATTGACGAACTGATCATTATATTCAAATCTTACCGATGACATTTGGCACACTCCTAGTGGTAACTTCTCATGATTTCCAAACTTTTTCATCAAGAAAGAACAGATATTTTACTTTGTACTTCAAAAACTCCAAAGCAACAATTTTTGAAAAATGTGAACCATGCAAAAAAACTTGACTCTTTCTAGGCTGCTCTCGGATCTATCGTGATACATTCGGCTGGAAAAGCTGGGTTTAACCCACTTTACAATAGGTTGGCACGTCAAGATCAAGCCCGGATGGATACAATAGGGAGAAATTGAACAGAAATACAACAAGCATCCGCATTCACCCAAATCTTATCTACGGCATACCCTGCTGATGGAAAGAACTTTCTGTCAAAGGGAGGGTGTGACATGGGAATTGAACTGACGTTGCTTCACTGGGTTTATCTGTTGTTTATCGTTCTTATCATCTTGCTTATGGTCCTAAGACGCGATACCAGTATCGTCAGCATCATTGGGGTTGGAATGCTTGGCTTGACCGCAACCGGTTCGATCATTTCATCTGTCGGCGGGATTTTTGGCAGCTTTATATATGCGATTACGGAACTTTTGCCTACGATTTTGGTCATCTGCATCATCGTGGCAATGAGTCACGTCTTGACAGAGACGGGCGTTAACGAGACGGTGATTCGTCCTATGACGTCTCTGATCCGAAACCCTTCACTCGCATACTGGGTGATTGGGATTGTGATGATGGTAATTTCCTGGTTCTTCTGGCCTTCACCTGCTGTTGCTTTGATCGGTGCCGTTATGCTGCCTGTAGCGGTCCGTGTCGGCTTGCCCGCACTGGGAGTCGCGACCGCGATGAACCTGTTTGGCCACGGGATTGCTCTATCAGGAGATTACATCATTCAGGGTGCTCCTACATTGACGGCGAAAGCGGCTGGCATACCGGTCGGTGACGTTATCTCGGCCAGTGTCCCCCTAGTGTTTGTAATGGGATTGGTAACCACAGTAACTGCATTTTTGCTGCTGAAAAGAGAAGTAAAGAGCGGCAAATTGAAACGGGATCCGATCACTTACGGTCAAGAAAAAGCCTTGTTTTCCAATAAAAAAGTTCAGTTAACGACAACCGCTCGCCGGACGTTGGCCATTCTGGTGCCCCTTCTGTTCTTTCTGGATGTGGTTGCCATGTACCTGTTTGATCTGAAAGGCGGAGATGCAACAGCGCTTGTCGGCGGTACGTCAATGATTATCCTTTTGATTTCCGCTCTGCTTGCGCACAAAGGAACCGGGTTGGAAAAAACAACCGATTATCTGATTCAAGGATTCCAGTTTGGTTTCAAGGTGTTCGGACCCGTCATTCCGATTGCCGCCTTCTTTTATATGGGAGACAGCGGTTTTGTCAAAGTGTTCGGTGAGATACTGCCACAAGGCTCACAAGGCATCGTGAACGATTTGGGCATTGCGCTGGCCCATACCATTCCGCTGAATAAGGAAGTGGCTGCCGTCACATTAACATCTGTCGGAGTGATTACCGGATTGGACGGTTCCGGTTTCTCCGGGATCACACTTGCCGGTTCTGTTGCCCAACTCTTCTCCGCTGCATTGGGAAGCGGTATTGCCACTCTTACCGCTTTGGGGCAAGTAGCCGCAATCTGGGTCGGCGGCGGCACGATCATTCCGTGGGCACTGATTCCGGCGGCAGCCATTTGCGGAGTTGACCCATTTGAGCTGGCCAGACGAAATCTCTTCCCTGTTGTCACAGGATTGATCGTTACCACCATTTTCGCTATGTTCATCATCTGATCTGCTTCAAGCCTCTCAGCTAAATCCCTCAGACAGTACGAATGGACAATCGTTTTTCCCATTGGCTGCGAGATTGGAAATAGTGAAAAAGCTCCCTGATATTTATCAGGGAGCTCAGACTGAAGACAAAATGCGACCACATCTTATTTGAAGTGGCTCGAACATGCCGAGGTGACTGTGGTCATCGGCAGCCCGGAGGTTAGTAAAAACTCGCTGCAAAATGCGTCCATCGCAGGTTGGAACCCGGAAGATTTTTCATATATTGTGAAGGAAGGTATATTGAAAGGATAGCCGCAATCGTATAGAAATCGTCAAATCAACAGCTCAAAGTACTATATCAGGCGCTCAGACACATGAATATTCATAACGAGCGTATCCAATTTAAGGCCTTTTCTCCAATGAGTATATTGGGTGAGAATTGGTGAGAATTAAGGAAAGAGGATTGGGGGCTTCTCCTTCTAACTGTGGGATAACAAATCGCCATCAAGCTAAGAAAAAAGAATGTTTGCATAAACTTAGGGGGTATCTGTTTATGAAAGCGCTTATATTCCGTGGGCCAGGAAAATTCGAGTGGGTAGAGAAGGACAAGCCGACGATTCAGAAACCGACGGATGCAATCGTAAGAATCACCAAAACGACGATTTGCGGCACGGATTTGCATATCTTAGGCGGTGATGTACCGGCGGTAACCGACGGCCGAACCCTGGGACACGAAGGTGTCGGAATCGTAGAAGAAGTAGGCACGGGCGTCAACAATTTCAAGCCAGGAGACAGAGTGCTGATTTCTTGTGTCACTTCCTGTGGAAGATGTGATTATTGCAAAAAAGCGATGTACGCCCACTGTGAAGACGGTGGTTGGATTTTGGGGCACCTGATCGACGGTACCCAGGCGGAATACGTTCGTATCCCTTATGCTGATACGAGTATGTATCACATTCCTCCGGAAAGCGATGAGGAAGCACTTGTCATGTTGAGCGACATTTTTCCGACGAGTTTGGAAATCGGGGTGATTTACGGCGGCGTTCAGCCGGGGGATGTGGTCGCTATCGTCGGGGCCGGTCCGGTCGGGATGTCGGCACTCATGACAGCGCAACTTTATTCGCCGGCGGAGATCATCATGGTCGACCGTGACGATAATCGCTTGGAGCAGTCCAAAAAGTTTGGGGCCACCAAGACAGTTAACAGCTCCGAGGGAAATGCGGTTGAGCAAGTGATGAAATTAACGGATGGAAAGGGTGTCGATGTAGCGATTGAGGCCGTCGGGTTCCCGGTGACCTTTGACATCTGTCAGCAAATCCTGAAGCCCGGCGGACGGCTGGCCAACGTCGGTGTACACGGCAAGCCTGTCGATCTACGCTTGGAACAATTGTGGCTTCGCAATGTCAAGATCACGACTGGGCTGGTAAGCACGAGCATGACACCGATGTTGTTAAAGACTGTGCAGTCTGGGAAGATCAAACCGAAACAATTGATCACTCACCGCTTTCCGCTGAACCAGATCATGCAGGCGTACGAGGTGTTTAGAAATGCTGCCAAAGAAAAAGCGATGAAAGTAATTTTATACAACGATTGACCCTCTTTGAAAAGAACGGCTCAAACCGTTCCTTTCAGCGTGTAGACAAAGTACCGAAGATACTAGGTCTACACGCTTTTTTGTGCATATTTATACGACAAACTTCCTCTGCTGCTCGGGCAGCGAGGGAGTTTGTCTGCAATCTGAAAGTTCCCTGATATTTATCAGGGAGCTTTTAAAACAGCCGTTAATGCTTGAATATCTGTAATCGGCGCCTGGCAGGCAAAGTTCTCACATACAAAAGCCGTAGGTTGATTCTCTTTCATTTCCTTGTCTTGAACAATTGGTGCCAACCTGGCTAATTGTCCCGCCGGATCGTTATGAAGAATAACCCGCAGTGGATGATACTCTTCGCCTGCTGCCTGAATCATCTCCTGCGTAGTAGGATTCTCAGGCGTACCGGTAATCACAACCTGACTGGGCGGATTGACGGCATGCTGCAAAGCCAACAGAGAAAAGCTGTAGCCAATCGGATAGTTCTGGATACTGCCAGCGAAAGCTTGCAAAAGTTTCTCGCCATAATCCCGCAGGTCATTTCTTCCCGTCAGATAGTAAAGTCGCCAAGCGTTGTAGGCCGTCACGCCGTTTCCTGATGGTGTGGCACCGTCATAGATTTCCTTGGGCCGGGCAATCAGCTGTTCCGCGTCTTCTCCGTAGAAGTACAAGCCACCCTTCTCCTTATCCCAGAACAAACGGAACAGGTCATCGCTTAAGGAAAGCGCTTCTCCAAGGTACTTCTCTTCAAAGGTGGCTTCATACATCTCGATCAGTCCCCAGATGAAGAAAGCGTAGTCATCCACATAACCTGCGTATGCCGCATGTCCGTCACGATAACGCGCCAGCAATCGTCCGTCTTCCCTCCGCAGCTTGGTCAGGATAAAGGAAATCGCTCTGTCTGCTGCTTTCGCAAACTTTTCTTCACGCAGTACTCGCGTTCCCTTCGCCAAGGCGGCGATCATCAAACCGTTCCAGGCAGTCAGGATTTTATCGTCCTTTCCCGGATGAATCCTCTTGTCTCGCGCGGCAAACAGCTTCTCGCGTGCGCCATCCAAAAGCTTTGCAACCTCTTCTTGGGTTTTCCCGATCCGTTTGGCGAAAGTGCCTATGGTTTGGTGAATCAGATTGGGAATGCTTTTGCCTTCGAAGTTGCCTGCTTCCGTAATGTCATAAACATTGCAATAAAAATTACCCAATTCGTCTCCCAGGACCTCACGCACTTCCTCAGGGGACCAGACATAAAACTTGCCTTCCTCCCCCTCCGAATCGGCATCCTCCGCCGAATAAAACCCGCCTTCCGAATCCGTCATATCCCGCAGAACATAGGTGAAAATCTCACGGGCAATGCGGGCGTAATATTCGTTTTGAGTCGCTTGGTACGCTTCCAAATAGGTATACGCCAAAAGCGCGTTATCATACAGCATCTTCTCAAAATGCGGCACCAGCCATTCCCGGTCAACCGAATAACGGGAAAAACCAAAACCGATGTGGTCATAGATTCCACCGTGATGCATCGAGGTTAACGTATTTTCCACCACGGACAATGCCCTTTTCTCACCGGTCAGTTTCGCGTAACGAATTAAATACAGCAAATTATGCGGAGTGGGAAATTTCGGCGCATTGCCGAACCCGCCGTATTCCGCGTCAAATGATCGAAGGTACAACTCGAAAGCTTCATGTAATGTGGTAGAGGTGAGTGTCCCGTTGTCAGTCGGGTCAAGATGCGGCTTTACCGCTGCGTTGATGCTCTGAATCGTTCTTTCAATCTTGTCTTGATCCGATTTCCAGACATACGCCACCTGCCGCAAAATGTCCATCAACCCCGGACGTCCCCATTTCGAGCTCTTGGGAAAATACGTACCGGCAAAAAACGGCTTCTTGTCCGGCGTCATGATGATGGTCAACGGCCATCCTCCATGTCCCGTTATCGCCTGGCACACCGCCAGATAAATATGGTCAACATCAGGTCGCTCTTCTCTGTCTACTTTGATCGATATGAATTGGCTGTTTAGAAGCTCTGCTACTTCCTCATCCTCAAATGATTCCCGTTCCATCACGTGACACCAATGGCA
>JBHGXW010000042.1:0-9992 GCA_041920465.1 Paenibacillaceae bacterium | reverse complement strand
TGGTCAGGCTTAAACTCTGTCGCTGTCTTCGGTTTTAACAAGCCAAGCGAATAGGTGAGCGCCACCGCGGGGGTATTGGCCGCATTCACGTCAGAGAACGGCACTTTGAAGATTTCCTTGTTGTTTAACAGCTTTTCAAATCCAAGCAAGCGCACGGTCATCACTGCCGCTTCCGCGCGGGAAATGGGCTTGTCAGGTTCAAAACGGTTGGTGGCGGTGTCTATAAGCCCCAATTGCACCGCCTGTTGAATGGGGCCGTAATACGGATACTTGGAAGAGACATCCTGAAACGGTACGGCCACGGGATCATCGTCAAAATTTTGGCGATAACGTCTGTAGAAATCAATCCGATTGGTGGTTTTGATTAAGGCAGAGACGAATTCAGCACGCGTTACAGCCTTATCCGGTTCCACTTTTCCGTCTTGCACCTGAAGAATTTCATGGGAGATGGCTAAGGAGAGAGCGTCCTTTAGCGGATGATTCCCGATATCTTGCGGCTGGTTTTGTTTGCGCAGCTCAGAAAAGCTGATCCATTTGCCGGATGCCGCATCCACGACCCCTTCATCTCCGACGAATCGGTAGACCAGTACAGGTTGGCTTTTCTTCGGCGGCACTCCAAATTTCCATATGTAGCCAGGTTGGAAGTAGGTAAGAATCGCTTTCTTCTGCTTGCTCTCCACTTCTACGGCTTGCTTTGCGTCAATTTTGCCCGTTATGGACGGAATCTCGCGAGATTCTTCGCCGGCTAAGGTGTTCCAGAGATTAATCACTTCACCGTCTTTAGGATCAATCTCCACACCCCAATATCTGTTGTCAATCGGAATTCCGTCTTTCAGCCATCCAAACCGAATCGAGTAATTCTCCCGGCCTCTATCCAACATCTCCTTGAGTACATCTGCAGATGGCTCTTGCTCAGCGACATAAATCTCACCCAAACGATCCTGGTAGATACTTTTCACAAAAGCGACCGCTTTCTCCTTCGCTTCCTTCCACGGAATGGGGGATTCGATTTTTTCGCCGCGCCCTTCAAAACGCAATCGCTGCTTGGCTTGGTTCTCATAGCCAACCAGCTCGCCTCTGTCGCTGATATCGAGTACGATGCCCTGCCCTTCCTCTTGTTTGGCTGCATTTACCGGGGTAAATTCGAAGGACCATTGGCGGCTCACAATCCCATCCGGACCCGTCGAGGTTCCGCCACCATGACTTCCGTTTGAATGATAAATTCCCGGGAATTTCTTGATCCATGATTCGGCAATCTTTTGCGCTTCTTCCTTTGTAATCAGCTTTTTCTCCGAAGTATTGGGCCGAACAGTATCCCCCAACGGCTGGATCGGTTTTGATTTTCCGGCTTCCTCCCCTGTCGGCGTTAACGCGGCGCCGGTATTGGCATCAATCATCACCGGATCAGCAGCCTGGTATTGATAGACCAGGGAATAGGTGCGATCAGCCGAATTAGGATTGCCTGCCAGATCGCTGATACGTACAAAGCTTAGGGAAGGCTTGATTGATTCCTGAAGCTTCTTGGTACCCTCTTCAAGAGAAATTTTGGCTGCAGCCTCCGGCAGTTTCTCGTCAGACCACCTCCGTTCAAAATGGGTAATCTCTTTGTTGCCGTTCACCGTTATGTCAAATCCATTCTCCAAAAACGGCACTCCGTTTTCCACACGCGTATAGTGAACCGTTTTCTCGCCAGTCATGCCAGGGTAAAAGAGATTTCCTTCCGCATACTGATTTGGCTGAGACAATTTCGCCGCTTCGTTTTTGGCGGCACGATTCAAAAACTGCATGGCAATCTGCTGCGCTTCTTCTGCGGTAATCTCCTTGGTGTTATGATCAACTTTGCCGTCTTGCTGCCAGAAGTGGAAACTCAACAGTGTTCCCGTTTGCGCGTCAAGTCGAACCGAAAGATAGCCCTTCTCTTTGCTTTGCCAAGAAAAGTTCCAGGTTGCCTTGTCTTCTCCCCAACTGGGATGTGCCTCTTCGTATTGGGCATTTTCCAGCTTTACGCCGGCTGGCAGGGGGATCAACTCGTTTACAACCTTGAGCGCCTCCTCCTGGCTGATGCCTGTCTGCTGGCCTGTCAGTTGCTGGCTAGCCGCGTAGACCGCCTGATTCTGCATGATTCCGGCAGGCACCCACCATCCGCCCATCAAGACAAATAAGGCAAGACTGATTTTGGTTGCTTTTTTCCTTGTTTGTCGCAACTCCATATACACCATCCTCTCCCATGTCCCATAATTTGGTGACTACCCTTATATTACCAAAAATTATTTTCCATTCAAAATTTCATTAAAGAAAAATATCGGCTGAAAAAACAAAAAACCCCCAATCGAAGGATTTCGATCAGGAGTTTCCTCTTTACTTTATGCACGGGAAGCGACTGCTGCTACTTCCTTGCTGCTGTTTTTCATTTCGGACACGTGGCGTACGAGGTCTACCACACGGCAGGAATATCCCCACTCGTTGTCGTACCAAGCCAGCACTTTTACCTGCTTGTCACCCATAACAAGGGTTGAGAGACCGTCTACGATTGAAGAGTTGTCATTGCCGTTAAAATCGCTGGAAACAAGCGGTTCTTCGGTATACTCGATGTATCCTTTCATGGCTCCTTCCGCTGCTTCCTTCAGCACGCGGTTCACCTCTTCTGCGGTTACGCTTTTGCTGACATTTACCACAAGGTCTACAACCGATACATTAGGAGTCGGCACGCGAAGCGCAAAACCATTCAGGCGTCCGTTCAGTTCCGGAAGCACTTTGCCCACCGCACGGGCTGCGCCAGTGGAGGTTGGGATAATGGATTGAGCGCATGCACGAGCACGGCGGAGATCCTTATGCGGGTTATCCAGGTTCTTTTGGTCGTTGGTGTAGGAGTGAATGGTTGTCATTAATCCTTGTTCAATTCCGAATGCTTCGTGAAGCACTTTCACAACCGGAGCCAAGCAGTTGGTCGTACAAGAAGCGTTGGACACGATATGGTGATTCGCGTGATCGTACACGTCTTCGTTTACACCCATTACGATGGTTACGTCTTCCTCTTTGGCAGGAGCGGTAATGACCACTTTTTTTGCACCGCTTTGAAGATGCTTGCCGGCTCCTTCACGATCTTTGAATTTTCCGGTAGCTTCCACCACGATTTCTACACCAAGCTCTCCCCATGGCAGGTTCAACGGATCACGGTCAGACAACACAACGGTTGGCTTGCCGTCTACGATGATTTTGTTACCGTCTACTTCGATTTTATTGTTAATTCGCCCATGAATGGTATCATGTTTTAACAAATGTGCCAGAGTTTCAGGAGGATAGCTTGCGTTAATCGCAGCTACTTCCATATTGGGGTCTTGGATTGCCCGTCGGAATACCATACGCCCAATTCGTCCGAATCCATTAATTCCGATTTTTATTGTCATATTGACGCCCCTCTCAGCAAATAAGCTATCCTTTATCACTTATCTCTATTATAATAAGTATGTCACAATTATCAATGTGTTTTACTAAAAAATAAATATTTGGACTTTTTCACGAAAATGTCATAAAAAAAGCGCCATTGTGACAACTCACAATAACGCTTCCGATTATTTGCAGTTATTTTCACCTTACAAAATCGTTTTGGTAAATCTCTTGATAGCGCTTCTGATAATAAAGGACTCGCTGCACATAATGCCGGGTCTCACCATAGGGAATATCTTCAATTGTCTCGCGCGTGCCCTCCCATCGCTGGTGCTTCACCCATGTGTTTACATTGCCCGGCCCGGCGTTATAAGCGGCGATCGCCATCACCATGTCCCCTCTGTACTGTTTCAACAGAAAGGACAAATACCACGCCCCGACGTCAATGTTTACTTTTGGTTGATTCAAATACTCGATGGCCATCGGGTCAAATGCAGCCTGTCTGATCACCCAGTCGGCTGTCTGGGGCATTACCTGCATCAAACCGACTGCCCCTTTTTTGGAGATCTGGTTGGCGTCAAAGTTACTCTCCGTTCGTATAATCGCCAATATTAAGAAAGGATCTACTTGATATCGCTTCGAAGCTTGTTGTATTTCCGCCTCAAACTTAACAGGGTACATCCATTTCCAAATAACCGGCGAGTTGATAAGCAGAAACACGCCCAACAAGATTGCGAGCAGTATGGCTGCCGGTTTCCATTTTTTCATCGGTTCAACTCCGCCTGCAAGGTAGCGAGCAGCCGCTCTACCTGTTCTCTTGTTTGTTCACGTGTTCCCGAATTGTCGATGATGTAATCGGCTACCGCTTTTTTGGTTTCAATCGGCAGTTGAGCGCGAATCCGCTTCATTGCCTGCTGCTCGTCAATCTCATCCCGTTCCATCAGGCGGGTAAGCTGAATATCGGCAGGAACATACACCAGCACAATTTTGTCGACCATGTGCTCCAGTTTGCTTTCAAACAAGAGAGGAATGTCCATGACCACGAGCTTGTTCCCCCGCTTTAGCGCGTCTTGGGCTTGCCTGCTCATCTCTTTGCGTACCTCAGGGTGAACGATTGCATTCAAGGCTTGTCTTTTTGATTCCTCGCTGAAAACAATTTCCCCCAGCTTTTTCCGATCAATCTGTCTGTCAGCTAGCAGAATCCCTTCCCCGAAGTATTCCACAATCTGTTGGTAAACCGGTTTCCCCGGTTCCACCACTTCCCGGGCGATCAGATCAGCGTCCACAATCGGGATCCCATGTTCTTTCAGCAGCGCGGATACCGTGCTTTTTCCGCTGGCAATGCCTCCTGTAAGTCCGATAATCACACTTCCACCCCTTTACAGCTTTTGGCATTTCGGACAGATATGGGTGCCTCGTCCCCCTACAACAAAACGAACAATCTCCGTATGGCAGATCGGGCACGCTTCCCCTTTACGACCGTAGACGTTAAGCGATTGCTGGAACATCCCCATCTCGCCTTGGCCGTTGACGTAAGATTTAATGGAGCTGCCGCCTTGTTCAATCGCTTCTTGAAGCGTGGTGACGATGCTCTCATGCAGCCGGGCGATTTGCCGTGAAGTCAGCTCTCCTGCGGCCTTCTCCGGATGAATGCGGGCACGAAACAGGGCTTCGTCCACATAAATATTCCCGAGGCCGACAAGAAATTCTTGATTCAACAGAAGTGGCTTAATCCTGGTTGATCTGCCTTTCAGCATCTTGCGAAAGCGCTCAACCGTGAAGTCTTCCGCCAGCGGTTCGGGACCCAGTTTCTTGAGCGGTTCGTGCTCTGTTTCTTCTCCGAGGGGCAGCACGTCCATCGTCCCGAACTGGCGGACATCCCTGTATCGTAAATCAGTCCCGTCGGTAAAGTGAAAGATGACATGAGTATGTTTTTCGATCTCGTCGTCCGCCTGGTACAGTCCGTATCGACCCTCCATCCGTAAATGGGAGAGCAGAACGTCCCGGTCCAGTACAAATTTGATGAACTTGGCTCTTCGCTCAATTCGATGGATGGTTTGTCCGGCGAGTTGTGCTTTAAACTCTTCCACATCGTCAGGGCGGCGAATAATACGCGGCAAAAATACACTTACCCTGGAAATGATTTTGCCGGTGACCAATTTTCTTAATGTGCGGACGACCGTTTCAACCTCTGGCAATTCAGGCATGATGATCCTCCTATTTGGCATCGTACCAAGTGCGTCCGTAATGAACGTCAACTTTCAGCGGTACATCTAGTTGTAATGCCTGTTCCATCACTTCAGGCACGATTTGCTGCATGATGGCAAGCTCGTCTTCCGGCACTTCAAACACCAATTCGTCGTGCACTTGCAAAAGCATCTTGCTCTTCAGCTTTTCTTGCTCAAGCCGCTCTTGCATGCGAATCATCGCCAGCTTGATAATATCTGCGGCGGTTCCTTGAATCGGTGTGTTCATCGCTGTCCGCTCAGCAAAGGAACGCAGGTTGAAATTGCTGCTCTTAATGTCCGGCAGATAGCGGCGGCGATGCAGCAGGGTGGTGACATAGCCATCCTTTTTGGCTTGCTCCACGATTTCTTCCATATATCGCTTTACCCCGGAGAAAACGGAGAAATAACGGTTAATGAAATCTCCCGCTTCCTTACGGGTAATATTCAGGTTTTGGGAAAGGCCGTAGTCGCTGATTCCGTAGACGATGCCAAAATTGACAGCCTTGGCCTGGCGGCGCATCAATGAAGTTACTTCATCTTCCCCTACGCCAAACACGTCTATCGCGGTGCGGGTATGGATGTCCATCCCTTTTTGGAACGCGTCAATCAAGTTGGCGTCTTGGGAGATATGAGCCAAAATCCTCAGCTCAATCTGCGAATAGTCGGCAGCCAACATGTACCAGCCCGGTTCGGACGGCACGAACGCTTCCCGAATTTTGCGCCCTTCTTCCAGACGGATCGGGATATTTTGCAGGTTCGGCTCCGTGCTGCTGAGACGTCCAGTCGCCGTTGTTGCCTGGTTGAAGCGGGTATGGATCTTGCTTGTTACGGGATGGATTTCTTTTAACAAGCCTTCAATATAGGTAGACCGAAGCTTGCCCAACTGGCGGAAATGCAGAATCGTATCGATAATCGGATGATACGGCGCCAGTTTTTCCAGGACGTCGGCGCTGGTGGAAGGGCCTGTCTTGGTTTTTTTCAACACGGGCAGATCAAGCTTGTCGTATAAGATTTCTCCCAACTGCTTCGGGGAGTTAATATTGAATTCTTGACCGGCAAGAGCGTAAATCTTTTGCGTCAGCTCGTCCAACTGCTGATCCAGTAGAGCGCCCATTTTCACTAACCGCTCACCGTCCACCTTGACCCCGGTGAACTCCATTTTGGCCAGTACCATACTAAGCGGCTCTTCAATCCGGGACAAAAGCTCACTCAACTGCTTCGCTTCAATCTCCTGCTTCATCGCAGATACACTTTGCCAGATGGCTTTGGCTTTACGGGCCACGTGCTCGCTCAGGATGCCAAGCTCCGGAACGATCCGCTTGGCGCCTTTGCCGTACAAGTCCTCATCGGCAGCCAGCGGAATAGCTGCGTATTGGGAAGCCACATCATGCAAGCTTGGATTGCTCTCCGTCGCATTCAGCAAATAGGAGGCGAGGTAGCTGTCGAAGCTGATTCCTTTTATCTCGAACCCGTGCCATGCGAGACCGACAAAGTCGCGCTTTCCGTCAAATACCCATTTCTCTTGCTGCTCGTCTTTAAGCCAGATCTGGAACTCCTTCCACTCCTTGGCCACCTCATACGGCACGAACAAGCTGGTTGAATCATTGGCCAATCCAAAGCCCATAAGCGGTGCATGGTGGTAATTGTCTCCGTCAAATTCCAGGCTAAGTGCCATCGGAGAAGTGAGTCGATCGGAAAAAGCGGCGGTTTGCTCCGCTTCCACCACCTCAAACGAGAATGCTGATTCTTCCTGCTTCTCTTGTCCCGCTTGGGTTCCTGGCGCTTCTGCCTTTACTTTCGGGATGAGCGATTTAAACTCCATTCTTTTGAAGAAATCAACCAGTTTGTGGGAGTCGTAGCCTTCATACACAGCATCATCCGGTTTTATTTCCACAGGTGCGTCCCGCAGAATTGTCGCCAGCGACTTGCTCAGCTTCGCCTGCTCGACATTGTTGCGCAGGTTCTCCTGCAGTTTTTTTCCGGAAACCTGATCGATATGTGCGAGAACCTGCTCCACCGTCCCAAATTCATGCAGCAGCTTCAGCGCTGTCTTCTCCCCTACGCCTGGCACGCCGGGAATGTTATCCGACGCATCTCCCATCAAGCCTTTGAGATCAATGATTTGAGACGGCGTCAGGCCGTACTTCTCCTGAATCTCTTTCGTCGTGTACAGCTCAATTTCGCTCACCCCTTTGCGCGTCAAAGCGACGGAGACCTGATCGGAAACCAGTTGAAGCATATCCTTGTCTCCGGTAATCACCGTTGTTTTCCATCCGTTTTGCTCCGCGCGAAGCGTAAGGGTTCCAATAATATCGTCAGCTTCGTACCCTTCCAGTTCGAAGCGTTGAATCGAGAATGCATCCAAGAGTTCGCGAATCAGCGGAAACTGCTCCGATAATTCCGGCGGAGTCTTGGCCCGTTTGCCTTTGTATTCGGTAAATTCGCTATGGCGAAACACCACTTTGCCAGCATCAAAAGCGACCAACAGATGGGTCGGTTTCATTTCTTCGATAACCTTTAACAGCATCGTGGTAAATCCCAGCACCGCGTTGGTGTGCAAACCTTGTGAAGTAGACAGGAGTGGTAACGCGTAAAACGCGCGATTGGCAATACTGTTTCCGTCAATTAATATGAAATGACTCATTCATCCGATCCCTCTCTTACTATCGCTAGCTTCCATCATACCATAGGCTTGTTAGAAGTGGCAAAAATCACTATCCGTCCAAGTTTCCATCGAAAACTCTCCCTTCCGATTGTGGATTCGCCCGAAGGTATGTACAATAAAGCAATAGAATTAATATTCCGTCAAAACTGGGGGTTTTTGCAACAGACATGGAACGACCGTCATTTCCTCCTTATCTGGCATTGTTGATTGGCGTAATCGCCGTGTCTACTTCGGCGATTTTTGTGAAGCTGGCGTCTGCTCCACCCGCTGTGATCGCTACATACAGGCTTTTATTCTCCGTGCTTTTGACAATTCCGTTCTTGTTGTTTACCAAAGGAGTGTTTCCGGAGATTCGCCGCTTACGGCTGAAACAATGGGGATTGGGATTATTGTCGGGGGCCTTTTTGGCCAGTCACTTCGTCTTGTGGTTCGAATCTTTGCGCTTTACATCGGTAGCAAGCTCCACCGTTCTGGTTACCCTGCAGCCGCTTTTTGCTTTTGTCGGGGGATACTTCTTCTTTCAGGAACGTATCAACGGAATTGGTCTGTCAGGCGGATTTCTCGCCATTGCGGGTAGCTTCGTGATTGGATGGGGAGACTTTCGGGTAGGAGGAGAAGCCCTGTTCGGGGATATTCTTGCCCTGTTGGGAGCAATGACCGTTACAGCATACTGGCTGATAGGTCAGTACGTGCGACGCGACGTGTCCATGCTGTCGTATACGCTATTGGTATACAGCACAAGCAGCTTGTTTTTGCTTCTTTACGATTTGGTGATGGGCTATCCGCTTCACGGCTATCCGTTACGCGATTGGGGATGGTTCTTCTGCCTGGCGCTCATTCCAACCCTGCTCGGCCATACCATCTTCAACTGGGTCATCAAGTGGCTCAATACTTCGACCATCTCCATGAGTATTCTTGGGGAACCGGTCGGCACATCCATTCTCGCTTATTTCATCCTGGGTGAAAAGGTGACGCTTCCGCAGTATCTGGGCGGGGCTATCATTTTGTTCGGCATTTTTTTGTTCATCCGTTTCAATTCGACTACGAAAGGAGCAGCATCAAATGAACCATCGGCCACCGAAACGTAAAAACCTGCGGGAATATGTCGCAGGCTTGAGTGTCTGGGGCAAAATTGGCTGGGTAATCGTGCTCGGTTATATTGTCGGACGCATTATTTACTGGATCTCGAAATTGTGAGAAGCTGCCGGTCAACTTTCGGATAGACAGGGGTAAGCGTAGCCTGGATCACCTTCTTGCCATGGTCTTTGCTGAGATAATACTCCATAACCTTAGGCAGAAGCTCTTCTTGATCCAGCCTGACTCCGATTTTTTCGGGCGTGATGCGGCCAGTCTAAAACGGGCAGGGTTATCTCCTGTCTGGTTAAGCTTGCCGCGGTGTTTCCCTGAATACCGATCAATAATGCTTTTGGGTTCCCGGCTGTCGGCTGTTGAATGAGAAGCATTGCACAAAGTACCATCCGCTTTATCACTTGCCACTCACCTCCTCTCCTTAGTATGAATTAGAAAAACGTTGTCCTTTCTTGCCTCCGTTACAGCTTGCGCAGTTGTACTCAAGTCCGGCTTCTCTCATCGTCAGGAAGTGGTCAAAACCGTAGCATCGGCCTTCGTATCGCTGCTTGACCACTTTTTCTCCTGACGATTACGACAAGCCTGGGCTTGCGCTGTAAGAGTCGCTGCGAAATGGACAATCG
>JBHGXW010000040.1:0-9710 GCA_041920465.1 Paenibacillaceae bacterium | reverse complement strand
GCCGCTAGGGTCCGAAGACCCTCGCTCGACTTGCATGTATTAGGCACGCCGCCAGCGTTCGTCCTGAGCCAGGATCAAACTCTCCAAAGAAAACTTGGTGTTCAACAAGCTGAAAGCGAAGTTGAATACCTTAGTTGCACTGTGCGAGTTAGTATGCCAAGGCATGCTAACCGTGCAATAAAGTTAAGAAATTGATCGTTGGTTCATTCTTGCTTGGCTAGTGATTCTCTCACCAAAAACGCTTTATTGTTCAGTTTTCAAAGAGCATTTTGTCGAACAAAACCAATCCTCTTATGCCACTCGACATTTTTCAACATCAGCGGCGACATTTATAGAGTTTATCAGTTCGTCTTCGTTGAGTCAAGAACTTTTTTGTTGATTCATAAATTTCTTTTTCAACAATTCTTTCTTAACAAAATTCATTTTCAAGAAGCGACAAAAAGCATCTTATCATGTGCAAGCACACATTTCAACAGGAATTTTAATCCATGTGCTTAGCCATAAGAACCTGCTCTGCACGGGAAGTAAATCCCCAATCAAGCAAGATGGCAGAAAGAAGTTCATTGGAAACAGGAGTATTTACTGTGCTCCGTAAATAAGGCAGTCGAAGCGGACCGAACAGTTTATTTAGCAATTGTTCCAAGACTGTTCTACCGTTTGCCAGTTCAGGAAAAACCTCTGCTTGATAAAGAATGATTCCCGTTTGTTTTCCAGATTCGTCAAAGGTTCGTTTATACACGGCATAGGCCACATCCTGGCCGGAATTATCCCTTACGATCAACGATTCGCCGTCTCGTACACTGGCCCATTGAGTCTGCCAAGCGCCTTCCGACCGATAGAAAGGAAGAGTCCTTACGTCCTGAGGAATGCCCTTAACATATGAATAATCGTTTGAATAATCGCTCTCTTGCCCGCTTTGTTTTGCTTCTTCGTTAAGTAACGACCCCTGATGATAATAGAAATGAAGTTTGTCTATTATGTCATATCCCATTTGCTGATACAGCTTTATCGCCTTTTCATTGGCGCTAATCGCTTCCAGCAGAGCCAGGTTTACCTGTTCAGTCCGATAAATATCGAGGGTTGCTTTCATTAGCTCTCTTCCCACGCCTTTATTCCGGTATTCAGGGATTACACCTGTTCCTCCGTTCCACGCCACTTTCTTGCCATTAATCATTCGGATGCCATTCAACACAAATCCGATCGGCCTGCCTTCTGTAAATGCCACGACAGAATGCTCAGGGGAAAGCCCTTCGCTTGCCAAACGCTGGGTAAATGCCAATACGTTTGTTGTCATCGGAAAATAATATCCCTCGAAGCCACCATTCCAAACGTCGACAGCTTGTTGCAGCGTACACTCACTTAATCTTTTTATGGTAATCATCCGCTATCCTCCTTTTCACTTGATTTCATTTGAATCTTCCAGACTCTCAGATATGCTTCTTCTTTGCGCCTGCCGCTTTAGACTTTCACTTGAATAATGAAATTATTTTTAACAGTCAAATTTATCTTATCAAATAATAATGAAAAAGGAAAAAATAGGAAAAACGTTTTCCTTTCGTGCCTCCGTTACAGCTTGCGCAGTTGCGATCAAGTCCGGCTTCTCTCATCGTCAGGAAGCGGTCAAAACCGTAGCATCGGCCTTCGTATCACTGCTTGACCACTTTTTTTACCCACCCGGCTTAAGCTTTCGCTGTGCCGGGCGGGACCCCGGCGCCTGGGCTAGCGCTGTAAGAGTCGCTACGAAATGGACAATCGTTTTTCCCACTGGCTGCGCAAATGGAAAGAAAGGCCTTTCTCTTCGAAAGGCCCCAAACTGTTGGGTTAAGGTTAGCGGAACATACGGACGCAGCTTTGGTTCAAATTGCCGTCTTGATCAACCCACAAGCAGAGGTCGCTTTTCTCCTCCAGCACCTCGATCATCCGGTCCGCCACCCGAATCGTTACCCCATTGGCCTTGTGCAGCCGAATTGACTCTCCTGCGTGCAGGAAGGTATTTTTGCCGAATGGAGTTCCCGCTTCCGCAATATAGATATTTCGACCAGCCTTGACTACTCCGCCCTTGCAAGAGCCTTCACGATTTTTAAACAGGCAGTCGCGCTCCACTTCCACTTCGCAGTGAACCAATCCTTGTCCGGTGACGATTAACGAGCCGTTGGTAGCCAGCTTGGAGAAATTGGCCGAGCCAACCACGATGTCACTTTCTTCGAACACACTGTTTTCAATCTGCAGCTTCAGATTCAGAATATATTCATACACCTTGCGGAAGTCGGCAAAATTTTGAATGGCCAACATTAATTCCTTGTTTTTATATAGTTGAACTAACCGGTTGGCAATGGTAAATTCCATCGGCAGCATCTTGGCGGCGCCCTGAATCGCTTCCTCGTACTGAGCAATAGAGTTGAGGAGTTGTTTGTATTGTTCCTGAACCAAAAGTGAGACAATTTGTCCGATACTCACCGTTTTGCCCCGGCTCTCCATGATATTGTGAACTTTTTGGGCGTCGGACTCCAGGGCTTCGTGCAGCTCGATAAACCGTTTGAAACAGTTATAGATACGGCTGTACAAAAGCCCCAGTCTTCCCCCATAAATCTCACACTTGGTGGCATGTCCCCTAATATAAACATTTTGAGCGGAAACAATCGTTGCGCTGTGGGCGCTTCCGTAGACGTAAATATTGCCGGACGCCTCTACGCGCATCGTTTCTTTGACATCCCCTTTGACAATCACATCGCCATTGAAGTAAATGTTGCCTACGGATAAATCAACATCACCGTCAACCGTATAAACGGTCTGGACATCAAAGTATTTTACCTTGTCGCCCGTTAAGGAGGGGCGTCCTGCTTTCAGGGCAACTGCTTGTCCGTTGCTGTTAATCGCAACGTTGCGGCGGGTTATCACCACAACATCGCTAACCTCCGGCGGGGCTACTTCTTTCCCGAACACGTCCTCACCAGATTTTCCAGGCTGGGCAGGATGAATGACACCAAGCGGATCCCCTTGCTTCACGCTGGGAATACTAAGCCGCTCGCGATAATCTACCCGGCCGTTCCACTCGGTAAGCACGGCTTCGGTCGTATTGCCGAAAAACGTCTCCACATAGCCATCCTTTCCCGGTGTTTCGGGAATGCCTTTGGCGATCAAAACAGGCTCCCCTGTTTTCTCTTCAATCGCCTGATCAACTAATGCCTCATCCACTTTTGCTACAATTTGCAGAGACTCCAGCTCTTTTAAAACACTCATTTTAATCTGAGAATAATCGGTGATCGGAAGCGATTCTGTTTCGGGCCTGTATACAAGACAAGGAACCGTTTTTTTTAAAACCTGCTTGACAAGAAGATCCTGATTGATCGTTAGATAAACTTCCATATTATCGGGTGAAATCGTGATTTCAAACGGCTTTTGGTCTTCTTTTACCAATTTCCAGGTGATGCGGTCTTTGGCGTAAACCACCATTTTTTTTGTAACAACCACTCCATTTACTGATAACTCGACTGATGCGGTTGGTACAACAGACGGTTGCCTGCCGCCAGCTTGGGCGTCAATTGCGTAAATCACTTGGTTTTCAACAAACACATAACCGTCGTTGGGATTTAGAGTAGTTTCTGTATAAGTTTCGGATTCCAGTTGACGGATCAAATCTAAAATTCCGTCAGAATCCAACGCGTTTCCAAACATACAAATCCCTCCTTGCCAAAGCCTCTCTCAGCGAAGAAATAGACAACAATTCTTTACCCGTATTCAACCATAAGAAAACTTTATTTTGCAATTTAAAAAAAATATACCCAGTTTAAGCAAACCCTCACCACCAAAGGCGTACTGCTTAAGCTGGGCAGAATGACAAACAACGATTCACTTAGTTGGCAGAAGGCTGAACAGGCAGGGATGCAGTTTGTTTTTTATGCATCAGCAAAATGTTCAAAATAACAGCAGTAATCGAGCCTGTTACGATTCCACTTTGCAGGATCATCTTCGCCATATTAGGAAGCTGATCGAACATTTGCGGCACAGCGGCAGAACCAAGACCTACGGCTATACTGCACGCGGCGATCAAAAGATTTTCGTTCTGACGCAAATCGACAGTAGACAAAATGTTAATTCCGGAGGCTACCACCATACCAAACATGGCAATCATCGCGCCGCCCAATACCGGGTTAGGAATAACTGTGGTCAACGCAGCCAGTTTCGGCAGAAGCCCAAGCACCACCAGAATGAAACCGGCGGCAATAATCACGTCGCGTGTTTTCACGCGGGTAAGGGAAACAAGACCGACGTTTTGAGAGTATGTGGTATAAGGGAAAGCATTAAAAATTCCGCCCAAGACGATCGCGATTCCTTCCGCTCTCAATCCTTTGACGACATCTTCGGCTCCCACTTCCCGGTCCGTTACCTTGCCAAGCGCGAAGTACACACCGGTCGACTCCACCATGCTGATGATACAGACGAGAATCATCGTCAAAACGGCGGCCAGATTAAACTGCGGAACACCAAAGTAAAACGGTTGGACAATGTTAAACAAGGAGCTTTGCTCTACATTGGCAAAATTCACGATCCCCATCAAATATCCTGCAAATGTGCCGGCAATCAGTCCAATTAATACGGAAATGGAACGCACAAAGCCGGTCGAAAAACGATTAATCAACAAAATAACAACCAAAGTGCCGAGCGCCAAAAGAAGATTGCGCGGTTGGCCAAAATCGGGGCTGCCCATTCCACCGGCTGCGTTGTTCATGGCTACCGGAATCAGGGACAAGCCGATAATCGTCACGACAGAACCAGTTACAACAGTTGGGAAGAAACGCAGCAGCTTGCCGAATAACGGTGCGGCAAGGAAAACAAAAATCCCGGCCAAAATAATCGCACCGTATGCCGTAGCCAAGTTGGAAGACAGTGAAACAGCGATAATCGGCCCTACTGCCGTAAAGGTACAACCCAACACTACGGGGAGACGGATGCCGACGTAGCGTGTCCCGATCACTTGCAACAATGTGGCGATTCCGCAGGTGAACAGATCGGCTGCAATCAAATAAGCCATTTGTGCGGGAGAAAGCTTCAGCGCACCACCAATAATCAGCGGCACGACAACCGCACCGGCGTACATCGCAAGAACGTGCTGGAGCCCAAGCGTAACAACCTTTTTCTTACTTAACATGTTTCATCTTCTCCTTCATCGTTTCGTTTTGTTCCTCTATGAATTGAATGCCTGCTGGAGACATCGCTTGAATTCTCGCCAATGAATGAATTCGCACACCCATCTCTTCCAGTTTGGCCCTGCCGTCCTGAAAGCTTTTCTCGATCACGGCTCCGACGCCAATCAGATGAGCCCCAGCCGATTCCACGATTTGTTTTAATCCGATCAGCGCCGCACCTGTAGCCAGGAAGTCATCAATGATCAAGACCCGGTCATCCGCTGTCAAATAACGCTTGGATACGCTGATTTGATACTCTTCCTGTCTGGTAAAGGAATAAACCGTGGAGGAGTATACGTCTTCCGTCAGCGTGACCGCCTTTTTCTTCTTGGCGTAGATGAACGGGACGCCCAGTGCATGTGCTGTCGCAAAGGCAAAATGAATGCCGCTTGCTTCGATTGTAAGAACTTTTGTAATTGGTTCATTCGCAAAAATTTTGGCAAACTCCCGGCCAATCTCCATCACAAGCATCGGATCAACCTGATGGTTTAAAAACGAATCTACCTTCAAAACGTGGCTGGATAAGACATTTCCGTCTCGGATGATGCGGTCGTGCAATGCCTTCAAGTTTTTCGACTCCTTTGGTTAAAATGTTGTGAAACGCAAAGAAGCCCAGACGGACAGATCACTGATTACGACAAAAAACGCAATCCAAGTGAAACCTGTCCCTCTGGGCTTTTATCCCTTAGGTGTAGCACAAGTCAAACGGCTGTGCCAACCCCGCTCGGACCAAGACTTCTCCTCTTGCCAAAGACGGCAGAAAAGAGCAGAACGGAACCCTAGGGGCTCTTTCACTCGTAGTCAGACGATTTACGGTCGTCTGGTAGAGACTTATGGGCCGTATTCCCATGAATTATACGAGTACCATATTTTCATATGTGTTCCAATGTACCACAAACTTGCTTACCCGACAAGCTAAAAACCGAACATTCAAGCAAAAAAACTGGAGTTTTTCATTAAAACATACGAAAAACTCCAGAGAAACCCGTATAATGTTCGGATTTTTCTCGCAACTTGGCTAGTGAAGCTTGTCATTCCTCCTTTCATTCGGATGAATGCCCGATATTCTGAATTAATTCCTCCACCTTCTGCTGCATCTCTACTTTCAGTTGGTGCCTCGTCAGCCGAAGCATTCCTGTCTCTTGCCGAAACTGCCACATGATAAAATATTCATCCTGATCTTTGTGTTCTCCCAGAATTCTGACTCCCCGCTGCCGCAGCTTGCGATAGTTGGCTTGAGCCATAAACTGGCTTCCACTCATCAAAAACTGCAACAAAAAATCATACCCCAGCGGAAACCGGATCGGAGATGAAGTGATGACTTCCTTATCGAGTTGAAGATGCCGGTAAGCTTCACGCCAGACAAACCAACTATGGATGAGAGTTTCTTGTTCCATACCATCACCATCAAATAAGAACGTATGTTTGTATTATATGCGATTTGACAGAACTCATGCAAACCACTCAAGGCAAACAGACGTATTTTTTGAAAATTTCGTAATATTTGTTGTCAAAACCGAAACGCTGTTATATAATACAAATAACAAAAACGTTTTGTATCCATACAGAGACATTGGATATTAGGGAGGAAGAGAAATGATTACACGCCAAGAACGGAAAAACATGATCGAACACATTGCCAAGCGGCTGGATTGGGACTATGACAAATTCGTCTATATGACGGATGACGACATCGAGTATTACTACAGCAAAACCTACTGTGAATTTGAATACAAATGCTAAGCCATGCAAACGATGCATGGCTTTTTGTTTGTGAATGACCAAATCCCCAAGTATGCAAATCTGCAAATCGTGAAAGCAGAATGTCTAGTTACATCGTAATGCTAAAAAATTTTGGACACTCTCTTCACTTTGCCATGCCTTCACAAGGAACACGCAATGGGACGAAGCTCTTTCCTTTTCATAACCGATGGATGAAAGTTTAACCACTTTCATAATGTAAAGCAGTTAAATTTTCCGATTAATATAAAAAAAACGGCCCACATGAGGCCGTTCTTGCTATTTCTTTTTCACTACAAACGCGGAGATGATTTCGATGAAGAACGGTACGCCATCGCCTTCCGCTTTAAATTTGCCGTCTTTAAACGCTGTTGCCGGATCAAGCTTGCGGGTTGAAACATCCAGCCATACCTGCTCGGTTGTTGTAACCGTTACAGCGGGATTTTTCGCTTTTCCTTTGCTCCAGGTAATTTTGCCGTCCTTGATCACAAGCGCATACTCACCGGCATGATCGCCTGTAATGACAAATTGTGCTTCTTTGTCTACACCGGCCAATTTGCTTGCATCAAGCGGCAGGCTGTTAAGGTATTCCTCAAAAGGTGTTTCCGCTTTTGGCTTAGGCTGATCGGAACCGGCTTGCGGCTTGTCTCCTCCTGACTGTGGTGTTTGAGCAGTCGCTTGCGGCTGTTCGCCTTCTTTCGGGTAAAGGAAGGTATCAATGATGTCCATAAAGAAAGAGAGGCTTCCATCCGCTTTAATTTGCTTGTTTTTATATGCGTCAATCGCATTCATTTTTCTTTCCGCGATGGATAACCAGATCTTTTCTGTTGTGGTTACGGTAATTGCCGGATCTTTCAACTTTTCCTTCGTCCAAGTGATTTTGTTGTCCTTAATCACGAGGGCGTATTCTCCGCCATGCTCACCGGTGATAATGAACTGGGCGGTGCGGTTAACCCCGGCAATCTTCTCTGCGTTATACGGAAGGCCGTTGAGATACTTCTCAAACGGGGTGACGTTACTTGCGGCCTCTTCCGGTTTTGCTTGCGAAGAGCCGCCGCTTGCCTGTGAAGTGATGGTGATTGCTTGTGTATTCTTGTCCCATTCCACCTTGGCTCCTAACGCCTCACTGACGAACCGAAGCGGTACCAGCGTTTTGCCGTCTACCACTTTCGCCGGTACATCCAGCTTTACTTCCGAGTTATTTTTAAACGCTTTGCCACCAATCTCAATTTTAATCACAACTTCCCCTTTGGAAGCGGTTACAGTTTTGGCCGTTTGATCCCAAACAACTTTGGCTCCCAGCGCTTCAAAAATGGCTCTCATTGGCACAAGCGTACGCCCGTTTTCTATAAAGGAAGATACTTCCAGTTTTTTGCCATCCAGAATAATCTGTGAAGAGGCTGCAAACACCGGCATGGCTAAGGTTAAAAGCATCATGATTGCGCAAAAGACCGAAATGATCCTTTTCAAATGAGATACCCCCAAACTCTATTTTTTAAAAGCAAATTCGCCGATAGCCAAAGGACATCCTATTGCTTCTTGAAATATTTTTTCATTTCGCTGACATAATCCGTATCGCCGTCGATCGAGAATTTGCCGGTTAAATAAGCCATTGTTCCGTTTACCTTATCAGCAGCTATATCCAGCCAAAGCTGCTCGCCCACTTTGATCGTGACGCTTGGATTGGCAGCCTTCCCTTTTCCGGAGGTACATTTGCCGTCTTGAATAGTGACGTAATATTCACCGGGATGGCCGTCGGTGATTACGAATTGATACACCACATTCACCCCTTGGGCGTTCTCCGCGGCAAAACGGCCCGGTAATCCCTCGATATACTTCTCAAATGGCGCCTTCTCAACCACTGCTGGCTTGGGAGCAGGCTTAGCTGTCGGTGTCGAATTGGCGGGTTGAGCTGTGGCTGACGGTTTGACTGCTGATGTAGCTGATGCATTGGTTGATGCAGTATTGGTTGGTGCTGACTTGGTTGATGATGCACTGGTTGGCGCTGCACTGGTTGGCGCTGCCGGTTTTTGTGCCGGACTGGCGGTTGTTTGTGAAGATGCTGCCGGCTTTGCTGCATCGGTTGCTGCCTGTCCGGCATTTGCTGTAGACTGATTGGATTTTGATACAGGCTGCGTTGACGGTTGGACTGTCGGTTGTGTGGCTGGCTGCGCGGCCGGTTGAGCTGTAGACTGTGAAGCCGGTTGAGTTGTAGGCTGTGCAGATGGTTGGGCAGTACCGCTTGCCTCCGGTTGTGTGGCTGCCGTCTGCTGTCCTTTTTCTGCAGTTCCAGAAGTTTGGGAACTGCAGCCTGCAGCCATGGATATGGCCAAAGCCACCAGCATGAAATAGGCAATTGATTTCTTCACTTCCGCTCCCCCTTACTCTTACGAATAACATTCTGCAACTCTTATCTCTTGAATGAAGCCAATCCCCCCTCTTTTGATTTCTGCCATTGGAAGGAAGAGTAATTTCCAATTAATGATAAATATAGCGGCACCATTATCTGAATGCAATTATTTTTTAAAATTTTCCGAATAAATATCCTGGGACCACTGTCTGCGCGTTTGAAAAGAAAGTTTAACCTCTTTCATAATGTAAAGCAGTTAAACTTTCCGATAACACGTGAAAAACGCCTTCGTAATTCTGAAGTGACCCCAAAAAGTTAGACAGTCATTTTATTAAGCAGCAAGTAAGGTTTGAGTTCGGTATTGCACTGGACTCAAGCCTTTTAATTTTGCCTTGATTCGTTTGTTGTTGTAGTAATCGATATATTTTGCTAAC
>JBHGXW010000037.1:0-58377 GCA_041920465.1 Paenibacillaceae bacterium | reverse complement strand
ATGTATTAGGCACGCCGCCAGCGTTCGTCCTGAGCCAGGATCAAACTCTCCAAAGAAAACTTGGTGTTCAACAAGCTGAAAGCGAAGTTGAATACCTTAGTTGCACTTGTGCGAGTTAGTATGCCAAGGCATGCTAACCGTGCAATAAAGTTAAGAAATTGATCGTTGGTTCATTCTTGCTTGGCTAGTGTTTTATCACCAAAAACGCTTTATTGTTCAGTTTTCAAAGAGCATCTTTTTCGCAATTCCCGTTTACTAGTGTTGCTAGCGGACCAGAACAGCGACCTTTTTAATTTACCACACAAACCTCGATAGATCAAGTAGTATTTTTTCAATCGTTTCTGTTCATTTCGTAAGTCAGAAGCGACGTTTCTTAATATAGCACCTCATCGAAGGAAAAGTCAATACTTTTTTAAAAGATTTATTCTTGAACAAAAAAAACTTGTTCCAGAAGCGGTTTTCCTTCACGTTTGACGGGGGCTGACTGAATAAAGGAACGTCTCATCATCTTATCTAACAAAAGAGCCAAATCAATTTGAGTATTACGGATTTCCGGGTGTTGTCTCAACTCTTCAAACGTCCATGGCTTTACTCGAGACTTTACGATATCTACAATGAGAGCGGTAGATTCTTTCATTTTCGACATGATATGAAATTCGATTGGCAATAAAAGAAGTTCAATCCGTTTTTCAAGCGGCTCCGGGCTGGCAATCAATTCTTCAAATAACTTGTAGACGGTTGGCTCCAAACGCTTCACCTGATTCCACAAGAAAGGTTCCGGTTGTTCACCGGCTTCGCTTACCACCAGTCTTGCCCAACCGTTCAGGGCATGTAATACCGCATGATAGGCATCTAAAGCGTAATTGTGCTGTAAAAACTCTTTAGCCTCAAGATAGTACCGCAGGAACACCGAGTATTCTTCACAGATTCGTTTTTTCTTTGTTTGCTCGGAAAGACGAACAAGCCTCTCCCTGTTTCGCTTCAGATAATCATGCCGATCAAATATGATCTCTCCATGCTGCAACAGGCAATAGAGTCTAATGTCTAAGCCTTGTTTGGAAACCTGCTCCAAATGCCATTGGTGTATCCGATGTTCAACAATTTTCTGGTTACCACAGATAAAAGGGGTCGTCTCCCATTTTTCTTCAGATTGATTCAGAATAATCAGGTAGATGAGATCTGCATCTTCCAGAATTAAGCTGCATTCTTCACTCTTTTCAAGCTTCAAAGCAGACAAGACCTCTGGATGCCGAATTAAACCTTCATGGTAATCATGCAAGCTGTCATTCATCTGATACACCCCCATTCCCTTGTTAGGCTTATGGATTCTACGTTTTTTTAAGCTTTCCTGCTTCTATCATAAGCGAGAACACATTGCTCGTCTCTTCTTTTCAATACCTCTATGCTATACTAATTTGTTAGGAGGAATGAATGGATGAAAAATTATGACCGTGTCAGTAAGATAAAGCGTATGCGTACATGGGCAAACTGGAATATGTTTATTGGTATTTTGACCATTTACGCTGGTTACATGTTTTTTAAGGGTTATGTTTTTTCCTGGATGGAGCATAATTTTCTCTTCATGGCAGTGCTGATGATTATTGGCTTTCTGTTGATGATGGTTAGTACCGTTCTCTTCATGATCTCGGGAATGATCTCAACCTCCGCGCCGCAGGTAGAATGTCCTTCATGCAAAAAGGTAACCAAAATGCTGGGCAAAAAAGATGCCTGCATGTTTTGCGGTCAACCCTTGGAGTTAACGGAGAACGATCACGCCCCATCCCCAGAGCATCAATAAAACCAGCAGAAATTACAACAAAACCACCTGCGGCATGAAGTCAGGTGGTTTTATGCATTAATGCTGCCTCAGGCTGTCTTTGATGGTTGCCCAGATGTCCGGACTTTCAAAACCACGGCGCCAAGCAGCGATTCCGGCCAAATCATACTGATGCACCAGTTGAATCCGGCGTTTGATCGAATTTTGGTCTTCCAGCCATACCTTATAGGTGGCGCCGTCTTTCGGATCAACGTAACTGGCATACATTTGGCCTGTTTTGGCATCAAGAACAGGCTTTACTTGTCTTTCATTCAGCCATTTTTCAATTTTCGGCATAGAGTACGCCTTGGAGGTTACCTTAATGGATCCGTCCGCCTGTTTCTCTTCCTTCCACAGTCTGGTATAGAAAGGAATTCCGAGCAACAGCTTTTTCTTCGGGATTTCCTCCAACGCTCCTTTTAATCCGGCTTCAGTCCAAGGCAACGAAGCAACCGAGCCTGCTTCTGGACTGGATGCCCAGTGCTCATCATAGGTCATCACCGCGACATAGTCGACAATACCGGCTAAAGCCGCACGATCATAGAAACGAGACCATCTGTCACTTTCCGACTTCACCGTTACATCCATAGAGACGGTCAATTTCTGTTCATGGAGGTATGGCGTCAGTTCACGCACGAATTGAACAAGCAATTCTTTGTCTTTTAGATACACATTTTCAAAATCAAGATTAATTCCATTCAATTCATACATTTGCGCATACTGCAGAACCTGTCCGATAAACTTCTCTCTTAATCGAAAATCGCTCAACAACGCATGGGTAAAATCAGGATTAAACCCGTTGGAAACAAGCCCCCATACTTGATAGCCGCGAGCGTGAGCCCATTTGACGTATCCCAAATCCGCTTTATTCCCCAGGTTCGCCTGATTGTCGATCAGTTCAAACCACGTGGGCGAAACAACATGAAGACCTTGGAGTTCCGGAATCTCAGCCGTATCGGGGTTTCGTCCGGTTACGTGCTCCCAGACCAAACTGATCTTCTCGCCTAACGGTTTCCATGGCGCATTCACCTTTGGCTCCACCTGTTGAAGCACTACTTTGCGGATTTCCGTAAGGCTTACCAATTCCTTAGGCAGGTAACCCACGATCCCATCCGCCGTCTGTACCAAATACCATCCCGCTTCCTCCCGTACGATGTCAACCACAGAATGAAGGGGCAATTCAGCAACTATCGGCTGCTTGAGCGAAGCTCCTTGCCGAAGCACAACAGGAGCATTCTTCCGATCGGGCAGCGCCTGCACTTTTCCTTGCTGAACCGCATCTCCATTTTTCTCGATGACCACTACCTGATTTGCTTCCATCTGCTTCATTTGGAATGGATACAGCTTTTCCAAAGGGCTGTAAGGAACGTAGCGTTTGCCATTAACTTCCTGCACCGGAACACGCAGCGTAACCGGTGTCTTATTCAGAAAGGCAACCAGCTTGTCACTCTCCATGCGAAGAACCTTGTCTTTGGTTGTGACAATAACCGATTGCGACGCCTCATCCCAAAAGATGGACGGATCTATATTGCTTTTAATAAAATCAAACGGCAGCAATATTTGATTATTTTGTACCAGGTAAGAATCAGGATAAACATTACCGTGGTAAACAATCACATTGGTACGCCCTGCAAAAGGCTTGGTATGCTCAGAAGAAGGAAGCGAACCTACGTACCAGATTCCTGCAGCCGTCAAAACTGCGATTACGACGAAAACCAACAACTTGAACAAAACAGGTCTTCTTCTCCGCCTAAAACGGGGGGAACGGTTAAGGACAACTTCCACTAAATGAAAACCCCCTAATCATTCAAATTTACTTTTCGTGCTTCGGTAAAAGCTTTTCTTATGATAAAGCAGTTGGCTTGCTTACACAACCTTCTGAAAATAATTACCATTCATTATTTCAGTATGTAGACAACTTGCTAAAAATACAAGCAAAAAGCCATTCCATCCGCTTGCTCGCAGATAAAATGGCTGACTGTCTCATCCATATTCTTCATATTAATGTGTCTGCTTTTCTTGACATGCCTCACAGATACCGTACACTTCCATTCGGTGTCCTGTGATTTTAAAACCGGTGCTTTCGCCGGCTGCCGTCTCGATTTCGGTTAAGTATGGATGGTGAAAATCGTGGATGGCCCCACATTCGGAGCAGATTATGTGATAATGCTCTTCCATTGTGTTGGCATCAAACCGGCTGGAAGAATCCCCGTATGTCAACTCACGAACCAATCCGGCTTCCTTGAAGACACGCAAATTATTGTATATGGTTGCCACGCTCATATTAGGAAATTTACCTTCCAAGGCTTTGTATATCTCATCGGCTGTCGGATGAGTCATGGTTTCGAGGAGGTATGCTAATATGGCATGACGCTGGGGAGTCATTCGAACCCCGGTATTTTTCAGGATTTCAACCGCCTTTTCCACGCGCTGTGTCATCGTCATGCACCTCACAATCTGTTCATCGTTGTCGATTAAGTCTATTCTAACACAATAACAACAATTTTATTAGAATTGTTATAAATAAGTGTACGGCTATCCTGCATGCCGTGTCAATTCCCTACGCTTTCTTTTTTGCTTCCGTTTTGGCGTATAAGCATTCTTCACGCAAAGGACACTCGCTGCATTTCGGATTACGAGCGCTGCACATCCTCCGCCCATGCCAGATCAACCAGTGGTGTGCGTCCGACCATTTTTCCTTGGGAATTCGTTTCATTAACTGCTGTTCCGTTTCGTCCACATTGTCGCTTTGAGCAAGGCCCAATCGGTTGGCAACACGAAATACATGGGTATCTACCGCAATGGCGGGAATGCCAAAAGCATTGGATAAGACCACATTGGCGGTTTTGCGTCCAACTCCCGGCAACTCTTCCAAGGCTTTATGCGTGTCAGGTACCTGGCTGTTATATTTTTCAAAAAGGATTCGACAAGTCTCTAAAATATTTTTGCTTTTATTTTTGAACAGACCAAGCCCTTTTATCTCCTCTTCCAGTTCAGCCTGGGTCAGATTTAGATAATGCTTAGGTTCGTTATACTTGGTAAAAAGATTGGCCGTTATTTCGTTGACCCTTTTATCAGTACATTGTGCAGAAAGGATTGTGGCGATCAACAATTCAAACGGAGTCGTGTAATTCAGTTCACAATGTGCATCCGGATATAGCTGGTGCAACTTGTCGAGAATCTGCTCCACATTCACCCGTTTCAGCCGTTTTCCCGTTTTCTTGGTTTGAGTCATTCCCCGTTCTTACTCCCTTCTCCATAACCCTATTATACCCATTCCAAACTTAGCAACATAGTATCAGGAATAATTGCAAACGAAAAGAAGAGGTCAGCTCATCTGTGACCTCTTCGATCAAATCTATTTGTTTCTGGTGTTATTCCTGATGAAGGGTTTGTTCTGGTTTCCCCAGCTTGTGGTTGATAAAGCGCGCTGCCACAAACAAATAATCGGATAGTCGATTTAAATACTTGATTGTAATTGGATTGATCGGCTCATGCTCAGTAATTTGCACAGTCCGTCTTTCAGCCCTGCGCACTACCGTACGGGCAATATGCATCGCCGCGGCTGCCGGATGTCCCCCTGGGAGAATGAAGTTGGAAAGTGGAGCCAGGTTTGCATCAAGAGCATCGATTTGCCGCTCCAAAAAGATGACATCTTCTTCGACAATCGGCCATCCCACTTGCTTTCCTGCCGGAGTGGCCAGCTCCGCTCCGATATGGAACAGTTTGGTTTGGATAATATGAAACGTTTTGAGAAACTCATTCCACTCTTCTCCTTCAGGCAAAAATGAAAGAGCTAATCCAATGGAAGAGTTGGCTTCATCGCAGGTTCCATATGCTTCTACGCGCATGGAATGCTTGGGAACGCGGTCACCGTAAACAAGTGATGTTTCACCTTTGTCGCCAGATTTCGTGTAAATCTTCATGACTACTCACCTTCCCTTTATGCAAATATCCTTATTTCCCTGGAAATCGACATGCCTACATAGCTTCTGCGACAATGATCAATTCGGTGCTTTTTGAATCAAACGGCGCCTTTTCAAAAGAACCGAAGCGTTGAACTACTTTAAAACCGTTCAGCCGTAGCAGATGGTGCAGTTCAGCCGGGAAGATATACCGCAGAGTGAACCTGCCGACGATTTTTTCCTGGACTATACCTTCCGGGCTGATTCGTTCATACGTCCTCGTCACTTCCGACAATTGTTGAAAATGATCGTAGCGAGTGTAGTCCCACATGGCCACCTGTTCTCCTGATTCGAGCGGGAACATTCCTCTTAATGACATTTTCTCGCTTTCTTCATAGAGGTGTTCAATTTTAGGAACAAACACATTCATTACCAGTTTTCCGCCCGGCTGCAAATGCTGGCGAATGCAGGTCAACGCTTTCATCTGATCTTGTATGTTTAAGAGATGCAGAAAAGACCGAAACGGAATCATCACCAGCGAGAATTTCTTCTGCAAGTCAAACTTGCGCATGTCCCCCTGAACAAACGTGATGAGACTTTCCACTCCTGCTTCGTTTGCTTTGCGCTTTGCTTTATCCAGCATTTCTCGGGACAAATCCAAGCCGGTAACTTGTATCCCTTCTTGGGCCAACGGTATCGAAATCCTGCCTGTTCCGCAGGCAAGGTCAAGCACTTCTCCCTGACTCGCTTTGGCTGCTTCCAGATAAAACGGAATGTCGCCGGTAACTCCGCGCTGTGTAATGTCGTAGTAATCGGCCCATTGATACATGTTGACTGTCATAAGGTCTTCCTCCTACACCGCCAGCTTCGTCGACAACAAATACGCCAGTACCAGTTTTGCCGTATTCTCAAATGCTTCTTTGTGAGTCCGCTCATGCGAATGGGAAGCGTCAATGCCCGGCCCGATGAGGCCATGTGCCACGTCGTAACCTGCCCGAAGCGCTGCGCTTGCGTCCGAACCGTAAAACGGATAAATATCGACCTGATAGTTCAGACCGTTCTCTTCTGCCAAAGCGACAAAATGCTTGCGCAGCCCGTAGTGATAAGGACCGGATGAATCCTTGGCACAAATGGAGACACAATATTCATCCGTTGTTTGTCCGTCACCGATCGCTCCCATATCCACTGCAACGTATTCAACCGTTTGGGGCGGGACGTTAGAGTTGCCGCCATAGCCGATCTCTTCATTATTACTAATCAAAAAGTGAGTAGTATACGGCAGAGTGATTCCCGTTTCCTGAATGCGTTTGATCACGCCGAGAAGAATCGCTACGCTTGCCTTGTCATCCAAGTGGCGCGATTTAATAAAGCCGCTGTCGGTTACCGTCACCCTCGGGTCGAATGAAACAAAGTCTCCGACGCGAATGCCCAGCGCCAGCACATCTGCTTTCGACGTAACTTTTTCATCCAGACGCACTTCCATCACTTTTTCGTTGCGCTCCATCTTTTCTGCTTCCCGACCGTAAACGTGGACCGACGCTTTGGTCGTTAGAATCGTTCCCGTGTAAACCTTGCCGCTTCCTGTCTCAATCTGGCAGTACTCGCCCTCAATCGAGTTCCAGCCAAACCCGCCGATCAAGGCAAGCTTTATCCGACCGTTTGCTTTGATCTCTTTTACCATCGCCCCTAGGGTGTCTACATGCGCCGTAAGCAGCCGATGCTTCTCGTCATCTTTGCCCCGAATAGTGGCTATCACCGCTCCTTTGCAGGTTCGCGTAAAGCTGATGCCCAGTTGGTTCAATTCCTGCTGCACCCACTCCATCACTTTTTCCGTATTTCCGGAAGGGCTAGGGATGCTCGCTAACGCACAAAACGTTTCAACCATGTAATCAACTGACAAACCGTTCATTCCGTGTTCTCCTCTTCCTTATTCAACGTTTGCCTTTACGCTAAATTTTGTTTAACGAAATCCAACACTTCCTGCACATGTCCTTTTACCTTTACTTTTGGCCAAACATGGGCAATCTTGCCTTCCGCGTCAATCACGAACGTCGTCCGTTCGATTCCCATGTACTCTCGGCCATACATCTTTTTAAGCACCCACACGCCGTATTGTTCCGCCACCTTATGGTCGATATCAGCCAACAAAGGGAACGGCAATTCGTGTTTTTGTGTAAAGCGGTCATGCAATTTGACATCATCAGGGCTTACCCCCAGGACAACTGTATTCAGTTTGGCGAATTCAGGATGATAATCCCGAAAATCGCAAGCCTCCGTTGTACACCCCGGCGTCAGATCTTTTGGATAAAAGTACAAGACAACATTTGTGCCGCGCAGTTCGGATAGTGTAATCGTTTGATTATTGCTTGCTTCCAAGGTAAAATCAGGAGCAATTTGTCCAACGGCAACCATTTGGCTATTCCCTTCCTTACTTAAAGAGTTTGTCTTATTTTAACAAAAGAACGGCCAGCAAGAAAGAATCAAAAGGTAGTCCATTGCGAATACCATTAGAAAACGCTACAATTATGTAATGGAAATCATAAAGAAATATAAAATGATGCTAGTAGATCTGGACGGTGAAATCGTTAATGAGAGAGTTTTACGATGTGACAGACCCGGAAGCGCTTAAATGCCTGGCAATACCAGAGCGTGTCAAAATTTTGGAGTTATTCGAGGATTTGGAACCCCGTACCGCGAAGCAAATCTCGACAGAGCTTGGCGAAAACGCGGCACGTTTGCACTATCATGTGAAAGAACTGGTTCGCGTCGGTTTGCTTGAACAGGTTGATACCCGAGTCAAAGGTTCGATTGTTGAGAAGTACTATCAGCCTGTGGCCAAAGTAATCACGGTTAATTTGCGCGTGATGATCGAAGAGAACGCTCAACAGCTGAGCGATGTCATGTTCTCCCCGCTTCGCACCACAGAGAAAGATTTGATGAGAACACTCAATCAATTCGTCGCCAGTGACGTGGATGTGCGCAAGGAATACCAAGACACTTTCGCCTTCAATGTAACTGAGGTGTACTTGACGAAAGATGAGCGAAACTCCTTTATTGCCGAACACAATGCGCTTATCCGTAAATATAAAGAACTGAAAAATCGTGACGGCCGCCGCAAGTTTAAGATTCTCAATATGCTTTTCCCGCTGTCTCCTCCTGATCCTGCCGATGATGGAGACGATCCGTTTATTGATTCGGACGAATTGGATTAAGAAAACCCATCCGACTATAACTAACGATGCATATGGAAAGAAAGGAAAAAAGGGGCTGCCCCTCAAGTAGTTTTATCTACTTTTGGGACAGCCCCTTCAGTCTGTCGAGAAATCTGGCAGCTTATTTCGTTTATACGACTGCTTCCGATGGATGACGTGTACATGTTTCTGGTGAAAATGTAACGAAATTGGTAATAAAACCGTCAGACTATCGATGGCTTGATTTGATTTACCGGATAAACATGCTTGGAGGGACATTGATGAAGTTCAAAAAATCGATCCTGCTTTTCGCATCGCTCAGCCTGTTCACCACCATCTCGGCATCAGCTGCGTCGCCGATTGTCGAGAAAATGAAAAAAGCAGACCAGCAGCGGTTGGAAGCGGAAAAAAATCAGGAATGCGGCATGGGCTGCCATGTAGGAAGAGATGTCTACATGGGGATTGGCCCGGTTTTTTATGAAATGCAGCTGAAAAACGATACTTTAACCCCGGAGCAGGTATACATCTTAGACAAGGTTAAGTACATTCTTCAGAAAGAATCGGAGATCATCGACCTGTACAAGGCAAACGAGCGAGCGCCGTACAACAAGGTCCGTGAAGACGTACAAGCCACGATACTGGATATGCTGACCTATACGTCCAAGATGAAAGAAGTCTCTGCGAACGATGTGAAAGTTTTAACCTACGCTGTATCCAAAGCGCGCGCACTCTATGTGGATGCATCTTGGCAGGAGAGCTGGGTAACTGATCGCGACACCGAGTACCTTTATGCATACATGGATGGTGTCGTCGCCGTGCTTGATCGTTTTCAGCACGATTTGCCCCAATTCGTCGACTATATCCCAGGTGGCAGCTTCTCCGAATACAGCTGGGCGCATTCGGTTGCCATGAGATCGATTGCTGAATTCACCAAGTCGCTGGAGTCGAACTACCACGATACTGTGCAAGAGCTGTACGATACGTACACCAGAAATTATCTGAATCTGGTTCAGGCCGATAAAAGTTTGAATCTCGAGTACAAAATCAGAAATGCGACGGACATTTACAACGCATACAAAACCCAACTTGGAACTGCGTTCAAAAACAATATGACTGCCACCACACAGGAAGTTATTATCAATGTCCTCAAGCAAAACAATGCTGAGATCAAAGAGAATGAACGATACTACCAGGATTACTCCCAGGCGATCGAAATGATCGATGCATTTGTCGGGCAGAAGGAAATAGCAGTGGCAACCAAAAAACAGCTCCGCCTGCAATGGTACCAATCGTTCATGGCAGGACTGGATAAGCTGGACGTCAGTATATATAATGGAGAATTTTATTGGTATGTCGATTATCTGGTCAACAATAAGCTCAAACAATTTGCGCAAGCTCAGCCTGCGGAAATGAAGAAGCTGGCAGCAAAGCTGCTGACAAAAGTGAAAGCCGAAAAAAATCCGAAAGATGCAGCGGCTTATAAAAAAGCAATCGCGACATTGACCAAGTTGAGCCGTTAACAGGCGCAGCATGCTTGGCGGAGTCACTCGGTTTTGGCTAAGGGATAAAGCGCGGTTACACCACCTTGCCAAGCAGGGGTAAACATGAGGAACGTAGCTGCGAAAAACAACATCGTCCCCCAAAAACGAAAGCCCTGCTTAAAAGCAAGGCTTTCTCAACAATCTGAAGGAGCAATCACATGGTTGCTCCTTTTTTTATGCCATCATCCGAAGACGCGGGGAAATTTTCAAGAAAATCGGATACGCGATTAACGCGACTGCTATCCCTTTTATCAGGTTAAACGGGGCAATTGCGTAGAGGATCAAAGCCCACATACTCTTCATCTGGAACATTCCGAGTAAATTCTCGACAGACATCGAGTAAAGGGCGGCATAAGCCGGAATCAGAAAAAAATAGTTGGCGACCGACATGATAACTGTCATCAGCAGTGTTCCCAGCACCAGCCCGACAACAAAACCGCCTTTTCCTTTGAAGGAACGCTGTAGAGCGACTGCTGCCAAAATAAAGCTGGAGCCCGCGATGAAGTTGGCAATTTCTCCGACTAGAAGCCCGTCCGTATTTTTCAGCAACAGGTGCAGTATATTTTTGATCAGTTCAATGAAGACACCTGCCATTGGCCCGAACATCAGCCCGCCGATCAAACCGGGAAGCGTACTGAAGTCAAGCTTCAAGAAATTTGGAATCAACGGCAAGGGGAATTCCAGATACTGCAAGATGAAAGCTACTGCCGCAAAAAGCGGTATGGCAACGAGCTTTCTGGTTTGAGATAATTGTGCGGTGTGTAACTGAGTTTGTTGCATGTGACCATCTCCTCATTGTTTTTTCCTTCTGTCTGAGGAATGGCAACAGCTTTGCTTTTACGTGCTTTCTGGCCCGCCGAATGAGAAAACCCTCGAAGTGATCACTTCGAGGGCATGACCGTTTGACAAGTCTTCCGCAAACGCGTACGGGAAACCGGAGGCTTGATTTCAGCAACCTAAGCCCCACAGCTATCTTGACGATAACACCAGAAAGCTAACACGTATACAAACGTACTGTCGTCATCCTTCTCCCATCCAGACTGTACTGTCGGCTCCGGATTCTCACCAGATCCTGCACTCCTGCCGCTCGTGCGAAATGAGGCTCGCGGGCTTACACGTTCGTGATCACCGCCGGTCGGGAATTTCACCCTGCCCCGAAGGAATATGTGGTTATTTTTACGAAATCATTATAATTCCAATCACCAAACCTTGACAACACCCTGGTCAAACAACTAGGATCCGGCTCCGCGGTACTTCTTTACTCCCCAATTCCAAACGAACAATCCGAGCGAAAAGAAAATCACTGCCATGAGCGGTGTCAGCAGGGTGTAGGTATACCAGGTTTCCTTATGCAGGAAATAAGCCGCCGGATACAGACCGACAAACGCAAACGGAAGAATCCAGGTTAAGATAAACCGGATGATTTTGTTGTAAACATCGACCGGATACCGGCCATAGTTCTGGATGTTCCAAATCATGGGAGCAATTCCTGTCCGCGAGTCGGAAAAAAAGCTGACCGCCGCAATCGCCGTATACACTCCGGCATAAATAAAAACGCTGGAGATCACCAGTACGACAAATACGATCACGTCATACCAGGCAAAATCCAAATGCAGGCGAATCGCCGCATACGCCATGATGATGAGTCCGGTAAATACCCCGAATATCCGATCAGGTGCAATCGACTCCAGGCAGATTTGCGCCAAATTAGGTACGGGCCGAGTTAACACCCGATCCATCTCTCCGCGGATGATGTAACGCTCATTGAAATCCCAAAATCCAAAAAACATCGTAAAGAGCGCATACGGAATCAAGAAAAAGCCGTAAATAAAGATAATTTCGTCCCGCGTCCAATCCTTCAACGTGGAAACATGCTGAAACACGACCAAAATGAAGATTAGGTTGATCACTTCATACACCAGGTTAGAAACGAGCTCCCCCAGAAAATCAAAGCGGTAGGCAAGGCGGCTCTTAAAGTATTGGCTTAAATAATGAGAAAAGAGTACATAAATCTGTTTCATGCTTCAACCTCCTTGCACAACGAGCTTCCGCCGGGCGCGGCGCCAGAGAAGCGTGATCGGCAGCATAATCAATCCGATCCACATCAACTGCAATAGCAGCACCTGGGCAACCTGATTTGCCGGAATCGCTCCCGCAAAAATCATGCTGGGATAGTAGTTGATTGCCTGAAACGGGAGAAAGTGCAGGATCGTTTGCGCCCAGCCAGGAAAAAAACTGATTGGCAAAATCAATCCGGAAAGCAAATCGGAAACGACCCGTTTCGCCCGCATCATCCCTTCGTTGCGAAGAAAGAAAAACGTCAGGACACCGGTAAGCAAGTTGATTTGCGTGTTGATGACAAACGCCAACCCTAAACTCAACAAATAAATGCCCCATGTCTGAAGCGACGCCGGAAAATGAACGGGGATAAACAGGCTGACCAACAAAATCCCCGGCGCGGCGAAGAATAGAAAGCGGAAGATTCCCTCCCCCAACGCCTGTGCCGTTTTGACAGACAGGTAGTTGTAGGGACGAATCATCTCGATAGCCACTTTTCCCTCTCGGACATCTTGGGCAATTTCTTGGTCAATATTATTGAAATAAAAGGCACGGGACATCCAGGCAATCGCCACGTACGCCGTCATCTGCAGCGAAGTGAGCCCCGCCAGATTTTGCTGACTGCCGTAGATTGCTCCCCACAGGAAGTAATAGGCTCCAATGTTGATTCCGTAAATAATGATGCCGCTGTAGTAGTTGACCCGATAGGCCAGCATGGTAAGAAAGCGGATGCGAATCAGTTCTGCATACAATTTACCCATAGCTGACAACCTCGCTATCGGTGCTGTAAATATTTCGGACGATATCTTCCGTACTCGCCTCCATGATTTTCACATCACTCACTTCTACGGATGACATCACCGTTGACAGCAAAAACGGCAGCATTTCCTGGCTGCGTTTCAATTGGACCCGGATCGCGTATTCATTTTCCGCTTCAAGCTCACAAGGCAGATCTCCCAATACCTGACGAAGTTGATCCGGCATCATTTTTTTCTTGAACTGGAAGACAACTTCTGTACCGTTCCCCCACTTCGCTTTCAGATCAGCCAACTGCCCGTCAAAAATAAGTTTTCCCTGATCCATTACCAGCACCCGCTTGCAAAGCGCCTCAATATCGGATACATCGTGAGTCGTCAGCAGAATGGTCATTTTCTCTGTTTCATTAAGGTTGCGCAAAAATTCCCGAATCTTCTGTTTGACCAATACGTCCAGTCCTACCGTCGGCTCATCCAAAAACAACAGTGCCGGCTTGTGTATCAGCGAGGCGGCAATCTCACAGCGCATCCGTTGGCCAAGACTTAGTTTCCGTACCGGTTGGTTGATAAAGGAACCAATGTCCAGTTCCTCAATCAATCGATCCAGCCATACTTTTCCTGCCTGCTCTTCCATTTGATAAACGTGGCGAAGCAGCCTGAACGACTCCATCGGCGAAAGGTCCCACCATAGCTGAGATCGCTGGCCGAAGACAACACCAATCGATTTGACGTAGTTTTCCCGTTCCTGATAGGGAACGAAGCCATTAATCCGGATTTCGCCATCTGTTGGAGTCAGAATTCCGGTCAGCATTTTGATTGTGGTAGATTTGCCTGCTCCGTTCTCCCCAATCAAAGCGAACATTTCACCCGCTTCAACGTCAAATGAAATCCCGTCTACTGCTTTGACTGTTTTATATTCTCGCTTGAACAGGTCGCGAAAAGCGCCCGCCAATCCTGTTCGTGCTTGATGTATGCGAAAAACCTTTTGCAATCCTCTAACATGAATCATCACGGCACGTCCTTTGTTTTAAAAAATGAAGTAACTATCCACTTGTAAGTGTATATGAGCAACCCGCTTTTATGCAAAGGTCAAAATGCAAACACAATTCCGTACAGTAATTATGCTATGATAAATAGCGAAAGAATACCCGCCCGACTAGAGCCGAACGGCGAGCGGGACTCAAGAAAAGAGGTTTGAAAATGAATCGGGAAACTTCACAAAAATTATATGAACAAGCGACAGAAGTAATTGTCGGCGGCGTCAACAGCCCGTCACGCTCATTCAAAGCGGTAGGCGGCGGCGCACCTGTCGTCATGGAGAAAGCGCAGGGAGCTTACTTTTGGGACGTGGACGGCAACCGCTACATAGATTACCTGGCAGCATACGGGCCAATTATTACCGGACATGCCCATCCTCACATAACAAAAGCGATCACCCAAGCCGCTGAAAACGGCACATTGTACGGAACGCCTACCCCGTGGGAGATCGATTTTGCCCGCATGATCCGCGATGCCATTCCTTCCATGGAGCGAATCCGCTTTAACAACTCCGGTACAGAGGCAGTTATGACCTGCATTCGGGTGGCTCGCGCCTACACAGGCAGAACCAAAATCATGAAATTCGCCGGATGCTACCATGGACATTCTGATCTGGTTTTGGTCGCCGCCGGTTCCGGCCCTTCCACACTAGGAATTCCTGACAGTGCCGGCATCCCCCAAAGCATTGCCAACGAAGTGATTACCGTTCCGTTTAATGATCCGGATGCGTACACTCAGGCGATGAGCCGCTGGGGGAAAGAAACGGCTGCGATTCTGGTGGAACCAATCGTTGGCAACTTCGGTATCGTCATGCCTAAACCGGGATTCCTGGAGCATGTCTCAAAACTGGCGAAAGAATACGGCGCATTGGTTATTTACGATGAAGTGATTACCGCTTTCCGTTTCTGCTATGGCGGAGCCCAAAATCTGCTGGGAATCGAGCCTGATTTGACTGCGCTCGGAAAAATTATCGGCGGTGGCCTGCCGATCGGAGCGTACGGTGGCAGACGCGAAATCATGGAACAAGTAGCGCCGCTTGGCCCTGCTTATCAGGCGGGTACAATGGCGGGAAATCCCGCCTCAATCCGTGCCGGCATCGCCTGCCTGGAGGTTCTCAAACAACCGGGGGTCTACGAAGAGTTGGATCGATTGGGAGCAATCCTGGAAAAAGGCATCCTTGAAGCAGCGGCACGTCACCAAATTACCATTCAGCTTAACCGTGTAAAAGGGGCACTTGCCGTTTATTTCGCTGATCAGCCGGTTACCGATTATGCCGGAGCGCAAGATTCAGACGGCGAAGCCTTTGCCCGTTTCTTCCGCCTGATGCTGGATGAAGGAATCTGTCTGGCTCCATCCAAGTATGAAGCCTGGTTCATTACGACAGCCCATACGGAAGATGACATTCGCGAAACCATCGCAGCGGTTGACCGTTCCTTCGCGAAACTCTCCAAACGGCAATAGGTAACGAACCCGCTAGACGATAGGTAACTAAACCCACTCGGCGATAGCGCTTGCCCATATGGGACATACTAGCCTCATGCGATGCAAAGGAAGTAAGGAGGCTATCTGATGTCCAAAGGAGAAAAGACATTTCCGCAGGCGCCCGAGAAAACGATGGAACCCAAAATGAGTTCCAAAATGATGGAAGTTGTCGGATTTCAGAATCCGCGATTAACCGAACATCATAAGGATACCAATCCGACTATATCTGACGCTTCGTCAGGCGGGTCCCCCATAAATAATAAAAAAGAATAAACATTCAACCGCTGATCAGCACCCTTCCGCTTCCGGAAGGGTGTTTTTTCTTGAAGCGATGCGTTTTTTCGCTTTTTAGCTTTTTAGTGTTCAAGCTTTGCCGTGACAAAATAATGTATAACGAATACAATATCCATACAAAAACAAAGATTTTTACAATTCTGTACTATATTTTGGGCACGTACGTTCTTTTTGTTAAAATTGAATTTATCAGTAAAACACGAATGAATTCAAGTGATAAGCAGATAAAAATTCGTCATTAGCACAGTTTCTATTTTGTCCCAAAAAATATTTTTCGCATAAAAACGCTTACATTCGTATAATTAATCGGCTTGATTCTTGTTTGTCTACAATATTCGTGTTATTCTAATGATACTTTTATAGAGGAAGGACCATGAAAAAGTCCGGTGATCTTTCATGAAGGAGGTGGAGGGTCAGACTTGTCTGACCGATGCATGCTAAACAGAGAGAAGCATCAAATTCTTGAGCAGTTTCAGGGGTACCAGGCAATTGAACACGACAGCTGCGGTATCATATGTATTATCGAAAAAACGGGGAAACCCTCCCGAAAGAACCTGGACGAAACCATCCGTTCCCTGATCCAGATGGAGCACCGCTCCGGGTTTATTGATGGAGAAGGCGACGGGTGTGGCGTACTGACTGACATTCCGCGTCTGTTATGGAGCCAATACCTGCATCAAGCAGGTTTGGATGGAGAATTGGCTTTTAGCTCTGGCTTTGCCGTCGCTCATATTTTTGTTCCTCGCCAAGGACACGACGAAACAGAAGTGAAAGCACAAATCCGTTCCATTCTGCAAAAACATCAGCTTTCCATTGTGTTGGAAAGAGAAAATCAGGTAAACTCCCATGTCTTGGGTAAAAACGGGAAGCAAGATGAGCCAACATTCTGGCAAATCGCACTATTGCCGGAAGACAGCAGTTCCTTTAACAGCGTGAAAGAGTATGCCAAGCAGTTATTTGAAGCACATGTCGTGATTGAAGATACCTGCAATGTTCACGTCGCTTCCTTAAGCCCTTATTCCACTGCGTACAAAGTAATGGGTGCTGCCAACATCCTGCCCAAGTATTTCAAAGACCTCGGCAGCGATGATTTCGCATCATCTGTCACAATTGGCCATAATCGTTATTCCACCAATACCTTGTCCAACTTCTTCCGCGTTCAGCCTTTCTCCCTGTTGGGCCATAACGGCGAGATCAACACCATCAGCAAACTGGAAGAAGAAGCCGAAATGCTCGGTGTTCCGCTAGTAGCCGGCGGAAGCGATTCACAGAATTTGAACCGGGTCATCGAGACTTTTATCCACCGTTACGGCCTTAGCTTGTTTGAAGCAATGGAAGTGGTCTTCCCTCCGATTCATCATGAAATGAAAGGTTTTTCCCAAGAATTGCAGGACTTGTATGTATATATTCGCCAGGCTTGGGGACATTTTGCGCAAGGTCCTGCGGGTATTGTCTCCCGTTTTGGCCGCGAATGCGTATTCAGTGTAGATTCGCTGGGACTTCGCCCTCTTTGGATGGTAGAAAGCGACAGTTCTCTTTACTTCTCCTCTGAACAAGGGGTAATCAACGTCCGTGAAATGGTGAGTGAACCAAAATCAATCGCGCCTGGCGAAAAGGTAGGCGTTACCCTGAAGCCGGACGAAGGAATCGAAGTGGTTTATCATCATACTCTGCAGCAAACAGTATTGGAGCGTTTCAAGGAAAAAGCCGAATTTGCCGGTTACCGTAAACATTTGCACTTCGACTATGAAGCTGAGTCCTGTATCGCTGAACCTGACGTACCGGAACCAACTTCTTCGGTGTTTAGCGCATTCGGTTGGGATCGCGAGCAAATCCAGCTAATCGAGCAAATGGCAAGCAATGGCGCAGAACCAATCCGCTCCCTTGGTCACGACGGCCCGCTTGCCGCAATCTCCAAAGAGCGTCAAAACCTGGCTGACTTTATTAAAGAGAGCGTTGCTGTCGTCACCAACCCGGCAATCGACCGGGAACGCGAGATGGAACACTTCTCCACCCGTGTGATTATCGGACCGCGTGCCCCATTTGCTTCCAAGGAAGGGTACGGCAAACGGGTTGAGCTTCCTTCACCGCTTTTGTTTGAAGGACAATCTCTGCAGCAGCTGGCGGTTGAAACAGGCACTTTTACACTGGAACAGTTGATTATGACGTTTAACGATAATCCGTCCAGCATCGCCATTTTGTCTACCCATTTTGCGGAGCAGGAAGGAATTGCAAAAGGAATTGAACGCCTTGTGCAAGAAGCCGTTACAGCTGTTAAAAACGGCGCAATGCTTCTTCTCCTGGACGATACACAAACACATCGCGAAGGACATTATTGGATCGATCCGCTGTTGGTAACGGCAGCAATTGACAAAGCCCTGAAATCAGCCACGACTGGTGATGGCCATAACCTTCGCCGCAAATGCAGCATCATTGTCCGCTCAGGAGCGATTCGTTCGCTGCATGACATTTGTCTCTTGCTAGGTTCCGGCGCAGACGCGTTATCTCCATACTTAATGTTTGCGACCGTGTTTGCCAAAGAACAGGCTAAATCAGTCAGCAACCTTTACAGTGCATTAAGCAAGGGTATCGAAAAAGTAACATCCACGATCGGCATTCATGAACTGCGCGGTTACGGTCGACTTTTCTCTTCCATCGGATTGCATAAGGAAGTGGCAGACGTCTTGTCGATCGTCAATTTCTGCGGTTCTGAACAGGCGGGTACTTCATTTGCCAAATTGGAAGCCGACAGCAGGCAGCGTGCCCTTGATTACGCCGACGAGAAATCACGCGAATCGAAAACATTCCACATCTTCCCTCGTCTCTGGAAGTTGATCGGACAAATCGCGGCAGGAGAAATCCCGTATGCCGACTATGCCCTCAAGCTGGAAGAAACAGAAAAGGAAAACCCGGTTGCCATTCGTCATTTGACCGACTTTGCTTTTGAAGGACGCACACCTATTGATCCTTCATCCGTTAACATTGGTGTAGGCGATCACTCTCTGCCTTTCCTGATTTCATCCATGTCGTTCGGTTCCCAAAACGAAACGGCATTCCGCGCTTATGCAGAAGCAGCCGATCAGCTTAACATGATTAGCCTGAACGGTGAGGGTGGAGAAATTAAAGATATGCTGGGCAAATACCCGCGGACACGCGGTATCCAAGTGGCATCCGGCCGCTTCGGTGTCAACGTGGAATTGGCCAACTCTTCTTATCTCTTGGAAATCAAAATCGGGCAGGGCGCAAAACCGGGCGAAGGCGGTCACCTCCCAGGCTCCAAGGTAACAGCGAAAATTGCCGCAGCTCGTAATGCGACAATCGGTTCCGACTTGATTTCGCCGTCGAACAACCATGATATTTACTCAATTGAAGATTTGGCTCAAATGATTACCGAGTTGAAAACTGCCAACCATCAAGCCAAGGTTTGCGTCAAGGTTCCAATCGTTCCGAACATTGGAACCATTGCGGTCGGGATTGCAAAAGCGGGAGCAGACTTTATCACTCTGTCCGGCTTTGACGGAGGTACGGGCGCGGCTCGCGTTCACGCACTGCAGCACGTAGGCCTTCCTGCGGAAATTGGCGTTAAAGCGGCCCATAACGCATTGTTGGAGGCAGGACTTCGCGACAAAGTGGAGATTTGGGCAGACGGTGGCGTGAAAAGCGCGGCTGACGTCGTGAAGCTGATGCTCCTGGGCGCCAACCGGATCGGCTTCGCTACGCTGGCTATGATTGCGGTCGGTTGTACGACTTGCCGTGGCTGTCACCTTGATACCTGCCATGTGGGAATCGCTACCCAAATCGATTCGATGGAGGAAGCTCATGAAAAAGGGCTTCGCCGATTCGTTCCTCGTCAGCTTGACATAGCGGTAGACGGCCTAAAACGTTTCTTCACGCTGTTTGGCGAAGAAGTGAAACGAATTACTGCCCGACTCGGGTTCACCAGCACCCAAGAATTGGTGGGACGTTCCGATTTGCTGGTTCAAGCTCGCGGGCTGGAACAAATGGATTTGACAGCTCTGTTAAACGTTCACCAGCTCTCTTCTACGGTTTCGTTCGCCAGCTTCGCTCAAGGAGCAGCATCACGCGTGCTGGTTGCGGCAGGTGCGGCGACAGAAGCATCCGACTCCCGTTATTTCGACGAGAAGAGGCCGATTCAGGAAACGTTCACAGGCATTCTTTCCGGGGAGCGGGTACTTGGCAGCCGCTGGTCCGGTGCACGTGTCGAAAAGCATCTTGACGGAAGCTATGCCAACCTGCCTGAAGTAACTCTCAAATTTACCGCCGGCAGCGTGCCAGGGAACGGCCTGGCTGCCTATAATGCGCAGGGTGTCAATATCCGCGTCCAAGGCGGCGGGCAGGACGGCGTCGGCAAAACCGGCTTCGGCGGACGTGTGTCCATCCTGAAGGAAAAAGGCAAAAACGGAGCCTACATCAACGGTTCAGTAGGGAAAAGCTTCTGCTATGGCGCCCAAAAAGGCTTGTATATCGTTCAAGGAAACGCTGATTCCCGTGCTTGTATCCGCCTTTCCGGTGCTGACGTCGTATTTGGCGGAGAGCTTCGCGGTCCGATCCGTGATGAACTGGGCGGTATCGGTGCCCGGGCCAACATAAAAGGGTTCGCTTTTGAGTACATGACCAATGGCCGGGCAGTCGTTCTCGGCGATCCAGGCCCATGGATTTGCGCCGGTATGACAGGTGGCGTGGTTTACGTAAGAATGCAGCCGGAGCTTGGATTCGACGAGGCTGCGTTGAAACGCCGCATCGCCAAAGGAGCAAAAGTGTTCCTCTATAATCTTGACGCTAAAGGAATTAGCGACGTGCAAGAGCTGTTGAATGCCTATAAAGAGGAACTGCTGGCTACAGAGCAGTACGAAACTGCTGCTCGTGTCCAGAAATTAATCGATGAACCGGCAGCCAACTTCATCATGATCTCCCCACGCAAGGAGCAAGCCGATCCATCGGTTTCTACAGAATAAAAAATGTTATACAAAAGAACCTCTCCCATTGGGTTGAGGTTCTTTTTTTGGCAGTTCCAGCCTGTCTGATTGGTTCAAAAAACGTGAAAATAATTTTATAATATTAGATGAAACTTATATTAGGCTGTTTCGTATGTATAGATGCAGCTTTTCCACATGTGATCTATTGACCTAAATAGAGGAGTGAATGTAACGATGTTTTTTCATCCAATGGACTTCTTGATCTTAATCGCATTCGGTTTGTCTTTATGGGCACAGTTCCGCGTCAAGGGGACATTTAACCAATACAGCGAGGTTCCTGTCTCTACCGGGCTGACAGGTGCTGAGGCAGCAAGGCGGATGCTGGACGCCAATGGTTTGTCTCATATCCCTGTGCAGCACGTGCCAGGCACACTGACTGACCATTACGACCCGATTTCAAAAGCGGTACGATTGTCTGATCCGGTTTACTTCAGCAACTCCGTCTCCGCCGTATCAGTCGCTTGTCACGAAGTAGGGCATGCCATTCAGCACAAGGTGTCGTATCCGATGCTGGTTGCTCGCCACTACATTTTCCCGATTGTGAACTTTACATCGGGTGTTGCGCCTCTTCTCTTGATTGCCGGTTTCTTGTTCCATTGGGCAAACCTGATACTCTTGGGAATCATCTTCTTCAGCGCGGCGGTTGCCTTCCAGCTGATTACCCTTCCGGTTGAGTTCAACGCCAGCAGCAGAGCCAGAGCTTTGATGGTTCAAATGGGCTTCATCCGCAACTACGAAGAAGAAGGCGTCCGCAAAGTATTAGGGGCTGCCGCTCTCACGTATGTAGCCGCAGCTTTGATCTCCGTTCTGGAATTGCTTAAGTACGTCATGATCTTCTCAAGCTCCAATGATGAAGATTAATGGACAACCGTTTTTCTTCAATGGCTGTGCAAATAGAAAGCAAGGTTAATCACTTTAGTGATTAACCTTGCTTCTTTTTGTCTTACAGATCAAAATCTCCAAAGTCACCGCCGTCAAATCCGCCGCCATCACCGAAGCCGCCATCGTCAAAACCATTGCCGTCTCCGTCCAGAAAATCGGTTATATCCGTATCGATCAAGTCGCTTGCCTGATCGCTAAGAAGGTCGGCTGCTCCGTCCATCAACTCCGACAAGAGCATACCTCCTACCAGCCCTGCCGCCATGCCCCCAATCATTCCGCCTATCCCGTGGTAGCCGTGATGACCGTCGTGCCCATAATGTCCATAGTGCGGATGACCGAAGTGCCCGTGATGACGGGGATCGTACGGAGCCATGGAGAAGTACGGTATGGTGTGCGGATTTGCCGCATACGACTCAATCTTTTCTCCCAAGAAATGAACCAGGTCGCTTTCCTTGCCGTCTGCCAACAGTTCACGCGGCACCAGGATTTCAGCGCGGTGCTCTACTTCATGACGCATGAAACCATGAGCCATATCCAGTTCAGCCAATATCCGCAGCCCTTCAGCCGTATCAAGGAAGATAACTTCCAACTCTCGCAGCGGATACGAAAGCGGCCGCGCCGGGAAGAAAGAGAATTCCTGACCGTAGGGTGTCAATTTGCCGGAGTCAGGTTTTTGGCGAAAATCCAACTGCTCTAATGCAAGCAATACTTTTTCAATATGAACCGGCGGCAAAATCGTCACGTAATCCAGATCAGTCGGGTCCATGGCCTGAACCACGTCCAGCTTGGTCCGCAAGAGATAACGGATGGAAGGAGTGGAAACAGCCAAGTCATGCGGAACATGATAGCGGAATGGAATCTGCTGCGAGTACGGTTTCGGCATAACCGTAAAACTGCGCAAAACCGGGATGGACTGAACCACCCGGGTAACCTCCTGGCCTTTCAGGTAGGCTTTCATTACGATCTCCACTTCCAGATTGGCGATCCGCTGCTCAACGGAGCCGCCTTCAATGTGAATGGTTCCGGTCATCTCTTCTCCCAATCGAAATGCCTCTTTGTCCAGACGCAAATCAACCGTTGCCGCTCCCACTCCAAATTTAGCCATCAATTTCTTAAACATCTTATCCCCTCATTTCCTGAGACGCTCCACATCTCATTTTTCCCTATGATATCAAAATTTTTGCTATTCGTTTCCCTCATGATTTGATACAGTAGTGTACAATCGTTTGTATCAATCAACATGGGAGGTTACCTATGAACATTGGCATTATCGGTCTTGGCAGCATGGGCAGCATGCTGGTAAAAGGATTTCACAAAAGCCGCATCCTCGCTCCTTCCCAATTGTTCGTCTACAATCGAACCATCGCCAAGTGCGAAACGCTTGCCCAAGACTTTCCTTTCACCATTTGCGACCAATTACAGTCTTTGTTGGATCAGACGGAAATGATTTTTCTCTGTACCAAGCCGCTGGACGTCTATGAAGTAATACGAGAAATCAATTCGCTGGTTTCACATACCCCTCATCTTGTTTCTGTAGCGGCCGGAGTCAGCTTGGCCGACCTCGCCTCCGTCTATCAAGGTCCGGTCTCCAAAGTGATTCCAACCGTTACCTCGCAGGAACTGCATGGCGTTTCGCTGTTTGCCTGTCATGAGCGAGTTTCTTCCGAGCAAAAAGAAACCCTGGTAAGCCTGCTTCAAGCAATCGGCAGAGCGCAGGAGATTAGCGAATCGGCGATCGAAACCGCTACGATTTTGACCAGCAGCGCCCCCGGCCTGATCGCTGGTATCATGGAGCATTTCGCCCAGGCAGCCTACCGGCAAACACCGGAGCTTACGCTTTCGACGTATCGGGACATGTTAAGAGAGACTCTGCTCGGAACAGCGCTGCTCTTGACGAACCAAGAGATCAGTTTTACGGAGTGTATCGAACAGGTGGCTACCAAAGGAGGCATCACCGAAGAAGGGCTGTCCGTTTTGGGCAAAGTGCTGCCGCAAACCTTTGACGATTTGCTCGCCATGACCGAAGCCAAGCACGCATTATTAAAAGAGCGGCTTAAGGAGAAATTTGCGTAATTTTTTAAACATTACGATTTAAAAGGGATAGCTGGAACCTTTTGTTATACTAAACCTTGACATAACAGATAGGAAGGGATCGATCAACATGAAAATTGGATGGATAGGTTTGGGTAACATGGGGATTCCAATGGCATCCAATTTGATCCGCGCCGGATATGAGGTTTGGGTGTACAACCGGACCAAGGCAAAAGCGGATCCGCTGCTTCAATTGGGAGCCCAATTCATAGACAAACCAGCACAGTTGTACGATGTTTGTGATGTTGTGATTACGATGGTAAGCGATGATACCGCGGTCAAAGAGCTGTACACGCAAAAGGACGGCTTCCTCTCTCAAGGCACTCAAGGGAAAATCGCAATCGACATGAGCACCGTGTCACCTCAAACATCCCAACTTTTGGCCAAGCTGTGTTCTGAACGCGGAGTCGCTTTTCTTGATGCTCCTGTCTCCGGGAGTGTCCAACCTGCGAAAGAGGGCAATCTGATTATTATGGTTGGCGGATCAGCCGACACGTTCGAAAAAGTGAAGCCGATTTTTGAAATATTGGGGAAAATGGCGCTTCATCTGGGGGAAAACGGGGCCGGAAGCAACGCCAAGCTGGCGATTAACCTGCTCTTGGGCATTACGATCGAAGGATTGGCAGAAACCGTCCTGTTCGCAAACCAGCGTGGTATCCGCACGGAGGACATGCTTACCATTATCACTGAAAGCGCGGTAGGAACACCGATTGCCCGCATGAAGAAACCAAGTATTTTGGCTAATGAATTCCCTGCTGCTTTTGCCTTGAAACACATGGCCAAAGATCTCCGTTTGGCTCAAGAATCAGGCGCAGCGTTTCCTCTTGCCGAAACGGTAAACGGTACGTATCAGGCAGCTCTGCGCGAAGGCTTTGGGGATCAAGATGTAATGGCGATTCTCGGGTTCCTCGCAGGCAGCAAGCAATAATAACCCGCCCGGCGATAACAAGCATTACGAAAAAACGGTCAAATCAGCCTATTCAGCCCGCTGGTTTGACCGCTTTTTTTGGGGTTATTCGTGTAGTTCCGTTTCTCCGACATGTTGAATTTTCGGCAAACTATGCCATACCCACAAGCCAGCAATCACGAGAAGGGCGCTGGTCATCCAAAAAACACTTCGCAGCCCAATCAGGCTGGCGACATAACCGCCTGTCATCGGCCCCAGCATGCTGCCAAACGAGACGAAGCTGTTGTTGTACCCGTATACCCGGCTCGTCATTTCGGTAGGAGTTACTTTGCGCAGAATGGCGTTAACAGAAGGAAGCAGCCCGCCGATGCACAGTCCCTGGAGGAAGCGAAGCGCCACCAACTGCCAGACGGAATTGACCAAAGCTTGCGGTACGATTATGACGGATGCTGTGAACAAACAGATCAGAAGCACTTTTTGCGAACCGAAGCGGTCTCCCAGCTTTCCCAGCTGCGGCGATGCCATTACATTGGCTAAGCCCATCGCAGCCGTAACCAATCCGGCGAAGAAAGCCACCCCTTCTTTTTTGCCGAGCAGGCTCTGCACGTAGATGGGCAAGACAGGCGTAATGCTTAATAAGGCAAATTGAATCATCACCGTGGTAAAAAACAACGCGGGAAGCGGTTGGGTGGAGAAAATCAGCTTAAAATCCTCCTTGAGACTGCTTCGCTCCTTCAGTGGCGGCGGAGAAAAATCTTCTTTCACGACCAGCGTCACCACGATGGTGGCAATCAAGATCAAACATCCGGTGAAAACAAAAATGATGCGAAATCCCAAAGCTTCAGCCAGCAATCCGCCAAAAAAAGGACCCATAATCGTTCCGGCCACAGCAGATGATTGCAGTATGCCTTGAGCCCAGCCCGCCCGCTCCTGCGGCGCCATGGATGCGATCAAAGCGGTACTGGCCGGAATAATCCCGCCCACTGTTCCGTTCAGAAGCCTAAGCCCTAACAGCTGCCATACACTCCCGGAAAAACCGGTTAGCGCGATAATGATCGACATAAAGTATCCGGAACGAAGAATCATAATTTTACGGCCATATTTGTCGGCCAAATTTCCCCAAATGGGAGAAACCAATCCGGCTGTCAAAAAATTGGCGCCAAAAATCACACCTGCCCAAGCAGTCACTTCTCTTTGGTCATGAACCCCCAATTCATGCTGGATGAAAAGCGGCAAAAACGGCATCACCATACTCATCGCTACCATCACAAGAAACAAACAGGCACTAAGTACATATAAATTACGTCGCCATATTTCCATGATCAGGCTCCTTTCCATACCCAAAACAATCAGGAAGAAAGCGTGGGAAGATGGTCTTTGGAATCTGCCATAGCGAAATCCTGCACACTCCACAACGAATAGTAGACTCCTTTTTGCTCCAGTAATTCGTCGTGCTTGCCCATCTCCGCAATTTTTCCTTCTTTCATGACGACAATTTTGTCGACGTGAGTGATCGTAGAGAGGCGATGGGCAACAATAATCGTTGTCCGCCCCTTGGCCAGCTTGGCTAGCGACTCTTGAATCATGTGTTCAGATTCCAAATCGAGCGCCGAGGTAGCTTCGTCGAGAATCAGGATTCCCGGGTTTTTCAAAAATACGCGGGCGATCGCGATTCGTTGTTTTTGACCGCCTGACAGCTTCACGCCGCGTTCTCCCAATTCGGTCTCGTAACCATCCGGCAACCCGGAGATGAATTCATGTGCGTTGGCCGCCTGTGCAGCCGCGATCATCTCTTCATCCGTCGCCTCGGGATTCCCCATCAAAATATTGGCGCGAGCCGATTCGCTGAACAGAATGTTGTCCTGCATCACCAGCCCGATATGGCTGCGCAAATTTTGCTGTTTGACATCTCGGATGTCGATGCCGTCAATCAAAATTCTGCCTTCAGTCACGTCCCAGAATCGGGGCAACAGACTAATCAAGGAGGATTTGCCACCGCCGGACATACCCACCAAAGCGACAGTCTCGCCCGGCTCGATGGTAAGATGAATTCCCTCCAGCGTATAATCTCCCTCCTCGCGATACTTGAACGAAACATTGTCGAATACGATTCTTCCTTCTACCCGCTTCGTATCCGGATTGACCGGAAGTTCGATTGCATCAGGTCTGTCAACGATATCGTACTCTTCGTCCATGAATTCAAACATCCTGTCCATAGAGGCAACCGCTTGCGTCAAAGTGGTTGAAGAGTTTACCATCCGGCGCAGCGGTGTATATAGACGCTCCAAATAAGCGTAAAAAGCGATCAATGTCCCAATCGTCAAATTGCCTTGAATGACTTGATATCCGGCAAAACCAATAACCAAAAGCGGTGAAATATCCGTGATGGTATTGACCACGGCAAAGGTGTTGGCGTTCCATCTGGTATGCTTCAACGCTTTTTGCCAAAAATGTTCATTCTGTTTGGTAAACTGCTTCGCTTCGAAATCTTCAATGGCAAAACTGCGGATGACGGAAATGCCGTTCACACGCTCATGCAGATGGCCCTGCAGTTGAGCCAGCGCCTGGGAACGATCTTTGGTCAATTGGCGCAATCTTTTGTAAAAAAATTTAACGGAAATGGCGTACAGCGGAAAAACCAGAAGCGAGATCAACGTCAGCTTGACATCCATATAAAGCATGATGCCAATCGTCAAGGTGATCGTAACCAGGTCAAGCCAGATGTTCATCAATCCGGTCTCAATAAAGCTTTTGGTCGATTCCACATCGTTGATGACACGTGAAATAACCTCGCCCGTTTTATGATTGTTGTAATAGCGCATGGACAGCCGCTGGAGATGGGCAAACAGCTGGTTGCGAATATCATACAAAATTCGGCTGGAGACCCATTGCGCATAGTACTGGCGATAATATTCGACCGGCGCCCGGATGACGGTAAAGAGCAAAAATGCTCCGGCCATCAACCAGAAGAGCTGCGTGAGCTTATTGGATTGCGGCATGTTGCTTGGCAGCAAATCATCGATGACATACTTGATTAACAAAGGCATCAAGAGCGGAATCCCAAATTTGAGAATACCGATGAATATCGTCAGGATGATTTTGCTTGAATAGGGTTTGACAAAAGATAAATAGCGCCTGACACTATTCATGCCTACCCCCCTCCTCGTTTGGGTTGCGATTAAGTACAAGAATAAACCCCTCTCCCGACTATCGGGGAGAGGGATTTATTCTTCATCCACACGAAGCGTTTGATACCGTTCGTACCAACGCTGTACGAATCCGTTTTGAAACGGGCCTCTTCGGGCATGAATCCATTCCAATACTTCCTTCAGTGCCTTTTGCACCCGATCTATGACAACCGGTGGATAATTCATTTGTTTGCTGTGAAGGGCAAACTCTTCCTCATCGAGGATAGTATACGTCATATCCGGAAAAACCTTTACATCAAGATCGTAATCGATGTAGCTTAACAGGTTTCCCTTCATGCTGAACGGCGAACCAATATTGCAATAATAGTAAATTCCGTCATCTCGAATCATGGCAATCGTGTTAAACCATTGTCCCCGTCCAAAGGTACAGATGGCCGGTTCACGTGTACGCCATTCACGACCGTCTGCTTCCGTCACTCGTACCCGATCATTGCCGCCGATTACAACGGCGTCACTAATATGTATCAATGTAGTCTTGTCCCAAGAACGGTGCAAAGACTGGTCATGTTTGAAGCTTTCAATCCGAATAATGCTACCAGGTGCAGACGACATGACTCTCCCCTTTCTTCTCTTCTGTATCTATTATTGGTTGAGATGTTCGTCTAATAATTACGAAGAGAGCTTTTTGGAAAGTGTAACATATTTTTGCAGTTCATAGCCAAGGGAATGATAAAAAGGCAATACCTTTTGATTGTCTTGGTTCACCATGATCAGGACATGGTTGACACCTCGCTGACGAAAACGATTTTCTAAAGCTTCTACAAGCTTACGGCCAATTCCAAGTCCTTGTTTGTTCGGGTCAACCGCCAGACGATAAAAATAGGCGCGAGTCCCGTCTATGGTTCCCACCACTACACCGACCACATCTCCATCAAGTTCTGCGACCATCACCAATTCGCTATCCCAAGCAAGCTGCTTGGCTAACGCATCCAAAGACTCTGTCTCCGTTTGATTTAATCCAGTGTCTTGCCAAATTCGAGTAATCGCAGCGTAGTCACCGAGGCGAAACGTACGAATAAGCATAAACTGCCTCCTTAGATAGCATACAGTGCTTCTCTATCTATTCTACACTACCCATACCGGTTTGTCTTTCGTCTGCACCAGAAATCTGTGATTAATCTAACATTTTATCAAAATATGTTTGCAAATTCTATGTCAACTGGGAAAATCAGTTACTTACCAGTATATCCAGACGACCGAAATGATTAACCCCGCGGGAATCCGTGATATTTTGCATGTTTCAGGGGCAGCCTGACCATAATACAAAAACCCTCATGAGAATGAAACCGCAAATGTTGCCTATGTCCGGTCTTTTGGTTAAGAGACCGGACTTTTCCCTTTGTTCAATAGATCTAATACCCAATGGCACCACGCGATTTCTTCCTTATCCAGCGCCAACCTTCTCTGAAACAGTATATAGCGGCCAAAGTGCCGGGAAGTAATCTCTTCCATCTTATCTCCGAATTCCTTCTCCATTTCATGAAGCACACCTTCACGGTATTTCACTTTTTGTTCGAAAGCGGCTATCCGATCCGTAAAAAGCTGCTTTGCCGTCTCAATATCTGTCAGCCAGATGGCGTAGGCTTTGATGAGAAACTCGTCTCGTTGGATCGGCACCGCAGGAGGCTTTGAGATCCATTTTTGCAGATGTTCCCGCCCTTTATCCGTTAAAAAGTAGATTTTTTTATCGGGTTTGCCGCTCTGTTCTACGTGTTCATAGCCAAGCAGGTCTTCCTGTTCCAGCCTGGTTAAAAGAGGATAGATTTGGCTGTGTTTGGCCTGCCAAAATACATCTAAAAGTTGCCCGAGTTCATAACCCGAACACGGCTTTCGCACAAGCATACTTAACAATGCGTATTCAAGTGAAATAGTGATTCCCTCCTTCAAAACAGGACAGCTCGAAACGAGGATGTTTCATCCGAATAAATAAAGTATACCATAAACCGCATCTATATATAAATAATTATATATATAAAAATTGACATATGAAAATGTTTCGGAATATACTTAGTCATGGTTCAACCAGAAAACAAATGATGAGGAGTGGGTTTACTTGAATGCGATAGAAAAAAACAATCGCGGCAAAATCATTACCGTCTTCGCGACATTCCTTGCCTTTATGGGAATAGGAGTAGTTGATCCGCTGCTCCCGATCATCGCCGAGAAAATTGGAGCAAGCCATTGGCAGGTTGAAATGCTTTTTACAGCCTATATTTTTACCATGGCGATTATGATGCTTCCTTCCGGATTACTGGCTGGAAAATTCGGCGACAAGAGAATGATGGCGATCGGCTTATGTGTTGTCACCGTCTTTTCGCTGCTTTGCGGTTTTTCTGATTCGATCTCGCAGCTTTCATTCTTGAGAGCCGGTTGGGGATTAGGAAACTCGATGTTTTTTGCTACCGCCATGACGCTTCTAATCGCCTTATCAAGTGACGTCAGTTCTGCCGTTGGCTGGTACGAAGCGGCTATTGGCATGGGGATGGCTGGCGGGCCGCTCCTTGGTGGGGTTCTGGGCGGATACTCGTGGCGCTATCCTTTTTATGCGACGGGCTTGCTTATTTTTCTGGCTTTCATTCTTGTCATCTTCTTTGTGAAAGAACCGCCAGTCAAGCAACAGAGAAAAACAGCCGGATTGAAAGAGATGCTGCACTTACTGGGACATAAGCCCTTTTTGCAGGGGGCTGTCAGCGGGATGCTCTACTATTATGGCTTCTTTACCGTCTTGGCGTACTCTCCGCTTGTTCTTCGTTTATCCGCGATTCAATTAGGGCTTATCTTCTTTGGATGGGGGCTTTGCCTGGCGTACGGTTCCGCCGTTCTCTCCCACCAACTGGAGAGAAAGTGGAAGCCTGAGCGCTTGTTGCGAATCGGATTAATCTCTTTTAGTTTTTTGCTGCTTTTATTATTTCTAACCAAATCGCTGTGGTTTGAGATTTTCCTGGTCATCTTGTCGGGCCTTGTTTCAGGGTTAAACAATGCTTTGTTTACCAGCCATGTGATGGAACAATCTCCTTATGCGAGAGGAATTACCTCTGGTGTTTATAACTTCGTTCGCTGGTTAGGGGCGGCTATTGCTCCCATTTTTTCCGGCGCGGCAGGATCCATGTTCTTCCTTCAGGCCCCATACGGAGTTTCTGCTGTCGTTGTCTTTGCCGGATTTCTGATTTTACAAATTCCTATCCGGAAATAAAAGCAGAAACCGTAAAAATTCACCGGAACAATTGTAGATAACTAGAATTGTCTGAAAAAACTTTTAATTTAAATCTGTAAAATTTCCCCTTTACTTCATGAAGAAATTACCATATTCTATTCATACGAAGAAATTACCAACTGTTGAAAGGAGGCTGAACCCGATGATCAAATGGAATGTATTCGCGACACCTCAGACCGTTCTACCTGTTGATGTTCAACGAAACAATTGCATAGGGTTTTGCAACCTTCTATCGATTCCAGGGCGGTAGTTTCTGGTCCGTTCTTTCTATTCTTCCCGTATCGAATCCGTAGGTTGCTTGCAACCTACGGTTTTTATTTTCACTTTTTTTTGCAGATGAAGACCGTAGGATTAGGTTTTTGACTTATTCCATCGGTCTTTTTCTATACAAAAACCCACCCGTCGCAAGCTAGCCGACCGCCGGGCGGGGTCCCAAACATTTAACTTCTTAACAAAGAAAGGAAGGATTTAGGATGGTCTTGCATTTCGTCTTCTTTACTGTCAAAATCGAGCGTTCCTCTTCCAGTGCCGAGGAGCAAATGATTCAACAAAGACAGGCAGAGCTGTTCCGCCAACGCGAAGAAGCTCAATTCATGGAAGCGGCGCAGTATCCAAGCTTCATCAGCCGCATCTAGGATATCCCACCCGACTCGCTTGCCACTATTATTTGCCATACGGCCTGACTACAAGCTGAAGGAGGAATGTTTTATGAGCAACAGACAACGTCGACAAATGATGAAAGCAGTAGGAGTAAAGGCGCTAGACGGCACCTGACTACCACGATCTTAATTTATTGGGAGGGTTTTTGGGATGCAAATTTCTTTGATCTTTTTTACCATCATCATTGAAAGAAAAAAACGGACGCCAGAAGAAGAACTGGCATCCCTTCATTACCAGCAAACCATGAATGAACTAAAAACCAAGCAAGAAACTGAATTGTACAGCTTCCCAAGCTACTGTACTCGTATATAGGTAGTATATAGGTAGAATGAAAAGACGCTTCCGATTCCCCGGAAGCGTCTTTCATTTTAACAGCATGCTGCGAATTTTGTCATGAGCCTTGGAAAAAGCGTATTCGGTCAAGCTTTGCTTATCGACAAACCGCGTATTTTCCATGATTAGTTCACCGGACACATATTCTGCGTGATAAACATCCAGGTTCCATTGCAGGTGGGAAAACGTATGTTGAACATTAGCCGCATATTTCCAGTTTTGAACCTTGATGCCCACATGCTTGGCCAGGAATGCATCAAGCACTTCCTGATCATCAAGCTTGGCGTCTTCTTCCACCATCGGAAATTCCCACAAACCGGCCAGCAATCCTTGTTCGGGACGTTTGGCAATCAAATACCGATCACCTTGGGAGACTACCGCAGTCAGTAAGGAGACAGGTTTCGGCGGCTTTGCCTTCCCCTTGACCGGCAGTTCTTCCTGTACGCCTTCTTTGCGGGCAAGACAGTAATCAAACACCGGACAGGTCAAGCATTGCGGATTGCGCGGGGTGCAAACCATTGCCCCCAACTCCATCAGCGCCTGGTTAAAGTCACCCGCCCGCCCTTTGGGAATCACTTGCCTGATTACATGCTCAAACTTTGCTTTCGCAGCCGGTTTGTTGATGTCATCCGTCATGTACAGCAAACGGGAAAACACGCGCATCACGTTTCCGTCAACCGCAGGCTCTGGCCGTTCATACGCAATGCTGAGGATTGCTCCGGCCGTATACGAGCCAATCCCTTTCAGCTTCAGGATTTCTTCACGCGTATCCGGCACAATTCCACCGTATTTGGCTTTTACTTCTTTGGCGGCTGCTTGCAAATTGCGGGCACGCGAATAGTATCCCAGGCCTTCCCATGCTTTCAGCACTTTATCCTCCGGCGCGTCAGCCAGCGCCTCTACAGTCGGGAACTCCGTCATAAAGTTCTCAAAATACGGCTTAACCGTTTCCACTCTGGTCTGCTGAAGCATGATTTCGGAAACCCAGATTCGATAAGGATCGCGGTTCACACGCCACGGCAGGTCACGTTTCTGTGAATCATACCAATCAAGCAGGTCTTGATGAAATCCAAAAACATAAAGCTCATCGGGCAAAGTATAGGCTGCTTGTTTCTTTTGATTTGAGGTCATGTTGTCTATTCCTTACTCCTTCATTTATGAACTATCCTCGGACTACGCGAAACGCCCAGATATGAACCTTGGCGGCACCGCCTGCAACGAATGAAAGAAATTGCTCATTGCTTCTCCTTTGCTCTTTGAAGGAATGGTATTCTTCCAGCGTGTTTACGTCAAACTCTTCGACAAACAAGTTGGGCTGATCGACGCCCTCGTAAAACCGGAAATTACGTCCTCCCTGCATCAGGACATTTCGCTCCCAATTGGCCTCTTCACGCAAAAACTCTTGCCGTTTGTCAGGGTCAATTTTATATTCAATGAAAACTGTGAACACTTGTCGTCATCCTTTCAAGAAACCGTGTCCGCTATGCAAATTATGTTAATAAATTTAATTCTATCGGAGAAAACGATTTAAAGAATCGTTATAATAAGTAATGTAAACTTGATCAAAGACAAAGATCAACCTTGACCTGCAGTTTCTACCCGTCATTCGACGATTGCAGCATCGGAAAGGAGAGGTTCACTGACAATGGATACAGCCACACATTTTGCCATGGGATTCGGACTGGCGGCGCTTGCCCATCTCGATCCTGCAGTGGCAACCCATCCTGGTTTGGCTGAAGCAGTCATGATAGGAACCGTAATCGGCTCGCAAGCTCCTGATTTGGACGGCTTTACCCGTTTGCGGGGAAGTGCCGCTTATATCCGCAATCACCGGGGGAGATCCCATTCTATCCCTTTTCTATTTGTTTGGACGTTAGGAATTTTTGGACTGATTCAATGGATAACTCCTCAGGCTTTGTGGCTCCATGTCCTGTTTTGGACGTTTCTCGCCGTCCTGATGCATATCTTTGTCGATTTGTTCAATTCTTACGGTACCCAGGGGCTTGCGCCTTTCAGCAGAAAATGGATTGCGCTAAATACGATCTTCATCTTTGATTCCTTTATTTTTGGCATCCATTTGCTTGGATTTATGCTGTGGTCAAAAGGGATGGATCCGGGACCGCTGTTTTTGTTCATTTACCTTGTAATTGCCGGTTATTACTGCCTGCGCTACCGGATTCACAAGCAGACAACCCAGGCAGTGAAAAAAACGCTTGGCCTAAACGGCCAGTACACCTTAATCCCTACCTTCTTCTGGAGTCAATGGACCTTAATTGTCCGTACCTCCACACACTGGTATGTCGGGGAAGTAAACGGCACAGAACCAATTATTTTCGATACGTTTGCAATCAAACCGGAAAACAAGTGGATCGCTTTGGCCAAGTCAAACTACAAGGTACAGGCGTTCCTGTCGTTTACCAGCTATGCTCATGTAGAAGTGAGAGAGCATGATTTCGGATACGAGGTTAGATGGTTTGATCTTCGCTACCGTGCCAAAAATCTAGGACACTACATGCTTGTCGCTGTCGTCTATATCGATAAATCGGAACAGGTCCGTGATTCTTTTGTTGGCTGGATTCACCGCGGCGAAGAACAGCTCGCCAAAAAACTGAACCCCGAAAAAGAGGTTCAACTCAGTTAAAATCGCAATCGGCCTTAGGTAACGATAAGCCGAGCGGGACCCGAATAAGGACTCTGGTTAAAGGGGTCCTTTTTTCTTTGCGGCACGGGTCATTTGGAAGTGCGTTTTTTTGCCGCTGGCTCCACATGGACATAGACGCGTTCAATTCCTTCATAGCCAAGCAGCTGTTCCTCCACATTTTCCGTCAGCTGATGGCTTTCAACCACTGTCAAATCTTCGTCGACACCAATTGTCACATCCACATGAACCGTGCTTCCCTGATAACGGGCACGCAAATCCAGCACTTCACGGATTCCGTCAACCTGCCTGATTTTGGTTTCAATCGACGCCAATTTCTCTTCGTCAAATCCGTCCATTAACGAATGAATCGCTTCATAGCCCACTTCCCACGCCGTCTTCAAGATAATGCCACCGACAATCAAGGCAACCACAGGATCTGCCCAGCCCAACCCTAAGTTAGAAGCGCCAATCCCGACCAATGTACCCAGACTGACCAAGCCATCGGAGCGGTTGTCGAACGCGGCAGCCAGCACTGCCAGATTGTTGGTCCGCTCACCCAAATAACGATTATACCGATATACCAAAAGCATGATCACAGCACTTATCCCCGCCACATACATTGCGATTGGTTCGGGTCGTCTCTCAGCTTCGCCCGCGAAAAAGGTACGAATCGTCTCCTGTAAAACATCCAACCCGACAATTCCCATTAATAACGCCGCAACCAATGCAGCAGCGGTTTGAGCCCGGTAGTGTCCGTACCGGTGATCGTGATCAGCCGGTTTTTTGGCGATGAAAAGCCCCACGAGAATAGCCAAAGAGGAGAAAATGTCCGAGGTATTATTCCATCCGTCCGCTACCAACGCTTGCGAGTCAGCGTAAATTCCCGTGCTGATTTTGGCAATGGCCAGCAGGATGTAGACCGCAAGACCTAAATATATCCCTTTTTGTCCCTCTTCAATTCGCTCTCTCTCCCGCTGGTGCGTATTCATCTGCCAATCCGCCTTCCTTTCGGCTGCCACAAGCAATTGCCGTCCGTTTTTTGCAATTACCATCTTAAAAAACAAAACCCGAGTTAGTCCAGAGAAACGTTTTTGGCAAGAGGCAGGAAAACAGGGGAGGAGAAAGAATGTTGGGGAAGGGCAAAAATGCCCATAAGAAAAGGCCCATAAGAAAAACGTTGTCCTTTCGTGCCTCCCGTTACAGCTTGCGAAGTTGCGCTAAAGTCCGGCTTCTCCCATCGTCAGGAAGTGGTCAAAACCGTAGCCTTGGCCTTCGTTTTGCTGCTTGACCACTTTTTTTACCCACCCGGCCATAACTTACGTGGCGCCGGTCGGGGCCCTTTTTCTCCTGACGATTTTAACCCACCCGGCTATAACTTACGTGGCGCCGGGTGGGACCCAAAGCCTGGGCTTGCGCTGTAAAAGTCGCTGCGAAATGGACAATCATTTTTCCCACTGGCTGCGCGATTGGATAGAAAGTTTAACCACATTAATAATTTAAAGTGATTAAACTTTCTAACCTGAAAATAAGTGTTCCATTTTCATTCATCAGTGGTGCCGAAGAAGTCAGCATGAAAGTCTTATATAGCAAAAAAACAGGCAACCTGTAAAGGCCGCCTGCTTAAAATTTTTATAGAGCCGCTTCGAATTTTTGGCTAACGGCTTCCCAGTTTACAACGTTCCAGAAAGCGTTGATGTAGTCTGGGCGTTTGTTTTGATACTTGAGGTAGTAGGCGTGCTCCCAAACGTCCAAGCCGAGGATAGGGGTTTTTCCTTCCATCAATGGGCTGTCTTGGTTAGGAGTTGAGGTAACAGCCAGTTTACCGCCATCAACAATTAACCAAGCCCACCCGGAGCCGAAACGGGTAGTTGCCGCTTTGGTGAATTCTGCTTTGAAGTTGTCGAAGCTTCCGAAAGCTGTGTTAATTGCATCAGCAAGCTTGCCGGTTGGAACGCCGCCAGCGTTTGGTGCGAGAATTTCCCAGAACAGTGTGTGGTTAGCATGGCCGCCGCCGTTGTTGCGAACCGCTGTGCGGATTGCTTCCGGAATTGCGTCCATGTTGCTGATCAGATCTTCAATGGACTTGGATTGAAGATCCGGGTGATTTTCGAGAGCTGCATTCAAGTTATTTACATAGGTCGCATGGTGGCGATCATGGTGAATTTCCATAGTTTGAGCATCAATGTGAGGTTCAAGAGCATCAAATGCGTAAGGCAATGGCGGTAATTGATGAGCCATGAGTATTCCTCCTCTATGTATGGTAACATTTACATCTTTCATTATAACACGCAGAATGGTTAATGCAATATTTTTGTATTAAAAGTATGTAATATTTTTCTTAATTCGACGAACATGTTTATTATGAACCAGCTTATTGTTTTCCTATGCATCTTGCAAAGAACGGAACGCATGCTAGACTTGAGATAGACTACACAAATCGGGGGATTCTATCGTGGACTTTGACCTGACTTCCATACTGCTTCTGGCTTTGTTCGGATTCATCGCCGCCTTTATCGACAGTTGTGTTGGCGGCGGCGGTCTCATTTCGCTGCCGGCTTTGCTTGGGCTTGGCCTCCCGCCTTATCTTGCCCTTGGCACCAATAAATTGGCCGGAACGATCTCGGCTGCTACAAGCTCCTCCATGTTTATCCGCCTGGGTAAATACGACAGGAAACTGATGCGCTATTTGTTTCCCGTCTCTTTTATCGGTGCTTTGCTAGGCGCTAAGACGGTTCTTTTTATCCCACAGGAATTGCTGCGGGTTTTGGTTATGATCATGCTCGGAGCGATTTTTGTCTATACCCTGATCAACAAAAAGTTTGGGCAGGAATCCAGCTTTCAAGGAATAACCGCTTCCTCGATGAAATGGGGAATTCCACTCACCTTTTTGATCGGCTTTTATGACGGCTTCTTCGGCCCCGGAACCGGTTCGTTTTTTGTTTTCATGCTGGTCCTTGTATTTGGCTACGATTTCGTCATTGCTGCCGGAAATGGGCGAATTCTTAATCTGGCAAGCAATATAGCCGCCCTCTCCGTTTTTATACTGGAGCGAAAAGTCATGTTTCTCCCCGGCCTCACCATGGGTATTGCGATGATAGCCGGTGCATCACTCGGCTCCCAGATGGCGATTAAGACGGGAACCCGTTACGTTCGTCCGCTGTTCTTGCTCGTTTCGCTCTCTTTGATGGGAAAAATGGTTTACGAACTTATATTTAAATATTAGAAAACCCGGAAAAAAATTCTTAACCTTTGAGAAAAACGTTATCCTTTCGTGCCTCTCGCTACAGCTTGCGAAGTTGCGCTTAAGTCATTGCGCTGTAAAAGTCGCTGCGAAATGGACAATCGTTTTTCCCACTGTCTGCGCGATTGGAAAGAAAGTTTAACCACTTTCATATAATGTAAAGCGGTTAAACTTTCTATTAAGGTGAGAAAGACGCATCCATTAAAAGGATACGTCTCTCTTCGATCTATTTCACGGTGCCAAAATAGAGTAAACGTTAAATCTCGCTATCTTCTTTTTTCCTCACGATGGCTGATATAATGAGAGTTATGAATAGCGAAAGCAGAATAACGATTAACCATGCTCCCAATTCTGTTAGATCAGAATGTAACAGAAGCATTTAATCTCCCCTCCACTTCCAATAAAAGGTATTATATGTATTATATTACTATATGATAAATTTTCCAAATGTTACAATTCAGAAAATTCCCCACGCGGTTCTCTTTAAAGTGATTAAACTTTCCTACAATACAATAAAGCCCTGGCTCTTTCAATCAGAGCAGGGCTTGTTGTTTCGTTAATCTTGATCACCTTTTTTTTCCTTGATTCTGAGAATGATCCCATCAATGATAATGCCTAATCCTGCCAGATAAAACGGAGCGGCAAATCGGACACCCTGGCTGACGGGCAGCTGCTGCATCCAGGTAATCAGGACTCCGATGATGAATCCAAGCATGGTATAGCGTAATCGGGTGGATGCCATTCGCTTTCCTCCCCCAAGGCTATTTACCAAACTTATTCGGCATCTTCATATTTTTCATGTTGCGGCTCATCTGTTTCAACTGCTTTTGATTTAAATTCATTCCCATTGAACGGGCCATTGCTTGAATTTGTTTTTCATCCATTTGCATGTTGCTGATCTGTTTCCGCAGATAATACACTCCAATGAAAAAACCGCCTACAAGGCCGAGTATTAACGTGAGAACCGGAATAATCCATTGCCACATCGCACATAACCATCCTTTTTCTTGTCGTCTCTTTGTTCATTTTACCACAACCTGTTGGTCTGTCCATGCACCTTTTTGGCAGGCTTTGACGGGGTAGCTGTCTAACTCAAAAAGCTTTTTCTCCGCATATACATAGAGAATACGGAGGTGATTCATGTGGCTTCTATCTTAATCATCGATCCCGGCCATGGAGGGATTGACCCCGGTGGCGGAACCAATCGGTTCTTCCATGAAAAAGATATGTGCCTTCAAATCTCCCTCTATCAATTCCGGAGATTTCAAGAGTTAAACATTTCTGTTGCCATGACCAGACAAGCAGATATTACCTTAAATAGTGAAGAAAGAGCTGCGATTGTCCGAAATATCGGAGCGAAGTACTGCCTATCCAATCATATTAATTCCGGCGGGGGCAGAGGAGCAGAAGCTATCTATTCGATCTACGGCACATCCCGTTTTCCGCGAATTTTGCTGGAGGAACTGGAAAGTGCCGGCATGCCGGCGCGCCGCCTTTATACGCGAACGTATCCGGAGAATAACAAGCTTGATTATTACTTTATGCATCGGGAAACCGGAAAAGTGGAGACTGTCATCCTTGAATACGGATTTGCTGACAACCCGGTCGATACACAAAAACTGGTTTCCGATTGGCAGGAACTTGCCGAAGCAGTCGTCCGTGGATTCTGCGAAGTAATTAACCACCCTTATCAGGCACCGAACTCCGCCTCATCCGGACCAACCAATTCACCCGCATCCAATCAAGAGGAACGGAAGACAGAAGCGGTCAATTGGCTGTACGAGCAGGGCATCCTGACAAGCGAAGAGTGGCGTTCCCGCGCGAATGAACCTCTTCCATTATGGGCAGAAGCTGTCTTGCTGCGCAGATTATACGAGAAGCTTCGCGGATAAGTTCTACCTCTATGCAAGCACCCGGTCGCTGGAATTGACTAGCGGCCTTGATTTTTTGGGGCATAGCGGGTAAGCGGAGTTTCATCGAGTCCGGAGTAATTTTTCCTGGAAGGAACGCTGACCAGTTCGTCTTCCGGAAACCGGTAAGCCGTTAACATACCGCCGAAAACACACCCTTGATCAATATTGATCGCTCCGTTTTTCCGCTCCGGTTCGGGACGGGGATCATGTCCCCAGATGATTGTCAGTGGCGACCGCTTGTTTTCTGTCCAATCCCGCCGAATCGGCCGTCCGTCTGCTTCAGTTCCCGCCACATCGCCATAGCGGCAAAATGATTGAATACTGGGTGAATCCTTACCGATATAATCATCGCGAATGCCTGCATGAACAGCTACCGCTTCCACTTTACCTTTGCGGCTGATCCGCATATGGGAAGGAGAAGTCAACAGCAAAACACGGCTGGCTTCTTTTAATTCGGCAGCTTTTTTCACTCCTGCCTGCGCCTCATACTGGCGGAAATCCGATTCTACCTTTTCATCGCCGTGAGCCAGCGTTACTTTGCGTCCGTCCAGCCAACGGGCAATCTTCCAGCCGTGATTGCTGTCTACCATTTCCGCCAATCCCGCCTGGATATGGGAAATGAAAAACTCCAGCATCTTAATGGAGTAAGGTCCGCGGCTTGTAATATCTCCAAGCGAGAGCAGTCTCCGTCCCTGTGGATGCCGGTATAACCGATCCTGCCCGTTTTGCTCGTAACCCAGGCGCCCGATCAGTTCGATAAATTCTTCGTAGCAGCCGTGAACGTCCCCAATCAAGTCAACACCCTGATCAGCCCGAAACAGACTGGATCGTTTGGCAGGCATCTGATACATCATTCCGTCCCTCCTTTGCCTGATACCAGTTTCTCTTTCTTTTATGCTTATACTTTCCGAATTTTGACCGTTTCACTATAGTATGCCTTCTTCCCGGAGAAAAACGTTCATCTAACCTGTCAAATAACCGGTTACGATCTTGAGACAAGCACAATAAACGGCGGAAACCCTTGTTTGAAAAAAGGTTTTCGCCGTTTAACAGCGCTTGCTCAGCAGGTTTGTTTGCTTAGCTTATTTGTCGTTGACAACAGACTAGCTTTCTCCAGAAGCTCCCGTAACGACAATTTGAAGAAATCAGGTTCCCTGTATCCATTCACATGTCCTACAGCGGCCGCTACCGGAACACTGTTGATGAAGATCGGCTGCGTGATCATGTCTATGTAGCGAGCAACCTGCTCCTCATCAGCAAGCGTAATTATGACAAATTCATCCCCGGCATATCTGCACAGAAAGTCACGGTTTTGATCAGCCATTGCCGTCACTTGTTCAGCAAATTTCCGGATGACATCATCACCGAACGGATGGCCGTAAAGCTTATTTATTTTGCCGAAATCATTCAAATCGATAAACAAAAGATGAAAGGGGACTTTGTTCTCGAGAAATTCTTCCCCTGTGTATTGTATGTAGGGAGCTCGGTACAACCCCGTCAGCGGATCCATATATTCAGACAATTTCATGATAATTGTTTCGCGGGTTACCAATCCCGCCAATTTTCCCTCATCCATGATAATGAGCCGCTCAATTTGATGCTCATCCATGACTTTATACGCATCCCATATATTCCGATCGGACGAAATCCAAACGGGATCCGAGGTCATTGCATCGGCTACAATCCGGTTGGGGTGGGAAGAGCGCACATCGCGGGAAGTAATGATGCCCATCACTTTTCCGTGATCCACTACAATTAATGAACCTACTCTGCATTCATTCATTCGTTCCGATGCATAAAAAACACTCTTATCAGAGGTTATCGTGCAGACGGAAGAAGTCATGATCTCGGACACTTTCATAACAAATCCACCTCTCTCTGTATGGAAACAGCGATTTTTAGTTCGGAACGAAGCACCATGGAATCACTGATCATACGCTCCGCCTCTTCCAGAATGATGTTCATGAGCAAAGCTTGATCCAGCATCTGAAGCAGCGAACTTCGTATGAGAACCGCTTCAATTTTGGGATGATCCATCTTAACCAGAGTAAATTGATCCGGAGAAAGAGCTTCAGCCATCCGTCTTACAGCTTCCGGGCCGATCGGCGCTCTCCTGCCGATAATCAATAAATCCTGCATCGGAGGTACTTCAAATTCGGAAATTTTGAGAGAAAGCGTGGCTTTCCGCGAAAAAATGTTTTTGTCATTCATTGTATATATTCCTCCAGGCATTACGCTTCGAATTCCTTTTTCCCTTCATTGATTCTCTGTTTTTTTACAATAGCTTCATCACGATCCAAAGACCTATATTATAGGAAAAGCGGATTAGCATTCATTAACATCCACTTCGACAATCTATGCCAATATCCCTATCCATTCGCCAAATATTTACCAATTCCTTTTTCAATTATGAATAGTTTAGTCATAAATAAACCCCCATTCGGAATTTTCCGTCAGAGGGTCTGGTTTCACTCAAAATCAAATGAGATTATGCGTGTGTACATAAATAGCCGCCTGGGTACGGTCTTCCACGTTTAATTTGGCTAAAATATTGCTTACATGAGTTTTTACCGTCTTAATTCCGATAATCAACTCATCCGCTATTTCCTGGTTAGACTTGCCTTGTCCAAGCAACCGGAGTACCTCCAGCTCTCGCGGCGTCAACTGCTCATGGGCTGCCGCACGCTCACCGTGGCGGAAGCGTGCCATAATCTTGCCCGCCACTCTGGATTCCAGCACCGGTTCTCCCGCAAAAGCCGCGCGGATTGCCCGGGCAATTTCTTGAGCCCTTGAAGTTTTCAACAGGTAACTGAAAGCACCCGCTTCAATGACAGGGTATACTTTCTCGTCATCAATAAAGCTGGTAAGCACGATCACTTTACTGGAAGGGCAGGACTCACGAATACGGCGGGTCGCTTCAATTCCGCCTATGCCTTCCATCACAAGATCCATCAGGATGACATCCGGTGCCAGTTCCTTTGCAAGCCGGACTCCTTCTTCCCCGCTCGACGCCTCACCCACCACTTCAATATCTTCTTCCGTTGACAGGTAAGCCGCCAATCCTATTCTCACCATTTCATGATCATCAACCAGCATCACTCGAATCATGCTCAGTCTGCACCTCCTCCGCTTTCCGTTCACTCATGATCGGTATTCGAACCTCCAATTGAGTTCCTTTGCCGATGGCTGAATATATGTCTAGCGCCCCGCCCAATTCATTAATCCGTTCACGAATGGAGGCCAGGCCGTAAGAAGTCATTTTTTCGCCTTCCGGATCAAATCCGACGCCATCGTCAGCAATACGGAGCCGAACCTGATCCTGCAGGGTAAACAGTTTAACCGAGATGGACGTGGCACGGGCGTGACGCAGCGTATTGGAAAGGGCTTCTTGCAAAATTCTGAACAAATGATCTTCAATTCCATTCGAAAGATTGTGAATCTCTTCAATTTCCCAGGTCAAAGCGAGCGGATGCTTCTGCGTTAATTCCTCCAACAACTCGGAAATGGCTTCTTTCAGTGATTTATCCTGCAAAGTGGCTGGACGCAAGTGTAAAAGAAGTGCCCTCATTTCAGCTTGTGCCCCTGCCGCCATTTCTTCGACAAGCTCAATTTGTTGTGCTGCACGCTCAGGATTTTTCTCGATCAGCCGCTTAATCGCCGCCGTCGTCATAGAAATTGCGAATAACTGTTGGCTGACCGCGTCGTGAAGCTCCCTTGCCAAACGCTGCCGCTCTTCCACTACCGCCGCATGCCTCACCTGCTCCGCCAATGCTGCGTTGTGATTGGACAATCTCTGCAAAGAGACGACCTGTTCTTCCCATTTGGCTGCCAACCTGTTTAACTGCCAGCCAAGCTCGCCAAGCTCATCCGCTCCCAGCTCGGGAACGCGGTATGACAACAAACCGCGCTCCAAGTGCATGGCGGCATCCCGCAGGGTATTCATTCTCTTTTTTAACAAGTTGCCGATGGTGTATCCCGTTATGACGCCAATGATGGTGGCTGCCAACAAAGAAAGAACCAGGCTAAGCAAAAACAGCTTCCAGTTCATTTGAAAAGGAAATGCGATGTCCAGATGAAGAGCTAACCATGCCGCCACATCACGATTGTTTTCCAAATATCTGACAGCGAAAAAAAGCCCGCTAAAAAGAACAATCACCGTACCTACCGTTAACAAAAACCCTTGCTTTACATATTGCCATTGAATGCTGGACAGTTTGCCTTGAATTTGCATCGATGGGTACACCTCCTAGATGTACTTCACATCGATATCGCCGACAATCAGCGAAACGATTATTTTTACTTTGCGTGGTGTTTCTTCATAATTTTCAGCACTCATGACAACATGCCGGTTCAGACCGCCTTGCCGGTGGCCGAATACCTCCATATCGCCAATGGTAACTTCGGCAGCCACAGAAACCGGCAGGTCAACCGGCACATATATCGTAATCCCGCCAACCCAACCATTGATGACGAGAAATGCTTCCTCTTCCTGAATAAGCGCACGTGACAGGTCAATCACCACATCACCGACACCGTGCCAAATATGGAGATTGCGGAGTTCAAACCGCCCGGATGTCAAATGAAAATCTCCAATCAGAGAACTGCGCGATTCTTTGGCTGCGTTCTTCTGATTGACAGGCGTCTGAATCCGCATATGAGGGATTTGATTCATCGTTTGGGTCGGATGCTTTATAGACTCAGGCGGCGTCATGGACTCCGGAGACTTCGAAGGCTCCTCACTGGCCCTGGGCTCGAAGTCATGTTTTTTTGAACGAATCAAACGAAACCCTACATAAACAACCCCAAGCGAAGCCACCACGCCAAAGGCATCGTCAAAGTCAATGTTGAACCAGGTCCCGAGGAAGAGCAAAACCCCCCATCCTGCCAGAAGTCCTCCGATAATCCGGCGGTTTTTGGAATAAAGTCTCATACCGAAATAGACGATTAAGAGCGGGAACAGTTTAAACGGATTAAAGTGAATCAACCCCAGGTTATCCAGCAACAACCCGAACCCGCCGAAGATTATCAAGATACCCAGAACGATTTTATTTAAGCGCGAGTGTTTCATTAGAGTCCCCTCATCCCGGCGCTTTTTACGGTAAAGCGCATAAGAAGTCATGCTTATTTCTGTTTATAACATGTATAAATGAAAGCCGGAGGCAGGTTAAGCAGAGAAAAGCTAATCTTCACCCGGTCAAACCGCTTCTCCAAATCTTTCTTCAACTGCAGGGAATATTGAAAAGTGACGAAAACTCCGCCAGGTGACAGAGTTTGCTCGATATTGTCGAGAATAACCGAGCGTTTTGATTCCGAAAATACGGCAAACGGCAAACCGGAAATAATGGCATCTACCTTATCCAGTTGAAGCTCCGTAACATAATCCTTCAAATGAATCGCTTCGTTACGAATCATAAGCTTTGGGAATCGTTTTCGCAATATTTTTTGGAAATGCGGATCGTTTTCCACCACAAAAAATTTTGCATTCTGTTTCTTTCGATTGATAATCTCCTTGGTAAATACTCCGGTGCCGGGACCAAGTTCAACGATTGACTCGGAGCGCTCCCAAGGGATTTGTCTCATCATGCGCGCAGACAAAAACCTGGAACTGGGGATAATGCTGCCAATTTGCTTGGGGCGTAAGGCAAACCTCTTTAAGAATATTAAAATATCAGCGAACAAGTTGACCTCCTAGGGGAAAAGCAGCCCAAGAACCCTTAGGCTGCTGCTTTTATCATACATTTTTGAATTACTTCATGTTTATTTTCTCGACAACCCCGTGATTATCCTCTTTTTCTTGTTGCAGGGATGCTTTTAGTGTAGCCAATTCGGCGTCAATTTCATCCTTCATGACCGCTTGAAAAGAACGATCCAATCCCAATGCGGCCGTTTTCCATAGCCCGCTCATCTCCGCCTCCGCTTCCATCCGCATTACTTTTTCCTCCATTCGGGAAAAGCCGCGGCTGGCGCTTTCACACCCCATACCGGTAATCACGGCATTGAGATGCTTTTGGGTACGGGCTACCTCTGCGCGAGCCATCAGATTGTACTTTTTCGCTCGCATTTTGTAGAACTCGTCTTTCAGTTCGCTCAGCTTCTCTCTCATTTGTTGTGCTGCATCACGGGCTGTCTTGTACATTTGCTCGTATTCCTCAGCACGGGCTTCCTGCTGCTTTTTATCAAGGAGGGCTCGTCTTGCCAACTCATCTTCGCCTTCCTGCAAGGCAAGCAGAACTTGACGGTCGCGTTTTGCCGCGGTTGATCTTGCTTCATCCAGTTGTTGGCGGAATTTTTTCTCCAACGCCACTTGTCGGGCTACTGTTACCTCCACTCGTCCAATCTCAGCCTCCAGATCACGCATATACTGATTCAACATGACTGCCGGATCTTCCAAAGAATCCATTACCTCATTGACAGATGCCACCGTAATATCGCGAAGTCTTTTGATAATACCCATACGAAATTCCTCCTTATTTTGTTCTTGATTTTTTTATCCTCTGTTTCTTGCTTCCACTTCACGGTCCCATCGTTCCAGCGCGTCCTGCTTGAGAACCGCCTGTGCCCAATGCCTTTCCGCTATACCAGGAAAATCATCTACTCTTTTCGTGCCGCGGCGCAGCAGGCGCAACCCAAGGTAGATAATCCCAATGGCCAGGACGCTGGAAAACAGCAAGTCCAGTTTGCCGATCATCATCAGCAAGCCAAACAGGAAAACAAATAACCCAAAACCTTTTTTGCCGCCTGATTCGTTGGAAATTACTTTTTTCGCCCCGTAAATCATGATGAGACCCGGTAGGAGAAAATGAAACAGATGTCTGATCAAACCGAGTTGGTCTACCAAAAAAAGTACTCCGACGACGAGCAGGGACAATCCGAGAAGTATCTTCCCCGACCGCTCCCCCATTCTTCATCCCTCCAGTTTGCTTGGTGAGTATCGTTCATGGCTTTATTCTAGTCCAATCCGTTGTTGGCCATAACGGGCGTGCGATTGGTTTTTCGCTCCGACCTAAGACGGATAAGACAGGTAAAAATGCTATCGCTACGAAATATGCCATTAAATTGTGTCAAATTTATGAACTTTAATTTTTAAAACAGGAAAATTTTACTTCTGGGCGAATACTTGTCCATTGTGTAAGAAAAACTCGAATATAGCCGAATTCCATTGAATGGAAACGGGGGAACCAATTTTCCGGGGTGAATAGCTGCCTTGCGCGGCTTAGGGAATCCTTTCAACCGAACCCATCAGCTAACCTCGTAGGCTTAAGAAAGGGGCAGCCTCATTTGCGTAGGTTTGTTTTTTCGTTTGTTCTTGCTGGAATCCTTTTGACGGGAACAAGTTCTGTATTTGCCGACGGGAACTTGCTCCAATCAACCGTAAAGGAGCTATACGGGGTGCCGTACAAGGCATCGGGAACCAGCACTCGAGGATTTGACTGCTCCGGGTTTACACAGTACGTGTTTCAGAAGCTTGGTGTAGACATCCCGCATTCTTCCGCTGCTCAGTACAATCTGGGAAAAGCAGTGGCGAAAAACCAGCTTCGTCCCGGCGATCTCGTATTTTTCAATACGAACGGGCACAGCGTTTCTCATGTGGGCATTTACATCGGCAACAACACCTTCGTTCACTCTGAGTCCGGCGTTGGTGTCGTCAAAACCAAATTGAACGAACCATTCTACTGGGCCAAAAGGTATGTAGGTGCGAAGCGCATAGCCATCCCGGCACTTGAAGAGAAGCAAAATCAAATGCTGGCGGACAGCAGCAAGAAAAAGACCGTACAAGCAGCTTCGATTAATGAAAACACGACAAAGCCTGCTCCAAAGAAAAAGAAATGAGTTTCACGAGTACATGCGAAAGTCAGAGGATCATTCCTCTGGCTTTTTCTGATTTTATTTAGTACCTGCTCCCATGAGAAGGTGACAGAACATTCTTTACCGATAGAATTTACCGTGCCAGTTTTGCTTCAAACCATGGTATATTGAAGGAAAGAAAGTCTTGAAATATGGGGGAGTCCTTGTTGAAAGAACATATTCTGATTGTTGACGATACACAGGAGATCCTTGAGCTCCTGCAAGATATTTTGGAAAGTGAAGGGTTCCAGGTTACAGCGGCGGAAAATGGTGAAGATGCTTTAAATCTTTTAAAAAACGGTTTGCAACCAGACCTGATGCTCTTAGACATCATGATGCCAAACATGAGCGGCTATGAGCTGTGCGCACAGATTCGCCGGGAGTGGGACACGCCTATTCTTTTCTTGAGCGCTAAGGGAAAAGCGGTTGATAAAGTAGTAGGTTTGGAAATTGGAGCCGATGATTACATCACCAAACCGTTCGATGCTGAAGAATTGTTGGCTCGCATCCGGGCTCATTTGCGCCGGTATGAACGTATCCGCAAGGTGTCCGGCATTGATTCGGCCGACAAAGATTCTGCTCCCATCACCGTTTTGAAATTCAAAGGACTGGAGATTCATAAAGAGACTTACTCCGTTTTTGTAGAAGATCAAAAGGTGGAGCTGTCTACAAAAGAATTCCAGCTGCTTACATTCTTAGCCGAGAATCCAGGTATTGTGTTTACTCGTGAACAAATTTATGACCGCGTATGGGGATACGGCTACGGCTCCCTTAACACCGTGACCGTCCACATCAAAAACCTGCGCGAAAAACTGGAGTCTGAGCGAATCTTCATTAAAACACAATGGGGTACTGGCTACGTTTTTATCGGGGAGCGCCTATAGAATGAGAATAGGCAAAAAACTGTTCTTATCCTTCCTCACAGTGATTGGCATACATCTTCTTACTTATCAATTAATCTTTAAAGATATTATCGTGGAACAAATTAAAACCGACCGCCACGAGCAATTTTTGCAGGAAATGGAGACAGCCAAGCTTGTTCGTTTTAACCAGCTTATGCGCAACAGCGTGTTTAAAGATCCGATCGAGATCAAAGAGCTGGGCGAACAGTTACCGGAAGATTTGATGTACAGAGTGACGGTTTATGACGCAAACGGCAATAAGCTGTTCTCCAAAACATCGCAGGCCTACGACCTGAAGGAAACCGGCAAGAAGATTATCGCCGCCTACCATTTTGGGCATGAGCCTCCGAATCAGGGCCAAACGGTCATTGAATTTTTCACCGACGACTATGACATCCTTGCATCCAAAGGGGTGTCAATGACAATCACATATATTTACGCAAGTATTTTGCTTATAGGAGCGGTACTCATCTTGATCCTGATTCGCTGGATTCTTCGTCCGGTGAACGAGCTTACCCGCGTGACACAAGAAATCAAGGAAGGAAAACGGTACGTCTCTTTTACCTATAAGGGAAATGACGAGTTTGGCCAATTGTTTCGTTATTTCCAGGACATGGTGAATCAGCTCCGATTTTCCGAAGAACGCCAGCACGAGGTGATTTCGGCTATCGTCCATGACTTCCGCACTCCATTGACCACAATTAAAGGGTACGCTTCCTTCATTGGAACCGGGCGGATAACCGACATGGACAAGATTCAGAATCGCACGAAAAAAATAGAAGAAAAAGCGGCCGATTTGGAACGGCTGTTAAATGAACTGCAAGACTTCAGCCAGTACAGCAAAGAACTGCCGCTTACTTACAGCAGAATTCATGTGCATTCATTCTTGCAAAGCATTATTGAGGATTATATGGAAAAAACGCGCGAGGCCAATTTGTCGTTCAAGTGGAAGCTGCGGGTGTCGAGCGGTTTGCACATTGAAGGGGATCAGGCGAAGCTGCGCCGTGTGTTGCAAAACCTGTTAAATAACGCGATTTATTACAACAAGCCGGATGGTTCCATATTGCTTACCTGCGATCAGCGGGAACACCATATTATCATTTCTGTTATCGATAAAGGAGAGGGGATTGCCGAGGAAGATCTGCCCCATGTTTTCACCAAATTCTATCGGGCAGAAAAATCGCGAAACCGCAACAGCGGCGGTACCGGATTAGGCTTGACCATCGCGCAAAGTATCATAGAGCGGCATGGCGGACAAATATCTGTCACCAGCCAGCTAGGGGAAGGAAGCTGTTTCTCGGTCACGATTCCAATCGTGCGGGACACCTCATCAAAATAATTTTATCAATGTTTATGAACGTTTTATGAATCTTTTAGAAATAACTGATACACTATTTTATAAGTAAACTGCTTTTACGTGTAAACACCCTATTACTTGGTATCTACCCGGTGATGGCGATTCGCCAAAGGTATGATACTTTTTCTTTTTATTGGAGTGTTATCCTGGATAATCATGATATTCCGAACGGATCGGTTTTGACCATTGAACGGCTTTTTTCCCGTTAATCCCGAATACCGTTCCTGTTTCGGCAGAGGAAGTTAACAACCACTTGACAAAAGCTGCCACATCCTGAGCCGTGCCGATTCGCCAATATTCCGGCAGCTCTTCTCCCCTTTGCCGGGCTTCTTTTTGCGCTCTTTCCACATGAGGTCTAGTCATGTCGGTTAACGCGGCCGGGGCAACAGCGTGAAAGCGGATATTTAGCGGTCTGCACTCTTCCGCCCATGTGTACGTCATAGCGAGGATGGCGCCTTTGGCTGCTGCGTAGTTCACCTGTCCGACCGTTCCCAACAGTCCTGCCGTAGACACCATATTGATGACGATTCCGCTGTCCCCCGATTGTTTAAGTGCCTGGATAAACGGCTGGGTACAGGCAAATGTTCCTTTCGCATGGACGCTCATTACCTTGTCCCACTCTTCCTCTGTCATCCGATGGCTCATTCGGTCAGCGACAATACCTGCATTGTTGATTAAAAAGTCAACTCTGCCGAATGCCTCCAGAGCCGAATTGACCAGAAGCCGCCCTGTCTCCATCTCTTCCACTCGTCCGACGATGCCGATACAGTCCCCTCCCGCCAGACGAAGCCGGGTGACTGCCGCTTCTACCCGCTCTTTGCTTGTCCCGTTTACGACGATTTTCACGCCCTCCTTGACCAGAGCTTCGGCAATGGCCAATCCAATTCCCCGGGTTGAGCCGGTGATAATTGCGGATTTATTTTCCATGCGATTTTCGGTTTGCTTCTCCATGCCCTTCTCCTTTTTATCCAGTTCGATTATCGTATTACCAGTTCAGCAGTAAAAACCGGTTTCAGGCGTAACTTCTCATATCCAAACAGACGAATGCTTTCGCTGTTCTCTTTCTCTTCTGTCCCGGCAGCCTTCCTCGCTTTGGCCAGACACAGCGTTTGACTGGCAAACAGCGGAGCTAAAAAACGCATTCGATAGGAGCAAATCCACCGGGTTTCCCGCATCGTCGAAACAAATGCACTTCCCGCAAGGCCCATTCCCAACAAACCGTGCGCCAAAACAGCAGGAAATCCGGCAGCCCGCGCTGCTGTCTCATCCAGGTGGATAGGCTGGGTATCACCAGAGGCGTAGGCATAGTCACGAATTTGCTGAGTGGTGATCTCCTTTTCTCCGATCATCTGATGGGCAGAAGAGAGCAGATTGGTTTTTTCTGTTCCTTCTTGCTTGAAATCTGTTCCGGCTGGAATTGGCGCAGGCAGATAAAGTACAGTGTCTGCATGAAAAACGTTTCTTCCTGCCGAATCCCCGGACAAACGATGGCTTAAAGAGAGATATGCTTTTCCGCTTTTGCTCATGACATAATGAGCCTCTCTGCACTCAATCCGGCAGACATACGTTTGATCCGGGATTAATGGCTGTTGGTACTCGAAGCTTTGTTCTATTAACAATTGAGGCAGCGGACAGTCAGCCAGCCAATCAGGATAGGCATGCTGCCAGAAGGTGGCGGGCAGAGTAGGGGGAACCCCTAGATGGCTCGGCCACTCAATGGCTGCGGCAAATGTTTCGATACGTTCTTTTGTCAATTGAGCAGAAAAATCGGGTGTTTGCAAGCCCGGGTGAAGCCGTGAAAGATCGAACGTTGGCTGAATGGGACTCCCCTCCAAATCATACCCGCCTGGCTTAACTGATCACTGCGTTGGGCGGGCGAGCAAAAAATGATGACGAAGCGACGGTTTATCGATTTTGCCGGTCGTACCAAGCGGCAGTTGTCCGACTATCCAGTAGAAATCGGGCCAACGAGATTGCGGCAGCCGAGCTTTCAACCAAGCATGGTACGGTGAATCATTACGGGTAAATAGCTGCGTGTTTACCTTCGATCCCTCATGAGTTCCCTCCTTCACTCCTTGGGCAGCCGGCACAACCGCGGCAACAATTCTCTCTCCCATCAGTTGATCCGGGATACCGAAGACTGCCGCCTCTTTTACCTCCGGATGCTGGCCTAGAACTTGTTCAATTTCTTGCGGAAATATGTTTATCCCCCCGCGAAGAATCATTTCCTGTTTGCGCCCGGTCAGGTACAGATACACGTTTGAATCAAGATAACCCATATCCCCCACGGAAAAAAAGCCCTGGCAAGAAGGCAGGAACTTATCTGCATCTTTATGCCCGTACCCCTGTGCGATCATGCCGCTTTTTACATATACTTGTCCCACCTGTTGCGGCCCAAGCCGTTGGCCCTTGTCGTCCATGATGACCAGTTCTACTCCGGCAAACACCTTTCCTACGCTGTCTCCTGCCGTTAGCTGCTCATCAGGCCGAAGCAGGCTGACGAAGCTAAGCTCGGCGGCCCCATAGTATTCAAACAGCCTGCTATTGGGGAAGAGATCAAGCCAAGCAAGCTTTAACGAGGTTTCCAGCTTCGCACCGGCAGTGACAACGGTAAGCTTCCGCTCTTTCAGCAGGGGATAAACCTCCTGCTTCTCTTTTAGAAAAGAGAGCAGCTTGGCCACCATCGTCGGTACCATAAAAACGGCGGTAATGTTTTTCTCAAGCAGGTGATCAAGCAGGATTTCTTCGCGAAAACGGGGCAAAAGCACCACCTCTCCCCCCTGATCAAGCACCTGCAAAGCGGCAATCAAGGAGGCGGAGTAATGCAGCGGTCCGGGGAGCAAGATCGTATCCTCCCTGCCGATCCCGAATTCCTCCGCCATTCTGTCGAAGCTTTCTGCCCATGAACGGTGATTGCGCAAGACTCCTTTGGGCTTGCCGGTTGAACCGGAAGAAACGGCCATGTAAAACAAATCGTCAGGAGAAGGCTGGGAGCACGTCCCTTCAAATGGTACGACCGAAATCGTCTCAGCAAGAAGCTCTTGAATCGTATCGCTGCTCCACACTTCGCTTACATCCAGATGCGCCTTGTACTCTTCAATCTGTTCTGCCGGGAGATCGCTTGGCAACGGAACCGCGATAGCCCGAGCTGCCGCAATCCCGTAGAACAGCGGCAAAAAATCAGGGTGATTGGCCAAATAAAGCCCTATTCGCCGAGCAGACAAACGCCGGGCATGAATGCTGCCGACAATCCGTTCGATTTGCTCAACCAGTTGACGATAGGTTATACTGGCTTCTTCCATCCGTATCGCAATCCGGTTGGGCTGAGCGGCAGCATGCCGAAAGATACCGTCCAAGATACTGCGTGCTTGAAGTGGCATATTCCTCATCCCTTCTCATCCGCCCGTTCAAATAATGCAGCCAATCCCAATCCTCCGCCGATGCCAAGCGTTGCCAAACCGTAGCGGCCGCTTGCCGGGTCCGGCTCACCTGCCATGCCATGTGCCAGATGGGTGACTAAAATGGCTCCGGAAGCCCCATACGGATGGCCCAGTGCAATCGCTCCGCCGTCGGGATTGACGCGCTCATGAGGAAGCTTCAGTTCCCGAATACATGCAAGCACTTGTGAGGCGAACGCTTCATTAAATTCAACCCTGGCTATGTCATCGATGGAGATACGGTTTTTCTGCGTTAATTTGGTGACAGCTGGAATCGGTCCAGCGCCCAAAATATGCGGGTCAATTCCGACAGAGACAGAATCTATGAAGCGAAGCATGGAGGAAAGCCCCAGCTCTTTCGCTTTTGCTTCGCTCATGACAACCGTCAGAGCTGCACCGTCGTTGATCGGACAAGCGTTGCCCGCCGTGACCGTTCCATCTTCGCGAAAGACCGGGCGAAGTTTGGACAGTTTTTCCATACTGGTACCAGAGCGAGGGCATTCATCTTTCTGAACAAGACCAGCAGGCGTTTCAATCTGCAGCATCAGGCGGTCAAAGCGTCCAGATTGGATTGCTGAAATCGCCTTTTGATGGGATCTTAACGCCCATTCATCCTGCATCGTGCGGCTGATGCCAAACTGCCGAGCCACGTTCTCGGCCGCTTCCCCCATCTCAGGATCGCCGATATGATCCGGAGAAAACCTCGCCCGTCCGTAAAAACGCGGCGCTTCCCTGTAAATGTTGGATGGCTTCTCAATCCGCCAAGGCGCTCTGCTGGTGCTTTCCACTCCTCCGGCCAAATAGATCTCACCCGCCCCGGCCTGAACCAATCGGCAAGCCATCACGACCGCTTCCAAACCGGCGCCGCATTGACGGTCTACTGTTACGCCAGGCACATGAACAGGAAGCCCTGCCGTCAAGGCTGCTAATCGGGCCAAGTTGCCGCCAGGACCAACGGCGTTTCCAAGAATCACTTCATCGATTTGGCTGCCATCCAGTCCACATGATTGAACCGCATCCTGAATCAAGGGGGCAATCAACATCTCAGGTTCAAGCTCTTTTAATATTCCGCCAATTTTTCCGATGGGAGTTCGTTTGGCATATACGATCACAGGTGTCCTCTTGTTCATATACGATGTCCCACTTTCGTTAAGGGATAAGAAAACCCACCCGACGTAAGCTTTCGCTGTGTCGGGCGGGGCCCTAAAATTTATAAAATCCTCTTGTCTTCATTACGCTGCTTTTCGCTGTTCGGTTCGTGAAGGCTGAATCAACGGGTAAGCGTTACGCATCCGAACTGCAATGTAGGCGGATACCAGTGCTTTAATTATATCGCCTGGAAGAAACATTGTCGATTTCAACATCACGACACTTAACGGAAGATTGGTAAGCGCAGCTTGATAAGGCATCCCGATCGCATAAACAACAACAATTCCGCCAAACAGGTTAATCAAGAATACTTTCCATGTGCGCAAAGAGTCCCAATTGCGTTCCACCAGATAGCCAATCACGAAGGCGGCAATCGGCCAACTCAACACCCAGCCGCCACGCGCTGTGGCAAACACGCCGATTCCTCCGGTAAAACCGGACAGAAGGGGAGCGCCCGCCATAACCAAAAGCACAAAGGCCCCGAGACTTAATCCGCCTAATCTGGCCCCAAGCAAAGCTCCCGCCAGCATGACCCCGAAAGTCTGACCGGTAATCGAGACCTCGTTGAAGAAGGGGAACGAAATTTTGAACATGCCAAGCACCGTTACCAGCGCAACCATAAGCGCCGCCAATACCAAATTCCTTGTGGTCATTGACTATCACCTGTCCTGTCTAAAGTTTATTCCTCCCCTAGAGTAAGACAGACTGATTTTTTTGTCAACTTATATCTTGTTTTGGTTAACATATATCTCAAGAGGCAGTGACGAACAATTGGTGCAAGCGGACAACCGACTGGACGCAATGCTCCACCAGGTCGTGCATGTCTTCAATATTGCCCTCGTCAATTTTGCGGTGAAAATCCAGGGTAATTCTGTTTTTCAAGGTAGACGGCGGCCATTGTACCAGCCGATGCTCATCAAAGCGGACGCTGATTTCCTGAGTGATATGCGGACGATGCCCCCAAATCTCGTTAAGAATCTGGTTGATTTGCTCCGTATCCTTCTCTACATCTTCTATTTCTAAATGAAAATGAATGCAAATGGTACAGCCAATATGGTCGGTTAAAGCTTGTTCCAACTGTTCGCTGGCAATGTCAGCCAAAAGCGTTTTCAACTGAATTTGGGCTGTGATCGACTTATTCGGGTCGATCTCATCGCTTAACCCAAACTCAATCTGAAACTTCCGATGAAAGGTTGCCAGATCGACAACATCAGCACGCGATGTAACCAGAATTTCTCCATCCAAGTCACGGTCATACACGGCACCTTCCAGTACCACCCGGATGTTATCATATACAATTGGGTGAAACATAAACGCCTGTCCCCTCTCAAACGAGCCATTTTTTTGTTAGCCTCTTTTCTGTGGTACACTAGGCTAGACAGCTTGTCAATCCTTCCTAAGCTGAGGTGTCCGCCCGTGATTATTGGCCTGATCGATTACATGAAAAAGCAAGCAAAAAAACCACCTAGTTCAAATGAGAATTAAGTGGTTTTTGCTTCCGCCAATTGCTCTTGGCAAGCTATACATTCATTCACATACGATTCTGCCTGCTCCATTAGCTTTTCGCCGCATACGAGGCAAACTTTGTCTTCCAGCGTTTGAAAAAAAGTGGATACTGCCAGCAACATTTTTTCTCTCCTTCAAGTTGGTGCGTATGACAGTATTTTGCTGTTTTTATGAAAAACTATTCCTGAAGTGAGAAAAACGTTGTCCAAAAAAAAGTGAATCACCCCATAAGGGCAATTCACTTACACAGCTTCGTAAATTTCTTCGTAACGCTTGCCGATTTCCTCGTCACTTAGACCCATATCGCGCAGGCGTTTGAACATCGCTTGCACCCAGATGCTTGTCCGTTCAAACATTTTTTGATACTTTTTGGATTCTTTGGTGCGTCGTTTTGCGCGGTCTTCGGCGTTGGATTTCAGGTTGTCCAAAATGAACAGCATTTTCATGCTATCCTCTTCGTTCAACGTTTGCCAGTCTTTGCTCAGGAAGTCGATGACGTTTTTATAGTACTGATCAAATTCCTCAAAGGAAATTTCTGTTTCCATGTTGAGGTATTCTTTCATTTTTTCAAACAAGCTTTCCATCTTCGTAACACTCCCTCATATTTATCTTTTCTAGTATATCAAATTAAGAAATCGATTCAAGGAGATTGGCCACATGACCAAAAGCAGCAAGCAAACAGACGTGACGGTTCGAGTAAAACAACAAATGACGCTGACCATCAAAAGCTTGGGGATCAACGGGGAAGGGATCGGTTACTTCAAAAAGAAGATCGTATTCGTCCCGGGTGCCCTCCCCGGTGAAGTAATTCATGCAGAGGTAACGGAGGTTAAGGATACATACCTTCAGGCCCGTTTGCTCAAAGTGATCGAGCGGTCCCCCAATCGGGTAAAGCCGCCTTGTCCCGTCTATGACCAATGCGGCGGCTGCAGCTTACAGCACCTTGATTATGCGGTACAACTGGCAAGCAAGCAGGAGTTGGTCCGCGAAGCAATCAAGAAGTATACCCGTTTGGACAATCCCGTCGTCCTGCCGACAATTGGCATGGACAACCCGTGGGAGTACCGCAATAAGGCCCAATTCCAGGTAGGGCGTCAAGACGGAAAACTAATGGCCGGTCTGTACAAGCCGGGCACCCATGAGCTGATTAATCTGGAGAACTGCCCGATCCAGCATCAGGCAACCAATGAGGTCGTGACGAAAGCCCGGGAAATCATTGAGAAACTGGGGATTCCCATCTATGACGAACGGAAAAGAACCGGCGTCATTCGCACGATTGTAGCCCGCGTGGCGTTCGCTACGGGAGAAACACAGCTTACACTGGTTACGGCCGCGCCTGAGATTCCGCACGTCAAAGAACTCATCATGGAATTAAGGCTGGCCCTGCCTTCATTGATCAGCATTGCGCAAAATGTGAATGCCAAAAAAACCTCTCTGGTATTCGGAGAGACAACCAAACAGCTGTGGGGGAAACCAACCATTGCAGAAAAGCTGGGAGAACTCTCTTTTGATCTGTCGGCCCGCGCCTTTTTTCAGCTAAATCCAGAGCAGACAACCAAACTCTACGATGAAGTGAAGAAAGCGGCCCGGCTGACAGGCAGCGAACTGGTGCTTGATCTCTACTGCGGCACAGGAACCATTGCCCTTTGGCTGGCCCCGTACGCCAAAGAAGTGCGGGGAATAGAGATCATCCCGGAAGCGGTGGAAGACGCCAAAGCAAATGCCAAGCATAACGGAATTGCCAATGCCAGCTTCCACGCAGGCAAAGCGGAGGTGTTGATGCCCAAGTGGGCCAAGCAAGGCGTGAAACCTGATGTAGTCGTTGTCGACCCGCCGCGGACAGGGCTCGACCCCGCACTGATTGGGGCGATCCTGGAGGTTGCACCGGATCGGGTGGTGTACGTTTCCTGCAACCCTTCCACCTTGGCGAAAGATTTGAAGCGATTGCTGGAAAAGTATGAGCTTGTGCAGGTGCAGCCGCTTGATATGTTCCCGCATACGCCGCATGTGGAG
>JBHGXW010000032.1:0-7161 GCA_041920465.1 Paenibacillaceae bacterium | reverse complement strand
TCAAGCCATTGATGAATACATATGGTTCTATAACCATGAACGTTTCCAGAAAAGATTAAACCAGTGTGCCCCGGTTGAATACCGAGTCACACTGGCTGCTTAGGCTTTTTAGGTGTGTCTACTTGACAGGGGTAAGTGCACTCTTTAAGGTCCCGATCGTGTTTTTGTTAGGCATTGACGCTTTTGCGAACGACATTGGCTGCTTGCGGACCTCGTTGGCCATCCACAATGTCGAAGGTGACGATCTCGCCTTCTTCCAAGTTTCGATATCCGGTTCCCGAGATGCCCGTATAGTGAACGAAAACGTCTCCTCCGCCGTTTTTCTCAATAAACCCGTAGCCCTTTTCTTTGTTAAACCATTTTACTTTTCCTTGCATCATACAGATCCTCCCTTATTCAATAAAGCAATCTCTTGCCTTAGACTATCCTATGCTGGAGTTGACTTATTTGAGCCTACAATTGGATAAAATCCTATGTTCAAACGGGATTTCATATTTGAAACAGCATGGTTTTGGGCTAAAATATTTATATTTCCCTTTACTCGAAAAAAAGTCTTAAAGGAGAGGTATCCATGCGTCACATTTTCGTCATGATTGCAGCCGCCCTTTTGATAACCGCTTGCGGAGATTTAAACAAAACCGTCAACGATGCGCAGCAGGCAGTGGAAGCTGGCAAACAGGCAATTGAGGCAGGCAAGCAGGTAATCGACAAAGGAAAAGAGATTGCTGACTCAGAAGTGGCTCAGCAATTGAAGGCATATTTGCAGCAAAAGTATGACTCCTCCGAGAAGCTTCGCAAGGCTATGTTTTCAGGAGACGGCAAGCTGATTGCCCAAGAATTGAAGAATACGGAGCTGGCCAGCTTCGATTTTTACCGTTCTGATCTCTTCGGCGTACAATTCAAAGGAAAATTGACGGCTGACGGCACTTTTCAGGTGCTTCGCTATAACTTGAACAACCCGAATGAACAGCCGACTGTGGTGAAAGAGTTTAACGTCTTCCTTGATCAAAATGGACAGATTCAGGTAAATTAGGTCCGCACTCTCTAAGTGAGTAAAACGGCTTCCCTCTTTTCGGAAAGGGAAGCCGTGTTCTTTTTGGTATGTCTTTAAGAAAGCAGTTGTTTCAGGATCGCTTGCTTGTTTTCCAGGTCGCCCAGGTCCACTTTCATGTCGAGTGCGGCAAACACTCCAATGAAATACTCGTCCAATTGTTGGATCACGTGCTGTTTCTCTTCTTCCACCATTTCCGTGAAGGCTTGTTCAAACAGAGAGCCTATCCGGTCGGAGCCGGAAGCCAGATATGTCTCGACCGGCTGCTGAACCAGCTTTTCCAACTCGTCGCGCAGCTTGGCTTTCCCATCCAATTCGAAGAAATCCTTGGTGTTTTTAAACAAGGACAAAGCCGGCTGAAAAGCGCTCAAAGGAACAGGCAGCTCCTCCGGAAATTCAGGGGTATCTACTTTCCGCACCTGATAAGGAGCCAATTTGAAGTGATGGGCATAGGAATCAAGTTCGTTTTCCCATAATTCGACAAGCCGTGTCCCCTCTTTATTCATGAACTTTTCCAGCCGCAGCGATGTGGCCCGAAGCTCCTGTGCCAAATCGTAGGCAATGGATCGCAGCAAGTCATGGAGAGAGCTTTGCAGCGCTTTTTTCAGATTACGCCCGTCGTCCTTAATCACGGACGGGTTAAAAGCAAAATTAAATAATTCGTTGAAGCGGAAAAAGAGGCGCTGCTTCACGTAATAAACCAATTCTTCGCGCTCCTTGTGCAAGTCGCGTTTCTCCGATTCCGTAGAATAGCTTTGGATCAGCTCCATCGCCTGCTCTTTGGCTGTTTGCGCCTTCATTCTGCGTTCCTGGCGAACCTCTTCCCCGGCTTGAGCCATTTCAATGAATTCGCCCAACGTAAGTTCTGCCCGCTTGATTTCATTTCGGGCTGCTGTTACAGCCATATCGGTCAATTCTTCCAGGCTGAAGCGCATGAAATCTTGTTCAAACCTCATGATCCCTGACAGTTCCAACGCCGTTTGCGGAGCGGGAAGCGGATCATGTTCGCCTGAATTGGTTCGCTGACGGTATACTTTTTCAGCCGATGTGGAAAGTTTTCCTTTCTCATGCATGCGAGCCAAAAGCGCTGTTTGGCTGGAGACCGGATAGAGCCTTGGATGGCGAATTCCGCAAGCAAGCAAGTTTTTCTCGACGTGCTCCAACACTCCTTGAAGCTCGTCTGCCGATGCAGCAAGGTCCGCCGCATTCACAATGAAAAACATCTTATCCAGCTCAAACGTGTCCTTCACCCGGCCCATCTGCAGCAAGAACTCGCGGTCGGCATGGGCAAAGGCGTGGTTGTAATAGGTGACAAACAGGACGGCATCCGCATTTTTAATATAGTCAAACGCAACCCCTGTATGGCGGGCGTTGATCGAGTCGGCACCCGGCGTATCTACCAGCACAATGCCTTGGTCGGTCAGCGGACAGGAATAGTACAATTCGATGAATTCGGTAAAGCATGCTTTCTCTTCTTTGGCGACCAGCGACTTGAATGCCTGTTGGTCGACTACCATTTCTCCTCCCAAATGGGCAACCATCTCGGGAAGTCCTTTGGCAACCGCTTTTAAAAACGTATAATGCGGTTTGGCATGGGGAGCGATTTGCGCCACATCAATCGATCCGATTCTTTCAAGACCCTCTTCCAGACTTCCCGCTTCCAGCTCAAATACCGCGAGAGAACGCAGAACATCCGCTTCAATCGCTTGTTTCGACTTGACAATCACACGTACCGAACCATGCGGATAAGTTTGGGTTGGGGGCATGATTTTGTTGATCGCCGCCGTTGTCGGATTGGGCGAGACGGGCAGTACCATATCTCCCATCAACGCATTGGCAAAAGAGGATTTGCCTGCGCTGAAGGCACCAAACAGCGCAACGGTGAATTGATTGGTGCGAAGCCGCTCGGAGCGTTCTGCCAGTTCTTTGGCTTGGGCCTGCATACCTGGTACGGTATGGATCTCTTCGCTTACACGCTGGAGCAGCTCTGCCGCTTCCAGTAATCTTGTCTTTACTTGATTCATGTTCCAATTCTCCTTCTTATTTACCCGTCAACAATAGCGCTCGAAGATGATTGCCCACTTCCAGCTCTTGACTGCGCAGTTCTTGTAATTGCTCATGTGTTTGGACAATACCAGTCAGCACTTCCGCTTGTTGGCGCAAACTGGCAAGCTCTTTCTCCGTTTGCTCTGCCAGGCGCACGTACACCTGCTCGATAAACTGAAGTCCAACGCGACGATACTCGGCTTTGATCCCGTTGGAGATGTCTTTGCAGTAGTTCATCACATACTCGTTTGATACGGCGCCTTCTTTCACTTGCGCGGCTAAGAACTGGGATGTTACCTCGATTTGGGTATTGTGCACAGCAGCATGGTACGCTTCATCGCGTATTCCGAATCGTTCCGGCAACTTGCTGAGCAAATCTTTGAAATGCCAATCCAGATTACTTGCTACCTTGTCACGAAAATCAGACAGCAGCACCTGCAAGCGTGCAGAACGCTCTTCCTCTGTCTTTTTACCGGAAAAGAGGAAGCCTACCTTGAAGCCTGGCTTGCGACTTTCCAAATACTTTTCGGCGGCTTCATTGGTGCTGTAGTAGGTAAGACGGGCATTTTCCAAGAAAGTTTGCAGCTCTTTTTCCATGCTGGCTTTGGCTGTCGATAATTGTGTGTGATGCTCTTCAAGAGCTTTTGCTACTTCCTCCAGCTTGGCCTGAACAGCCGACGCATCTTCTGTATCCACTCCGTCTGCCGAAACCTGTAGTTTCGCTTCTAGTTGTTGACGCGCTTCCTCGCTTTGACGCGAGATAAATCTTATGTGCTCCTCAATCAAATACAGCGCCGAATGGGTCACGCTCTCTTGGATATACTGCTCGGATTGAGATAATAGCTGGATCAGTTTGTCGCGGAATTGCTCATATTGATTCTCGGGATGATCAGGCTCAGCCAATGACGTGTAGTAAATTCCGTCCGGCTGAATATTCCACGTCGCAAAAGACTCCTCTACACTCTCTTTATAGCTGTCAAAATCCAGCTCAAAGTCAACGTGCTTGTCTATCATGTTAATCACCAGATAGACTGGCTTGCCGCGGTCTTTCAATGTTTTGGTAAAGTTGAAGTTTTCCTCGGCTTGCACATGATTGTAATCCATCATATAGATTACCGCATCGGCCAAATGCAAGGCAGATTCAGTGGCGATTTTGTGAGCCGCATCCGTCGAATCGATCCCCGGCGTATCCAAGAGACTGCCCTTCTCTCCAAGAAAAAGATCAGGATATTGGATCTCGACCCAGTCTACGGTATCTCCGTCCACGGCATACTTCTTCAATTGGTCAATCTCCGTCGTCGGGTCAAAGGTGATCACGCCATGATGCCTTGTATAGGCCCGGGCGGCAGGTTCACCGCATTTTATCTTCACAACATTAGCGCTTGTCGGAATCGGATTGGACGGTAAGAGATCTCGTCCCAACAAGGTGTTGATCATCGTTGATTTTCCAGCCGAGAAGTGACCGCAAAAGGCGATACTCATCTCTTTGGATTCCACTTTATCGATCAATTGGAATATTTTCTCGACATTTTGTTGGTCTTGGGATTCTTGCATTTCACTTACAATACGCTTAAGCCGGGCTGTCAAATCGTCAAAATCGATCGACCGCTCAGCCAATAGATTGCTGTTCACCAAAAATCAACTCCATCTCTTATCCATGTAAGCCGCTTTTTCATTGGAGCGCATAAATTTATGAACATTTTGCGACCATACATTACTATCAAAACAAATGATCTAGTAATGCGCAAGCACTAATTCATTTCTATTTTTGGCATGCCCGATTATTTTTTCATAGCTTTTCTCCCAAGTGGAACACTATACGTAGCAAGCAGCAGAATGCGAAAACATAATCTGGAGGCTTCCATGCGAGACCTTGACTGGATGACATATATCATGTTGATTTTGGCGAGCTACCGTTTCACCCACTTGATCGTCTTCGATAAGATTACCGAGTTCTTGCGCAATCCGTTCCTGCGAAAAGAGAGAGTAATGGATTCGGAAGGGCACATCTCCACGAAAAAAACCCCTACCTCGATGTTTGGCTACTTGATCAACTGTTATTGGTGTACCGGCATTTGGAGTGCCATCTTCTTAGGGATAGCCTTCCTCTTTCTTCCCCGCTTTTCTATGCCTGTCATCTTTATTTTGTCGATTGCAGGAGCACAAGCCATTTTGGAAACATTTGTCGGGGTAGGCACCAAGCTGGTTCAGTTTCTCTCTAATCACACGAAAGAATAATCAAGAAAAGACTTCGTCCCTCTTCCCCTCTCATCCCCTCTCATCGGGGGACTGAAACGTCGGGGGACTGAAACGTGGTTCCATGAAGGCCTAAAGAGATGAATAATCCGTCCGTTCCGTTCATTACGGAAGGGAGTCTTCACAACCCACCCGACTTAAGCTTACACTACTGTCGGGCGGGGCCCCTTCTACGCTTCGCGCCCCTTTCAGGGGTATAAAAGCCTTTCACAGAAGCTTCTCATCTGACGACTCTGATTCCTTCCTTCACTCTCTTCACTTTGCCTTGCCTTCACAAGGAACACGCAATGGGACGAAGCTCTTTCCTTTTCATAGCCGTCAGATGAAAGTTTAACCACTATCATCATGTAAAGTGGTTAAACTTTCTTATAGAGTTTTATATAGTTAAAAAAGGCAGATGCCGTTAGTCAACGGGTTCTGCCTTGCTTGCCAAATTTCTTCCTATTTTTCGCCAATTCTTCGTCCCATTTTTGTTTTTACGCTCTTTTTTAAGCTCTTTGCTTAGACAGGGCAGGGCATTAAAAAATCGTGGGCGGCTTATCAAATGCTCGAGGTCGTCTTCGAGGGAGTATGCCCTCGAAACGAATTGATTTTTATTGTTTTGCCAAGAGATCGGCAAATGCCTTGGCGTAAGCCGGAAGATCTGGTGGACGGCGGGAACCCACGATGTGACCGTCTACTACCACTTCTTCATCCACCCAGATGGCTCCGGCATTTTCCATGTCGTCTTTAATACCCGGTGTTGATGTTGTTTTGACGCCTTGCAAAATTTTAGCCGAGACAAGCACCCAGCCCGCATGACAGATATGGCCAATTGGCTTACGGGCTTGGTGCATCTCTTGAACAAATTGCAGAACCTCTGGATAGCGGCGCAGTTTATCCGGCGCCCAACCTCCCGGTATTAATACGCCGTCATAATCGCTGGCATTGATTTCCGCCAGTGATTTGTCGGAGTTGCAAGGTACTCCGTATTTTCCTATATATTTCTCATTTGCCTTTGGGCCAACTATTTCGACTCTGGCTCCTTCCTCTCTCAGCCTGAGTATGGGATACCAAAGCTCCAGGTCTTCAAACTCGTGTTCAATAAAACATACAACCTTCCTATCCTGCAGACGCATCAATACTCCTCCTTATCGTCTATTTGTTCGACAAGCATGAATATAGCGAAGAAAAATCCATTCAAGCGTTAGATAGTAAAAAAGCCCCGAAACAGATGGTTCATCGTCTCAAGGCTTTAGTCACTATGTATGGTGCCGGTAGAGGGACTTGAACCCCCACGGTTTCCCTCACGATTTTGAGTCGCGCGCGTCTGCCAATTCCGCCATACCGGCATATATGAAATTACATGGTCGGGAAGACAGGATTCGAACCTGCGACCCCTTGGTCCCAAGCCAAGTACTCTACCAAGCTGAGCTACTTCCCGATGGACAGGATGTCCGAGTATCGACGTTTCCACAGGACGCGGCGCTTTTAGCCGGACTTCCATGTGGGGTAAAAATGGCGTGCCCTGAGAGATTCGAACTCCCGACCTTTTGATTCGTAGTCAAACGCTCTATCCGGCTGAGCTAAGGGCACATGGTTGCACCTTCAAAACTGGATAACGAGTCGCTCGCATCAGCTTCCCCATTCGCCCCTGTTGCCCGTAAGGCAAAAGTCGCTCAGGTGAATGATGCTCGCTCCAATATAAGCTAAGGAATGTACGTGGATAAGTCCTCGACCGATTAGTACTCGTCAGCTCCACACGTTGCCGTGCTTCCACACCGAGCCTATCAACCTCATCGTCTATGAGGGGTCTTACTAGCTTGACG